>JAYTRF010000302.1:0-1959 GCA_043746375.1 Caulobacteraceae bacterium | reverse complement strand
CCCCGTCACGGACGAGATCATCGACAAGCATCTGCGGGGCGGCGATGGATCGCGCGCCTTTGTCGCCGGCGTCTATCCGATGCTGCCGGATGAAACCTGCTGGTTTCTGGCCGCCGATTTCGACAAGGAAAGCTGGGCGCCAGACGCCACCGCGATGGTTGAAACCTGCCGGGCGAAAGGCGTTCCCGCCGCCCTGGAACGCTCCCGGTCCGGCAACGGCGGCCATGTCTGGATCTTCTTTTCGGAGCCGGTCCCCGCCCGCGCCGCCCGCCAGCTCGGTGCCGCGATCATGACGGAGACGATGGAACGGCGGCCAGAAATCGGCTTCGCCTCGTATGACCGCTTCTTTCCAAGCCAGGACACCATGCCGGTCGGCGGCTTCGGCAATCTGATCGCCTTGCCCTTGCAGCGTAGAGCGCGCGAGCACGGAAACAGCGTCTTCATCGATGAAGCCCTTCGACCCTACGACGATCAATGGGCGTTCCTGTCGTCGGCTCCGCCTCTGTCCGCCAACGCGGTCTTGGACCTGGTCGCCGACGCGGAGTCGCGTGGTCGGGTGTTGGGCGTGCGCATGCCGGTGGAGGACGAGGACGCCGACGAGCCATGGCGCATGACGCCTTCTCGGCGGCGGGAGCCCGGACCGATCAACGCGCCCATGCCAAGCAAGGTCGGCGTCGTCATCGCCGATCAGGTCTACATTGATCGCACCGAGCTGCCATCGGCGATGACGGCGCGGCTGATGCGTCTGGCGGCGTTTCAGAACCCGGAGTTCTACCGCGCGCAGTCCATGCGCTTCCCGACCTTCGACAAGCCCCGGATCATCTCTTGCGCCGAACTTCACCCGCGCCATGTCGGCTTGCCACGCGGGTGTCTTAACGAGGCTATTGAGTTGATTGGCGCCCATGGCGCCGAGGCGGTGGTGGAGGACCTGCGAATCCTAGGGTCGCCGCTTCCGGCCGAAGCCTGCTTCCAGGGCGCGCTATATGGCCCCCAGGTCGAGGCGTTCGACGCGCTCGTGCCGCATGATGCCGGCGTGCTGGCGGCGACCACAGCCTTCGGCAAGACCGTCGTGGCCGCCGCGCTTATCGCCGAGCGGGCGCGGAATACGCTGATCCTTGTCCATCGCCGAGAGTTGCTCGCCCAATGGGTTGAGCGCCTCAAGACATTCCTTGATATCGATCCGAAGCTTATCGGGATCATCGGCGGCGGCCGGCGCAAACCGACGGGCGTCATCGATGTCGCGCTGATCCAGAGTCTCGTGCGCGGAGGTGAGGTGTCCGATTTGGTGGCCGATTACGGTCATTTGGTTTTTGACGAGTGCCATCACCTCTCGGCGGCGAGCTTTGAGCTTGTGGCGCGGCGCGCGAAGGCCCGATATGTCCTCGGCCTGTCCGCGACCGTCGCTCGCAAGGACGGGCGCCACCCCATCATCTTCATGCAGTGCGGTCCCGTGAGACATCGCGTTGACGCTCGCGCGCACGCTGCCGAACGGGGCGTTGCTCACCGCGCCAAGCATAGAGCGACAAAATTTCAGTTGCCGCCGCCTTTAGCGGCCTCCAACCGCCCCGCCATGCCGGCGGTCTATGCCGCCCTCGCCGAAGACGAGCTACGCAATGACTTGATTTTCGACGATGTGCTCAAGGCGCTAGAGGCGAAGCGCTCGCCGCTCGTGCTGACCGAACGCAAGGACCATCTCGAATATCTGCAACGCCGCTTCTCGCGCTTCGTGCGCCATCTGGTTGTCCTTCGGGGCGGGATGTCGGCCGCCGAACGCAGGGCGTCCGAGACAGCATTGCGTGTGCCAGACGATGAAGAACGCCTCATTCTGGCGACCGGGCGCTATATCGGGGAAGGCTTCGACGATCCCAGACTCGACACGCTCTTCCTGACGATGCCCATTTCCTGGAAAGGCACTCTGGCCCAGTATGTTGGCCGCCTGCATCGCCAACATGGCGGAAA
>JAYTRF010000301.1:0-2915 GCA_043746375.1 Caulobacteraceae bacterium | reverse complement strand
CGTACCCCTCCGGCGTGGGCCGCCTTGATGGGCGTGGATCGGCGGTGATGCTGTGCTCGTAAGGACGTCCTTACGCGTACGCAAAGCTGCACAGCATGAGCCATTCCAGTCTGATCACCGGTCCTGAACGGAGACGCCGGTGGCGCGACGACGAGAAGCGCGCGATTCTGATGGCGGCGTTCTCGCCGGGCGCGGTCGTGGTCGAGGTAGCGCGGCAATACGAGATCTCGACCAGCCTGATTTACAAATGGCGAGGAGAGGCGATGGCCATGGCGGCGCGGTCGACTGGGGAGTTTGTGCCGGCCGTGATCATGGAAGACCCGCCCGAACTGAAGGCCGCGGCCCACCCCGCGCCGGCGATAGTCGTCGAACTGGCTGGCGGGGTGCGGGTGACGATCGGCGCGTCGGCGCCAGCGTCGATGGTCAGCGCGACATTGCGGGCCCTGCGGTGATCCCGGTCCCATCGAATGTCCGGGTGTGGATCGCCACCGGTCACACCGACATGCGCCGGGGCATGAATGGCCTGGCGCTGCAGGTGCAAGAGGGCCTGAAGCGCGACCCCCACGCGGGCGACCTCTACCTGTTCCGTGGGAAGAGAGGTGACCTCATCAAATGCCTCTGGCACGACGGGATCGGGCTGTCGCTCTACGCCAAACGCCTGGACCGAGGTCGGTTCATCTGGCCGGTGGCAGTGGATGGCGCGGTGGCGATCACCGCCGCCCAGATGGGTTATCTGCTGGAAGCGATCGACTGGCGCAATCCGCAACACACGTGGCGGCCGGCGAGCGCGGGATAGCCGAAAAAACCTTGTTCTGCTTGCATTTTAGGGCGCCACAAGCCGCTTATTTTATGATTCAATCCTGGCCATGAACGCTGGCCTTGAAGCCCTTCCGGACGATATTGGCGCGCTGAGAGCGGCGCTGCTGGTCGCGCGAGCGCGGATGCAGGAAGCCCTGGAAGACCGGGACGTCGTCGCCGCGGAAAAGGACGAAGTCGCCGCCGAGCTGGCGGTCGCCAAGGCTCGAGCTTCCGAAGACATGGCGCTGATCGCCCACCAGAAACTGCGGATCGCAAAGCTGGAGCGCCAGATTTACGGCCCGCACTCCGAGCGATCGGCGCGGCTGATCGACCAGATGGAACTTCAACTCGAGGAGGCGGAAGCCGCCGTCACCGAAGACGAGATCGCGGCCGAAATGGCGCTAGCCAAGGCCACGACAGTGGCCGGCTTCACGCGCCGACGGCCGACCGAACGCAACACCTTCCCCGAAAACCTGCCGCGCGAGCGGGTGGTGATCGATCCGCCGGCGGCGTGCGAGTGCTGCGGCGGAACCCGACTGCGCAAGCTGAGTGAGGACGTGACCCGGACGCTGGAATCGATCCCGCGTCAGTGGAAGGTGATCGAGACCGTGCGGGAGAAGTTCACCTGCCGGGACTGCGAGAAGATCAGCCAGGCGCCGGCGCCGTTCCACGTGATCCCTCGCGGATGGGCAGGGCCAAGCCTGCTGGCGATGATCCTGTTCGAGAAGTTCGGTCAGCATCAGCCGCTCAACCGGCAGGTCGAGCGATATGGCCGGGAGGGCGTGCCGATCAGCCTATCGACCGCGGCCGACGCTGTGGGCGCGGCCTGCGCGGTGTTGGATCCGCTGCTGCGTCTGATCGAGTCCCACGTCATGGCGGCCGAGCGTCTGCATGGCGACGACACGACCGTGCGGGTACTGGCGCTTGGAAAATGCGACGTCGCGCGATGTTGGGTTTACGTGAAGGACGACAAACCGTTCGGCGGTCCAGATCCGCCGGCGGCGATGTTCTATTACTCGCGCGATCGGAGCGGCGAGCACCCGCAGGCGCATCTGGCCGGCTATGCCGGCATCCTCCAAGCTGACGCCTTCGGCGGTTACGGCAAACTCTACGAGGCCGGCCGAACGCCGGGCCCGATCAAGGAGGCGGCCTGTTGGGTCCATGCGCGCCGCCCGTTCTTCGCCATGGCGGATCTGGAGGAGAACGCGCGGCGCAAGGCGGCCGGCAAGAAGGAGATCGTCATCTCCCCGATGGCCATGGAGATCGTGCGCCGTATCGATGCGCTGTTCGAGATCGAGCGTTCGATCAACGGCCACGGCGCTGAGCAGCGGCAGGCCGTTCGCCAGGAACTGAGCGCCCCGCTGGTGGCGAACCTGGAGGCCTACATGCGTGAGCAATGCGCCAAGCTCTCGCGCGGCCACGACTTGGCCAAGGCCATGAACTACATGCTCAAGCGCTGGCCATCGTTCACACGCTTCCTCGACGACGGCCGCGTCTGTCTATCGAACAACGCAGCCGAACGTGCGCTCAGGGGTATCTGTCTGGGCAGAAAGTCATGGCTCTTCTGTGGATCCGACCGCGGCGGCCAACGCGCCGCCGCCATGTACAGCCTGATCATCACCGCCAAGATGAACGACGTCGATCCTCAGGCCTGGCTGGCCGACGTGCTCGCCCGCATCGCCACCCACCCCGCGCACCGGCTCGACGAGCTGCTGCCGTGGAACTGGAAGGCCATGCGAGAGCAGGCCCTTGCAGCGCAGGCGGCTTGATCGTGGGTCAGGTCAACAAGGTCAGCCACGTGTTCACGCTCAGCCATGTCGCCGAGATGCTCGGTGAAGACGAGGACTGGCTGTTCGAGGTCGCCGAAGAAATGGACCCCGAGGATGGCCAGCTCTGGGTCGTTGGGGTCGGTGAAGATGGGGTGATGGCGTTCACCGACGATGGAATCGACAACCTCAAAGAGCTGATCGAGATCCACAAGGACGACCCCAGAATCATCGAAGACCGCCGCAAGACGCTCGCCGCGGCCTTGAAGCCAGCCACCGAAAAGACGAACCACGACTAACCGCCGCACCCCGCTCACGTCAGCGTGCCTGCGGCCTCGGGCGGATGGTTAC
>JAYTRF010000300.1:0-2741 GCA_043746375.1 Caulobacteraceae bacterium | reverse complement strand
TTTGAGCGCGCTATTTCGACGTCTCGAATCAATGCTCCCAAACGCCGCGCCACCTCCAGCCGAACGAGTTAATAAATTCGGCGACAATGTTAAATAATGCGGCCCAATTGTTAAATTGGCCCTTGACCACGCCCCCCAACTTGCCGTTAGGGAACCCATGCGCCCCAAGGGGTTCGCCCGACAGAAAGTATCCAACGATGAGAATTTTTCACGATTCCGCGAATGCGGCCCTGCGCCTGTATGGTCGCTCGCAAACCGCGCTCCTGGCCGCCAGCGTTGCTGTCATGGTGGCGAGCCCGGCCTGGGCCTCAAGCGGCGGCACGGCGATGCCGTGGGAGGCGCCCCTCACCACCATCCAGAACTCCCTGGCCGGCCCCGTGGCCAAGGCCATCGGCATCATCGCCATCGTGATCACCGGCCTGGGCCTGGCATTCTCCGAAGGCGGTTCGGCGGTGCGCAAGGGAATCGGCATCGTCTTTGGTCTCGCCATCGCCTTCACCGCCACGACCTTCATCAGCAGTTTATTCAACCTGACCGCGGGCGCGGTGTTCTGACGTGACAGCCTCGCGGATCGAAGGCTTCGAGATCGGCTTCCACAGTTCTCTGTCTGAACCGATCACCATCGGCGGCGTGCCGCGCATGATGGCGGTGCTTAACGGCACGTTGACGGCGGTCCTGGCGCTCGGCCTGCAGGTCCCTCTGATCGGGATTCCCCTGGGCCTGGCGGTCCATGGCGCCGCCTATTGGCTGAACAAGCGCGACCCCTACTTCTTCGACGCCCTCAAACGGCACATTCGACAGAAACCCCATTGGGACGCGTGACCGGCGAGCGCTCCATCTTCGCCGACTTGCTCTGATTTCCGACCCGTTCCCTCGAGTAGCGTACAGCCATGCTTTATCTCAAAGAGTACCGCGCCAAAGCCGCGCGCCTGTTCGACCATCTGCCCTGGGTCGCCCTGATCGGTCCGGGGCTGATCCTCAACAAGGACGGCAGTTTCCAGAAGACCCTGGCCTTCAGGGGTCCCGACCTCGCCAGTTCGACCGACGCCAGCCTGGTCGCGACCCGCTCGCAGCTCAACAACGCCCTGCGGCGCCTCGGCTCGCGCTGGTGCCTGCACATCGAAGCCCTGCGCGCCTCGTCGCAAGACTATCCGACCAGCGTCTTTCCCGATGCGGTGTCGGACCTTATCGATGACGAGCGCCGGGCGGCGTTCGAAGCCCAGGAGCGGCATTTCGAGAGCCGTTATTTTCTGACCTTCACCTTCCTGCCGCCCGAGGAATCGGTCAGCACGGCGGAGAGTCTTCTGGTGGAGAACGCGCCCTCGGGGCGCGGCGCGGCGGGCATGTATCGCGCCGCCCTCGGCGACTTCCTGAGCACCGTGCGCCAGATCACCGACATCCTGCGCGCGATCATGCCCCAGGTTCAGGAGCTCTCGGACGACGAGACCCTGACCTATCTGCACGGCTGCATCTCGACCAAACGCCACTGGGTGAGCGCGCCGCCGACGCCGGCCTATCTGGACGCCTTCCTCACCGACGACGATTTCCAGGGCGGCCTCGTCCCGCGCCTGGGCAAAAGCTATGTGCGCACCATTTCGGTGCGCGCTTATCCGACCGTTTCGACCCCCGGCCTGCTCGACAGGTTGAACGAGCTGGGCGCCGGCTATCGCTGGGTCTGCCGCTTCCTCCCCCTCGACAAGGAGGACGCCCGCACGGTCGTCACGACCGTGCGCAAGCGTTGGTTCGCCAAGCGCAAGGGCGTCATGGCGCTCCTGAAAGAAGCGATCACCCACGAGCCCTCGCAGCTCGAGGACCCGGACGCCGCCGCTAAATCCGTCGACGCCGACGCGGCCTTGGCCATTTTGGGCGGCGACTTCGCCTCGATCGGCTATTTCACACCGACGATCACCCTGATGGACCCGGATCCGGATCGCTTGGCGGACCGGGTGCGCGAGGTCGAGAGCGCGGTCAACCGCGCCGGCTTTGTCTGCAAGGTCGAGGACGTCAACGCCGTCGAAGCCTGGGTCGGCAGCTTGCCAGGCCAGGCCTACGCCGACGTGCGCCGCCCGCTGATCTCCTCGCTCAACCTCTGCGACATGATGCCGATGTCGGCCATTTGGCCCGGACCGACGCGCAACGATCATCTGTCCGCCGAATGCGCCAAGCGTGGCCATGCCGGCGCGCAGCCGCCGCTGATGGTCACCCGCACCGCCGGCACGACGCCGTTCCGCTTCGACCTGCATCAGGGCGACGTCGGCCACACCATGATCGTCGGACCCACCGGTTCCGGTAAATCGGTCCTCTTGAACACCATCGCCCTGCAATGGCTGCGCTACCCGGAGGCCCAGGTCTTCTTCTTCGACAAGGGCGCGAGCTCGCGGGCGGCCACATTGTTATCGGGCGGCAGGTTCTACGAATTGGCGGGCGACCAGAGCGACCTGGCGTTCCAACCGTTGGCGGCGATTGACGCCGCCGACGACATCGCCTGGGCGCAGGACTGGGTGCAGGACATCGTCGCCGTCGAAGGGGTGGCGATCACGCCGCAGGTCAAAGAAGAAATCTGGAGCGGCCTGCGCAATCTGGCGCAAGGTCCCCGCGAACAGCGCACCTTGACCTTGCTGGCCGCAACGATCCAGGATCGCGACGTCAAAGCCGCCCTCAAGCCCTACACGCTGAGCGGTCCGCACGGTCATCTGCTGGACGCGCAACACAACACCCTAGCGCATTCGGCGCTCAAGTTG
>JAYTRF010000299.1:0-6847 GCA_043746375.1 Caulobacteraceae bacterium | reverse complement strand
CTCAACACCGTGATCGGACCCATGCCGCGCACTGCCTGGGATATCCGGGCATGCGGGGAGACGTGGTTGAGACCCTGTCCACCAAAACTGACGGCAGCGTCGGTCATGCCGAGGGGGGCAAAGATGTGCTGGCGAACGAAGTCCTCCCAGCTCTGGCCGGAAACGACTTCGATAAGCTGTCCGGCGACGGGATAGAGAATGTTGTCATAGGCAAACACGCTTCGGAAACTGGTTGCCGGCTTCAGGTAGCGGAGCGCATGGACGACGTCGGCGCGCGAGCGATTGGTGGTGGGGTTGAACATCAGGTCGCCTTCGCCAAGGCCCAGTCCGCTCCGGTGCGTGAGCAGGTCCCGGATGGTCATTTCGTGAGTGGCGTAAGCATCGTACATGGCGAACCCCGGCAACCGGTCGATCACCCGGTCGTCCCAGGCAAGCTTGCCTTCATCCACCAGAATGGCCACGGACGCGGCGGTAAACGCCTTGGTATTGGAGCCGATGGGAAAACTCGAGTGCTCGTCAACACGGCCCGGCGCTCCCATTTCGCGCACGCCGTAAGCGCGCGTGTAGAGGGTGGGCCCTTCGACTACGGCCACGGCCATCCCCGGCGCCCCGAACCTCGCCATCGCGGCCCGCGCATAGGCGTCCAGATCGGCCGGAGGAGCGGCTTGCGCGGCAGTCGCCATAACCATCGCCGCGGTGATCAGGACGACAACGAGGGCGGCGCGCGGGTCGATCCTGGTCATGGTTGATCAAACCTTCTGAGGTCGAGAGTTGGGGGGTTTGCGACCGTAGCCGCTTGAGGCGACACCCCGCGGATTGCCCCACAGAGCTTCTGGGCACCAGATCTGGCCGTTCTTGTACAGCGCGGGCGGATCGCGATCGGCGGCCAGGAACGTCGGCGCGTCGAGATCGACGAAATCGCATACCTGCCCCAGCAGGAAGGCAGGCGCCATTGCCAGCGACGTGCCACCCATGCAGCCGACCATGACCTTCAGGCCCAGGCGCCTGGCCTCGCGCGCCATCAGCAAAGCCTCGGTAAGGCCGCCGCACTTGTCGAGCTTGATGTTGACCACGTCATAGCGCCCCACGAGAGAGGCAATATCGCCGAGCCCTTGCACACTTTCGTCGGCCGCTACGGGAATAGGGGAGGCGAGTCCCTCGAGTTCCCCGTCGGCGCCGACGGGGACCGGTTGCTCAATCAGTGAAATCCGGGCGTCGATCAGATCAGGCAGAAGCGCCCGCAAAGTCGCGCCGCTGAAGCCTTGATTGGCGTCGACCCCAAGCCAGACGTCCGGCCGTGCAGCTCTGACGGCGCGCACGCAGGCGCCGGGCTGTTCGGGGGTCAGCTTGAGTTTAATCGAGCGCGCACCGCGATAGGTCTGCGCCGTGTTTGCCATCTCGGCCGGCGATCCGGCCCCGATGGTAAAGGTGGTGTCGAGCGGCGAGGACGCCGCCAAATCGGCCAGGGCCCATGCCGGCGCTGATGCCAGCTGGGCCTCAAGGTCCCACAGCGCACAGTCGAGGCCATTGCGTGCGCCGCCAGGGCCGATCGAATTTCGAAGACGGTGGCGGTCGAGGCCCGCCTCGATGTCTCCACGCAGGGACTCAATCTGGGCGGCCATGCTGGCCGGGGTCTCATGGTGATAAAATACGCCGCCGGCTTCTCCGCGACCCGTGGCCCCGCCTTGGGTCAAGGAAACAACTAGCACATCGGCGTTTTCAATCACGTGGCCGGTGATCCTGAACGGCGTGCGAAACGGCCAGGCCTCGATGCTCATTGCGAGTTTCATGCGTATTCCCCGCGACGCCGAGAAGCCCGATTTTTGCAAAAAATTTCTAATAGAGAAAGAAACTTTCTCGTAGGGCTACTCGCATGGGCGTGGCTTTCACGCAACCTTCGTCCTGAAATACGCGATACGGGCCTGCGGACGCGCGGCCGTGATGGAGATGTCTTTCACGGTCGCCTATTAACAGACTCAAAGGCAACGCCTGCGCGCGCCTAAAGGAGGAGACCCGGCCTTCAGTCCGCCTTCCGCTTGCAACGACTGTAGAGCGCCCGCACGCGGCGATGGAGGGGGCCATGCAGGTCCTTAGCCGCCCGCCCTCGGGCTCGCCCGCCTTGGTGCTAAACGCGGACTACCGGCCGCTCAGCTATTATCCCTTGTCGCTTTGGTCCTGGCAGGAAACGATCAAGGCGGTGTTCCTGGGGCGTGTAGCGGTGGTTTCCACTTACGATAAGTTCGTCCACTCGCCTTCCTTCGAGATGCGCCTGCCGAGCGTCGTCTCCCTGAAAAGCTATGTGGCGCAGGATAGGCCGCCGGCGTTCACCCGGTTCAATCTCTTCCTGCGAGACGCCTTTGCCTGCCAGTATTGCGGGGCCGCAGACGACCTGACCTTCGATCACGTGACGCCGCGATCGCGCGGCGGGCGCACAACGTGGGAGAACATCGTTACGGCCTGCGCCCGCTGCAACCTTGCCAAGGGCGGACGGACGCCGCGCGAGGCGGCCATGCACCCCCGGCGCCATCCGCGGCGGCCAAGCATGTACGAGTTGCAGGATCACGGGCGCCGCTTCCCCCCCAACCACCTGCACGAGAGCTGGCTCGATTACCTTTACTGGGACATCGAGCTGGAAGCGTAGAGGCGCTGGCCGGGGGACTGTTCTGGCGCTAGCAATAGCCGCGAACGCGGACGTAGCGGCCCCAGTAAGGGTCCCACTGCCAGTGCACGCAGCCATAATTTGGATAAGCATGATCCCAAAGCCATAGTATGGGTAAAAGCTGAGACCCTGGCCGCAGTAGCGGCCGCCCCAATTATCGCTGTCTCTGCCGCTGCACCCACCCCTATCCCCACACCGGTAAGCGTTGCGCACCCCGCTGTAACCGCCGCAGCCCCCGGCGTAGGATGAGCGAGCGCCGCCCTGGAAGGCTGCACGGCCACCTCTGCCCTCACATGGGCAGGGCGTAGGCGATGAACTCGTCGCCGCGCCGCGTGTCCGACATCGAGTGGCCGCCTGCGGCGATCACCACGAACTGCCGGCCTTTCCAGACATAGGTCATTGGCGTCGCCTGACCGCCGGCCGGAAGGCGTCCGCGCCAAAGCTCCTTGCCGCTCGCCGCATCGAAAGCGCGCAGGAAGTCGTCGAGGGCCGCGCCGATAAACACCAGGCCCGATGCGGTGACGACCGGTCCGCCAAAATTGGGCGTGCCGACACCGCGCAGAAGATACTGGGATAGCGGCGCCTTATCCTGAGTTGTGCCGAGGGGAACCGCCCATAACTCACGGCCATCACGCATGTCGATCGCGTGGAGCAGGCCCCATGGGGGCGGATTGCAGGGAAGACCGAGGCCAGAGATCACAACCTGTCGGCGCATCGCGAAGGGCGCCCCGCTCTGGGGTGAGATCTCGACGTGCGGCTCGGCCGCCTTCGCGGCCCTGAACCGGGTCGCTGGAATCAAGGTGACCAGATGCAGGGCGCTTGAGGTGTTCACGTAGGCGACATCGTGGATCGGATCGAAGGCCAACCCCCCCCAGTTCACCCCGCCCCCGGTGAATGGATAAACCAAGGTTCCCTGCAGCGACGGCGGCGTGAACAATCCGTCATGACGCGCTGCGGCGATCTTTTTACGACAGGCATTACGATCCCATGGGGTGATGCCAAAGGCGTCGCTGGGCCGAATGCGGCTGGGAGAAAGCGGGTGCGGCGCGATCGGAAACGGCTGCGTGGGGGACAGGACCTCACCCGGCGCGCCCCCCTGTGGGACAGGCCGCTCAACTACCGGAATGACCGGCGATCCCGTGTCGCGATCGAGGGTGAACAGCAGCCCCTGTTTTGTCGGCTGCAGAACGGCGGCCCGCAGCACTCCGCCATAGCCGATGGTCGCGAGCGTTGGCTGGGCGGGATTGTCATAGTCCCACAGGTCGTGGTGGACGGTCTGGAAGGCCCAGGCGACAGCCCCGCTCTTGGCGTGTACGGCGACGACCGAGTCGGCGTAGCCGTCATTGCCCTTTCGGTAGCCGCCCCAGAAATCGGGGCTCGGGCTGGTGGTGGGCAGGAAGACCAGGCCTCGCGCCTCGTCGACTGACATTGGCGCCCATACGTTGGCGGCGCCGGTGGTGACGCGCCCGGCGTTGGCCAACGGATCGAAACTCCAGCGCGGCGCGCCGGTCCGCGCGTCGAAGGCGCGCACCGCGCCCGATACTTCCTTGACCCGCTGGTTGTCGTCGATCGACGAGCCGACGATGACGAGGCCTTGGGTGACTACCGGCGGGGATGTGATTTGCATCTCGCCATTTCTGGCGAAGACAACCCCGGCGGCGACATTTATCCTCCCGCCCACGCCAAAGCCGGCGCATGGCTTGCCGGTGGCTGCGTCGAGAGCAAACAGGCGCCGGTCGTTAGTGTTGAGAAATACGCGTTCCGCACAAGGCGCGGCGGGCGGGGCGGCGGGGTCGCGCCAATAGGCGACGCCCCGGCATACATCGTCATTGGGGTAACGGACCGTCGTGTCGATGCGCGGATCAAAACGCCAGTAGGCCTTGCCCGTGCCAGGATCCAGGGCGGCGACGGCATTGAACGGAGAACAGACGTACAGCCGGCCGCCCGCCAGGATCGGCGTATTCTCGAAGCCCGCGTGGTGCAGGGCCGCGCGTCGGGCAATCAGATCGCCCGTCGAATAGGTCCACGCGACCTTCAGCGAAGCAACGTTAGCGGGGGTGATCTGCGCGGCAGTCGAAAACCGCTGCCCGCCGGCGTCGCCACCGTAAAAAGGCCAACCGACGTCGACAGCGGGCCTTACGTGCACGGGCGGCCCCGCGGGCTGGCACGCGGCGACCACCAGAAGCGCACAAACAGCACTGATCGTCAGGACAAGGCGGGGACGCTCGTCCGCCGTCATCAGAACGGCACGTCGCTTTTCGACGGCTGGTCCGGAGGCGCCTCATCGGTCGGGGGTGTGGCGGGCGCCGGGGGTTTTTCACTGGCGGAGGTAAGGATGTCGTCGATGTCGGCCGCGGGTTTCGACGGCTTGGCCTGGACTGCCTGGACCGCGGCTGTCTGGGCGGCGAGAGCCTTGGCCTTTTCCTCGTCCGTCGGCGCGGCCGGCTTGGCTTCGTCCTTCGCCGGCGTAGGCGCCGTGACCGGCGGCGGCAGTTCGACGATCGGCTGAGCGGCGACGGCGTCATCGCCGGCGTTGCCCGAAGCCTCGGTCCCGAAGCCTGGGGCGGCCGGTTGGCGCCAGGCCGCTCGCAGGCCCATACCCAAGCCGATAAAGGCCAGAAGCGCGATGATGGCGCCGGCTCCATAGGCCAGTGATCGCGGTGGCAGGGATATGGGACCGTTGTCGGTCCAGTCGGAAGCCATGAAGGATCCTGTTTGAGGGTGGCTCTCGCCTTGATCGTAAGCCAAGCTGCGGGCTAAGTCGAAAGGCGAAGCGGCCGGTCTTCGCCAAAAAAGAGTCTCGATGACCGATTCGGCGCCTTCGCCCGGTTCGTCCGTCCCAGCGTCGGATCCGCCGAGGATCTCGCGGCGCCAGGTCGCCGCCGCGGTGATTGGAAACGGGCTGGAATTTTACGACTTCACCACCTACGCCTATTTCGCCGTCCAGATCGGCCACAGCTTTTTTCCAGGCCGGTCGGCCTTCGCCAGCGTCATGCTGTCGCTGGCTACCTTCGGCGCCGGCTTCCTGCTGCGACCCATCGGATCGGTGATCATCGGACGCTATGCCGACAAGGTCGGCCGCCGGCCTGCGATGATCTTCAGTTTTTCACTGATGGGCGTGGCCATACTGGGTCTGGCGCTGACGCCAAATTTCGCCCGCATAGGGATCGCAGCGCCCCTCCTTGTGCTGTTGTGGCGCCTGACGCAGGGATTTGCGCTCGGCGGCGAGGTCGGCCCCACCACAGCTTACCTGGTCGAAGCCTCGCCGCCTGAAAGGCGCGGCTTCTATGGCGCGTGGCAGGGCGCCAGCCAGAGCATAGCGTCGCTGGTCGGCGGTCTGGTCGGGGTGACCTTGGCGCACGGCTTTGGCGCGGCCAGCCTTGAGTCGTGGGGCTGGCGCGTGGCGTTCTTGCTGGGGGCCCTGGCTCTGCCGTTCGGCTTGGTGCTGCGGCGGAGCCTCCCCGAAACGCTTCATCGCCCCGAAGCGGGCAGTAATGTCCACCCCGCCACGGCCAGCATCGGCGCCCACCGGCGGGTGATCGTGCTCGGTCTGGCGCTGATCACCGCCTCGACGATCTCAACCTACGTGTTCAGCTATATGACGACCTACGCCATCACCACGTTGCACATGCCGCCGGGAATCTCCTTGGGCGCGACGGTGGCCAACGGCGCATTCGGGTTGATCGCCACCCTGGCCGGCGGGTTTCTTTGCGACCGCTTTGGAAGAAAGGCGCTGATGATCTGGCCTCGGATCGGTTTTCTGATCGCAACCTACCCGGCGTTCTATCTGATGGTTCGCAATCATGACGCGCTGACCTTGCTCACCGCGACCGCCTTGCTTTCCATTCTGGGCTCACTGACGACGGCTGCGGCGTTGGTGGCGATCACCGAGTCTTTGCGAAAGGAAATTCGCGGTGCGACCATGGGCGCGGTCTATGCCACTGCGGTGGCCGTGTTCGGCGGCACGACCCAACTGGTCATTCACTGGCTCATTCACGTCACCGGCGATCCGCTGTCGCCAGCGTGGTACATGATAGGCTCGATCCTCATCGGCCTTGTTGCTTCGCTGATGATGAAGGAAACGGCTCCGCGCCTGGCGTCGCCGCCTCCCGCCCTTTTTCGTGCTCACCCCTAGGAAAACTGGTCCCTTATGCATATCGAGGTCAACGGCGCGCGCATCTTCTTCGA
>JAYTRF010000298.1:0-2466 GCA_043746375.1 Caulobacteraceae bacterium | reverse complement strand
GCTTCGGCCGACGCCAAGACTTGGGCGGCCGTTGTCTGGCAGTCGGCGGGCAACACATTATTCGGCTACGCCGCCTGGGGGTGGCTCCTGGCGCGCCATCCGGCCGCCACGGTGACCCCGGTGACCCCGGTGGCCTTGCTGGTGCCGGTGTTCGGTATCGCCGCGTCGGCGTGGTTCCTGGCCGAGCCGTTGCCGGCGTGGAAGCTGATCGCCGGGGCGCTGGTGCTGGGCGGCCTCGCCCTCAACCTTGCATGGCCGCTGGTCGCGGCGCGGCGAGCGGTGCGACCCGGATCATGACCGAGCCAATTTCGTCGTGGATGACCAGGTTGGCGAGGGCGTCGTGATCGGTCGCCTCGCGGTTGACGATGGCCAGTTTCGCGCCCGCCGCCTTGGCGCGGAGCGGCAGGGCGGAGGCCGGCGTGACGACCAGCGATGAACCCAGCACCAGGAAGAGATCGCAGGCCCCGCTCGCCGCCTGCGCCCGCTCGAGCACGGCTGCCTGGAGCGGCTGGCCAAACGAAATGGTCGCGGTCTTGACGATACCGCCGCAAAGGCGGCACGCGGGAATCGCTCCGGCTTCGACAAAGGGCCCCCGTAGCTCTTCGAGCTCGTGACGCGTGGCGCAGTCAAGGCAGGCCGCGTAGCTTGCGGCGCCGTGCAGCTCGATCACCCGGTCCTCGCCGACTCCCGATGCCTGATGCAGGCCGTCGACATTCTGAGTGATCACAACACCGGCCCGGCCCGCAGCGAGCACGCGGGCAACCGCATGGTGGCCGGCATTGGGCGCCGCCCCGGTCCACCCGGCAGTTCCCGAGAAAGTCCGCCGCCAGGCTTCGCGGCGGTGCGCGGCGCTGGCCAGGAAGTCGTCAAAGGCGATCGGCTTCATCCGGCTCCAGACGCCGCCTGGACTGCGGAAGTCGGGAATGCCCGATTCGGTGGAAATGCCCGCGCCGGTGAACACGACAATGCGGCGAGCCTCGGCGATCATCGCAGCCAGGCAATCGACAGCGGTGGCCATCCGGCGCCCGTTATCAGGAGACCGCAGAGGCGGGGTTCGGCTCCGGAACCAGGGCGCGGAAGGCTATGGGAATAAAGTCGATGACCACGCGGCGACCCATGCGCACGCGCTCGCCATCCATGATTGTCGGCACGAAACCGTGGCCGGCCACCTCAATCTTCTTGACCTTAGCCCGTGATACCTTGGGATCGTCGCGCCAGTCGTCGAACAGGGCGTGAATGCCCAAACGCACGGCGTCTCCGGCCCCGGTCGGGTCGAGGGCGGCGGCCTCCAGGCTGCGTTCCGCCTCGTCCATCACCCTTGAGATCAGCGGGCAGACCACAGCCACCGCCTCGGCTTTTCCCCGCAAACTGTCGCCGAACTGATACTGCAGCGGTTCGGAGAAACTTCGCCGTGTGGCCGTGGCGGCCCGGCGAAGCGCTTCGCCGAAGTGACCGGCGCGGATCGCCTCGCGCGCGTCGGCCCAAAGGGTCGGCGCACCGAGCATGGCGGCGACGAAAAAGGCATGCTCGCCGGCCTTGCCGCCACTGACATTGTGGATGGCGGGAGCGGCCAGAGTGTCGGTCAGCGCCGCGCGCCAGTCCCGCTGGCCGTAGAGGGCCTTTGGCAGCATGTTCATCGTGCCGCCGGGCAGCGGAACCACGTACTTGCCGCCCGCGCCGCACATTTCAGCCGCCGTGCGTATGGTGCCATCCCCGCCGAGAACGACAACTACATCGGCGTCGGCGATCGCTTGCTTCAGGGCTGCGTCGAGGCCGGCCGGGTCGGCGCATACGACCTCGGCGTTCGGCAGCCCCGCGCCGTCGAAGATGGCCCTGGTCTGGTCGGCGGAGTTGGCGTCGCAACTGCCGCTGCTGGTGTTGAGAACAGCGACGACCCGCCCATGAAGCGCTTCAGCGGCGGTTTGAGTGCCTGTCATCGGTGTTGCGCGCCTCAATCGGACCTAAGCGGCCAGTCCGCCCTTGCCAACGGACAAACGCCGTTGAACGTTCCGCCGCTGAGCGACCGGCTAAATGGATCATAATGAAGACTTTGACGGTGTGGGAGCCAGCATGACCATTCGCGTAGCCTACGTCGCCTTCGAGACTGCGGGCGAGCCGACCCTGGTCGTTGCGGGCAAGCTGCGCCTGCCTGCGCAGGCGGACGTTGGCGGGCCAGGGCCGGGGGTCGTGATTTGCCACGGTTCGGATGGCGTCGACGGGCGCGGGGAGTTTTACGCGCCGGCCCTGAACGCCGCGGGCATCGCTACACTGGAAATCGACATGTGGGCGGCTCGCGGCGCGGCGCGGGGCGCGGCGGCCAGGCCCCGCTCACCCATCCAGACTCTGCCCGACGCCTTCGCAGCCCGCGCGTTTCTCGCCAGGCAACCGGAGATCGATGGGCGCAGGATTGGCATTCTGGGCTTTTCATGGGGCGGCGTGGTTACCCTCCTCAGCGCCAGGCGCGCC
>JAYTRF010000297.1:0-2338 GCA_043746375.1 Caulobacteraceae bacterium | reverse complement strand
CGCCGCTCCTTCAGGGCGGCCAGCAGCGTCGGGGTCGTTACCCCGTTGTGTTCGCCTAGCACAGCGACCTTCGCCGCTTCGTCGGCTGCCCGCGCCACTTCGGCTTGGGAGAGGTGGGCTGCGGACTCCAGCACGATAGACCAATCGATCGCCTTTAGATCAAAGGTGGCAAGTCGGACCTCTAGGATGCCCTGCACAACGCCCGGGTCCGGGAGATCATAAGTGATTACGTCATCGAACCGCCGATAAAGCGCCTTGTCGAGCAGTTCAGGGTGATTCGTCGCCGCGATGATCAGGCTTGGCCCGTCGTCCTTCTCCAGGAATTGCAGGAAGGAGTTCAATACACGGCGGATTTCGCCGACATCATTCTGGCCGGACCGCTGCCCACCAATCGCGTCGAACTCATCGAAGAAATAGACGCCGCGCTGCATGCCGATGGCGTCGAAGACAAGGCGCAACCCCTTAGCGGTCTCGCCCATCAGTTTGCCGATCAGGCCGTCATAGAGGACCGTGAACAGAGGTAATTTCAACTCGCCCGCCAGGGCGGCGGCGGTCATGGTTTTGCCGGCGCCCGGCGGCCCGACGAGGAGGACCTTGCGGCGTGGGGCGAGGCCCCGAGCGCGAAGCCGCGCCTGCTGGCGCTGTTCCGTCAGGACGCGGGCTAGCCGTTCCTCAAGTGCAGGTTTGAGGACCATGCTGGATAGCCGGATGTCGGAGTATTGCGCATCAAGCAGGCTCGCGAGCTCGCCCTTGGGCTGCGCTAATGGCACAGGGCCAGCACCCCGCCGGCCGACGGCTGCGCTCCGGCCCTTCGCGGCGTCGATCAATTCTCGTAATTCTTGGGCTAACTTACCGTGACCCTGCCTCGCCTCATGGGCGGCAAGCTGCGTGGCCACGGAGAGGAACCGGTCCCCATCTCCGTCGATATGGCTTTGCAGCAATGCAACGATGTGGCGGGCCGTTGTCATGTGTCAGTTCAAGGTCCAGCCTCTAGCGTCGGAAGCGTCATGGTGAATCTACCGGTGCTGATTCTCAGTGTAACGCGAATTCGTGCATCTAAGGTAATCAACCGATTGGCGTCGGCCGCCCTCCCCTCCCCTCCCGAGGTCACGACGTAGCCGGCGAGTTGGTCGCCGGCTCCTGGCCCAGGTTTCTAGCGCGTGCAATTCGCACACGTGGAGTTGGCGATTTTGCGGCAACGCAAACCTAAGTCGCTGCCTGCCTTGCGTGAGGCGCCGCCGTCAACACCCGATGACACACCCGCAAACACCCAAATAATAGGCTTGAGGTCGACATGTCCTCGTGTGCCGGTCCCCTCCCCTCCCCGTCGGTCTAAGGCAGACTGTACCAAGTGCCCCGGCCGACGCCGTGCTGCACGAGATGGCGCCGCTCGACTAGCATCCGCAGATGCTCCTTCAAGGTATTACGGCTGGCGCCGGTCAGTGTGACCGCATCGCCTATGGTGACGCGGCCATGGTCGCGGGCGTGATCGACGATTCGCAGGGCCAACTCCGGTATGACCACGAGCAAGAGCTTCTCGCGCTCGACCTTGTTGGCCAGCCGCCGCATCTGCTGCTGCATCGCCCGCAGGAAGAACCGCAGCCAGGGCTGCCAGTCGGGCGCGTCAGAGCGGATCGTGCCCTGGGTCTGCCGCAGCGCGAGATAGTAGCCCTCCTTGCTTTGCTCGACGACGCTTTCGAGCGAGCTGTAAGGGACATAGGCATAGCCGGCCTGCAACAGGAGAAGCGTGGTCAGGACCCGGCTCAGACGGCCATTGCCGTCCTGGAAGGGGTGGATCTCCAAGAATACCACCACGAAGACCGCGACGACCAGGAGTGGATGCAGCACCCGCTCCGCTCTGGCCTTACTCAGCCAGGCGATCAATTCCTCCATCCGACGAGGCGTATCAAAGGGCGAGGCGGTCTCGAAGACGATGCCGACTTGCTTGCCGGCTGCATCAAAGGCCGCGACGCTGTTGGGCGTGGTCTTGTAGGAGCCCCGATGCCAGGCGTCCTTCTCGCTGTGGACGAGCAGGTCCCGATGCAGTTGGCGGACGTGGTTTTCTGTGAAGTCGAGATCCTGCCAAGCAGCGAAGACCGTCTCCATCACCTCGGCATAGCCGGCGACTTCCTGTTCGTCGCGAGTGTCGAAGGCCTTGATTTCAAGGTTCGCGAGCAGGCGCTCCACGTCGCGATCAGATAGGCCGCTGCCTTCAATCCGGGTTGATGAGCCAATGCTTTCGATCGTGGCGACGCGCCGCAATGCCGACAATCGTTCCGGCGCCAGTGTGCCCAGCGCGCGCCACGCGCCTTTGAACTCATCGACTTCGGCGACTAAG
>JAYTRF010000296.1:0-3595 GCA_043746375.1 Caulobacteraceae bacterium | reverse complement strand
CGGCGCGTTGGCAAGCCCACGGCCCATGCGCGCTTTGTGGCCCGTTAGCGAAGATGCGGGTTGAGCGCGCGCGGGGGCCAAAGCGCGGGCGTTCACCGCAGCTAATGAGAGCAGAGGTACCGGTAAAGCCGCTCCTCGAAAGTGCCTGGGGCGGGAGCTGCAAGCACGCTGAAATGGGGTTGCGGTTTGGCCTTCGAAGCGTCCGGGTTGGGCAGCAGGTATCCGGTCTTATTCATGTAGGCTGGCAGAAAGCCCGCCTCCTCAAGGTAGTGGATCTGGCCTTTGGCGCAGTCAGCGTGCACGTCGAATCTCATCTGCCAGAAGCTCGATCCGTTCGAGGCGTGTTGTTCCGAACTATAGTGGAGTTCGGCGATAAGATTGCGCTCGTGCGAACTGGGATCTACAGCGACCGCGCTCTCGCGAATGTAAAGTCCCGTCCCGTCATTGGATTTTCCAAGGTATTGATAATCGCTGGCTGGCATTTGGCCGAACTGCGCGCTTGCGGCGCCCCTGAAAAAACAGGCGCCGAAAAGCAGAACCAAACCCAGCAGGAGGTTTCTCGCGGCGTGAACCGACAGATGGCGTGTACGAATGCTCACCGTCGACCTGGTTGGCGTCACGACCGCCTCTCGGCTAAGCTGCAAGACGATCTTTCCGCATCCTCAGGCTTGCCACCAATCCGCTTGGTCGCCAGTCGTACGAGATCTCCCCGTCCAGCGACTCCGTAAAGCTGCGCGCCAGCAGCCTGCTACCGAAGCCCGTCATAGCGGGGCGCGTCCCAATCGGAGGACCACCCGTTTCGGCCCAAATTACAACGAGGTTGCGATCGTCCGCGGTGCTGGAGACGTCCAGGGCGCCAGTTCCAACCGACAGAGCGCCATGCTTCAGGGAGTTGGTCGCAAGCTCGTGGAAGACGAGCGCCAGCGTCTGGGCGGCTCTTTCGCCGACGCCCATGCGGGAAACCGCGACCCTGATGCGGCCCGCAAAGGCCCCGCTGTCATCATACGGCGCGAGCAGGACAGCAATCAGGTCTCCTAGCAGGGCTGCGTTGCCTTCGTAGCCCGGAAGGGGGCGCACAAGGTCATGGGCTCTACCAAGCGCGGTCAACCGACCTATCAGATCGTGCGACATGTCTTTGGTCGTGGTGGCCGAGCGCGAGGTGATCTGGGTGAGGGCGGAGGCGACGGCGAGGAGGTTTTTGACCCTGTGGCTCATTTCCCCTGCAAGCAGTTCGTGGCCCTCCTCGGCCTGCTTACGGCCGGTTATATCCAGGAAGATGCCGAACATGGTGCGATCGACAATCCCGGTGTCCGCCCCCTGACCGCGGGCGGAAATCCAGCGAATCTCATGGCCAAGCACTATCCGGAAGTCGATTTCGTAGGGTCCGCCGACCGAGCGGGTCGCCACGAAAGCGGCCCTCACGCGGTCGCGATCCGCTGGGTGGATGCGAGCCGAAAGCGTTTCGAAGTCGACTTCCTCGGCCCAGGGCAAACCCCAAAGATCGAACGCTCGCCCATCCATCGTGAAGCGGTTGCTGTCCACGTTCCACGACCAGAGCGCTACGCAGGCAGCATCGATCGCCAATCGCAGATGCTCGGGCCGCCACCCATGGGAGCCGCCCTCCTGGCCCGACATCGCACCCAACTCCACCGTTTTATGTCCGGTTGGATCAACCCGGCGCCCCACTAAAGCGCGGCCATGGCGCTCAGATCAAGCCGGCTAAGCAATAGAGGCCCGACCTGCTCGGGGCCGCGCCGGTGTGGCTTTCGGCTTTTCACCCCGTTCAGGCGGCGCCTGCGGGGCGGCTGTCATCTCGCGTTCAGCCTCGGGGCGCTAATCGCCTCTGACAATGGCCCAGGCGATGGACAAAGTTTTTGCGGTATCTGGTTAGCTGCGCGGTCGTCGCCCTCGCATTCAGCGCTCTGACCGCAGTCGCGCAACCAGCGCCGATCGACGTTCTCGGACGCGCGGATTTCGCCCTGCTAAACCGCGTCACCTGGGGCGCCTCGGAGCACAGCGCCAGCGAGCTGGAGCGTCTCGGAGCGGAGCGTTGGTTGGACAGCCAGTTGCACCCGGCTGCGGGGGAGCACCTACCCCCGTCGGTCCAGTCGCAGATTCAGGCGATGGCCGTCACGCGCGAACCCATGATCCAGCTGGCGCGGGACGCCGACGGGGCCAACCGTTTCGCCAACACGCTGCCGACCCCCGAACAACGCGGTGCGGCGCAGGGTCTCTATCAGCAGGGCATGAACGAGCTCATGCGCGAGGCGGCTTCCCGCTCGCTTCTGCGCGACGTCTATTCCGACGACCAGCTCAAGGAGCAGATGACCTGGTTCTGGACGAACCATTTCAATGTCCAGGCGGCCAAGGCCAACGTCAGGACGATGGTAGGCGACTATGAGAACGCGGCCATCCGTCCCCACGCCCTCGGCCACTTCCGCGAGCTCGTCCTGGCGACGCTGAAGCACCCGGCGATGCTGCGCTACCTCGACAACGCCGACAACGCGGTGGGTCACGTCAATGAGAACTATGCGCGCGAGTTGATGGAATTGCACACGATGGGCGTCGGCTCCGGCTACACGCAGCAGGATGTGCAGCAGCTGGCCGGGATTCTGACGGGCGTTGGCATCGACCTTAGCCCCGCCGATCCCAAGGTCGCGCCAAAGCACGCGGGAGACTTGATCCATACCGGGCTCTTCGAATTCAATCCCAATCGACACGACTACGGTGACAAGGTGTTGCTCGGTCACACGATCAAGGGCCGGGGCTTCGGCGAAGTCGAAGAGGCGCTGGACATCCTCTGCCGCGAACCCGCCACCGCTCGCCACATCTCTTTCGAACTGGCGCAATACTTCGTCTCCGACGATCCGCCGCCCCGGCTCGTCGACGCCATGGCCGCTACCTTCCAGCGCACCGACGGCGACATCGCGGCCGTCCTCTCGACGCTCTTTCACTCAAGCGCTTTCCGCGCCTCGCTGGGGACCAAGTTCAAGGACCCCATTCACTACACGGTGTCGGCCGTGCGGCAGGCCTACGACGAGAAGGTCATCCTGAACACCGGACCGATGCAGAGCTGGCTCGGTCGGCTCGGCGAAACGCTCTACAACCACGAGACGCCGGACGGATATGCAATGACCGAGGCCGCGTGGGACGCCCCTGGGCAGATGGCGCTGAGATTCGACATCGCGCGGCAGATGGGCGCCGGCTCGTCAGGACTATTCAAGGCGCTGCCGCCGGCTACCACCAACGAGCCGGAATTTCCGCAGCTTCGGAACGCGCTCTATCAGCAGACGGTCGCGCGCACGCTTTCAGGGCCGACCACCGCCACCCTCGCCAAAGCGAAATCTCCAAGTGAGTGGAACACCCTCTACCTCGCGTCCCCTGAGTTCATGCGCCGCTAAAGGAACTCCGCCATGCTTCGCCGTGACACCCTGAAAACGCTGATGGTTGGACTTCCGCTGGCCAGCTTCGGCCGGGTCTGGGCCGCGCCGCAGACTACCGCCCGGATGCTCGTCGTCTTCCTGCGCGGCGGCTACGACGCCGCCAATGTGGTCGCGCCCGTCTCGTCCGACTTCTACTACACGGCCCGCCCGAC
>JAYTRF010000295.1:0-11800 GCA_043746375.1 Caulobacteraceae bacterium | reverse complement strand
GGCTTTTCCATCGCCGAAATCGAGCCGAAGCTGTTTTCCTTCAACAGCCCGGCCGGGGCCTGTCCGGCCTGCGACGGGCTTGGCATGAAGCTCGCCTTCGATGCCGACAGGGTGATTCCCGACAAGGATCGGACCCTGCACAAGGGCGCCGTTTCACCGTGGTCGAAGGGCCCCTCGCCGCTTTACACCCAGACCCTGCAGGCGCTTGCCCGTCATTTCGGCTTCTCGATGGACGAGCCTTGGTGGCGTCTGCCTGACCAAGCCAAGGCGGTCATTCTGCAGGGTTCGAAGAGCGAAAAGATCCGCTTTGTCTATGACGACAATGCCAGGCGCTATGAGGTCAACAAGACATTCGAAGGCGTGCTGCCGAACCTGGAGCGGCGCTGGCGCGAAACCGATTCGAGCTGGGTGCGGGAGGAACTGGCCCGCTATCAGTCGGAAACACCCTGCGAGACGTGCGGCGGGGCCCGCCTGAAACCCGAAGCGCTGGCGGTGAAGATCGCCGGCAAGGACATCGCCCAGGTCTCTGTGCTCGCCATCCGCCCGGCCCGCGACTGGTTCGCCGCCCTCGAAGACGCGCTGACCGACAAGCAGATGGAGATCGCCCGCCGCATCCTGAAGGAGATAAACGACCGCCTGCGGTTTCTGGTCGATGTCGGGCTCGAATACTTGAGCCTGTCGCGGGGCTCCGGCACGCTCTCAGGCGGCGAGAGCCAGCGGATCCGCCTGGCCAGCCAGATCGGCTCTGGTTTGACCGGCGTGCTCTATGTCCTGGACGAGCCTTCGATCGGTCTGCATCAGCGCGACAACGCCCGTCTGCTGGTGTCCCTCAAGGGCCTGCGCGATCTGGGCAATTCGGTACTGGTCGTCGAGCATGACGAGGAGGCCATCCTCACCGCCGACTATGTGATCGACATGGGTCCGGCGGCGGGCATCCACGGCGGCGAGGTCGTGGCCCAAGGCAAGCCCGCCGACATCATGGCCGCTCCGGGAAGCCTGACTGGCATGTATCTGACCGGCATGCGTCAGATCGCCATTCCAGCGCGGCGGCGGGCTTTTTCGACCAAGCGCCTTTTGCGGGTGGTGGGCGCCAGCGGCAACAATCTGAAGGCCGTCACCGGCGAGATTCCCGTGGGCTGCTTTACCTGCATCACCGGCGTGTCGGGCGGCGGCAAGTCCACCTTCACGGTCGAGACGCTTTACAAAGCCGCCGCGCGGCGACTGAACAATGCCTCAGATGGGCCCGCCCCCTACGAGCGCATCGAGGGGCTGGAAAACTTCGACAAGGTCATCGATATCGACCAGAGCCCGATCGGTCGCACGCCGCGATCGAACCCGGCCACCTACACCGGGGCCTTCACTTCCATTCGCGACTGGTTCGCCGGCCTGCCCGAGTCAAAGGCGCGCGGCTACGGCCCTGGCCGGTTCAGCTTCAACGTCAAGGGCGGACGGTGCGAAGCCTGCAAGGGCGACGGATTGATCAAGATCGAAATGCACTTTCTGCCAGACGTCTATGTCACCTGCGACGTCTGCAAAGGTCAAAGATACAACCGCGAGACCCTGGAAATTCACTTCAAGGGCAAGAGCATAGCTCAGGTGCTGGATATGACGGTCGAGGAGGCGGCCGACATGTTCAAGGCGGTGCCACCCATCCGCGACAAGATGGAAACCCTCAAGCGCGTCGGCCTCGGCTACATCAAGGTCGGGCAGCAGGCGACGACGCTATCCGGCGGCGAGGCGCAGCGGGTCAAGCTGTCGAAGGAGCTGTCGAAACGGGCCACCGGCCGGACCCTTTATATCCTTGACGAGCCGACCACCGGCCTTCATTTCGAGGACGTTCGCAAGCTGCTGGAAGTGCTGCATGAGCTGGTCGACCACGGTAACACGGTGATCGTCATCGAGCACAATCTCGACGTGGTCAAAACCGCCGACTGGATTTTGGACTTCGGGCCGGAAGGCGGCGACGGCGGGGGCGAGATCGTCGCGGTCGGCTCACCCGAGGAGGTCGCCGCCGATGCCGCCAGCTGGACCGGACGCTACCTTAATGAGGTGCTGCGTCGACATGCGGTGCGAGCCGCTCCGCAAAAGCGCGTCCGGGCGTCCGCCCGGGCTTGAAAAACGAATCACCGGGGAAAAAACGATGAAACTTTACGGCCTGGCCCTGGCGCCTAACCCGCGCCGCGTGCGCATCTTCCTAGCTGAAAAAGGCATCGATTTGCCGGAAACGCCCATCGATCTGATGGGCGGCGAGCACAAATCTCCCGAGCACCGCGCCCGTAACTCGCTGGGGCAAATTCCAACGCTCGAACTCGACGACGGGACGATGATCTCCGAGACCGTGGCCATTTGCCGGTACTTCGAGGAGGTTCAGCCCGAACCCCCGCTATTCGGCAAAGGCGCGGTCGAAAAGGCGCTCGTCGAAATGTGGGTGCGGCGGATGGAATTTGTGCTGATGAGCCCCGTCGGCGCTTTCTGGCGGCACGCCCACCCCCGCACCGCCGGCCTCCTTACCCAGTTCAAGGACTACGGTGAATCCAACCGCGCGGCCTATGACAAGGCTCAGCACTGGCTCGACCGTGAACTCGCCGGTCACGAGTTCATAGCTGGCGACAGCTTCACGATGGCTGACATCTGCGCACTGTCGACGATTGATTTCGCCACCCGGATCGGCCTGCCGCTGGGGCCGGACCTCCCCAACCTCAACAATTGGCACGGGCGGGTATCGGCCAGACCGAGCGCCGCCGCCTAGGTCCCCTTGGGGACTGTCTTGCGTCGGCTCGTGTCCGCGACGATCGCCGCGAAGGCGTAGGCTTGCGCCGCGCTTATAATGATCAAGGGGATAATGAAGACGATGGCGCTGAACAGCGCTGCGACCGTAGCCAGACCCAGCAACAGCGTTCGTCGGCCAAGATCGACGCCATGAGGACTACCCAGCGACATCGCCGCCCACCCGAACAGCAACGCCACAACACCCAGCACAACCACAAAAGCCACGACCTCCAGGAACACGATCAGGTAAGTGGCCAGGAGCCGCCAGAAATAGCCCCGGGTGAGCCGCCAGTAGCCCATCACATGGAAGCGGCCCTCGGCAAACGTGTGCACCGCGATCAGCGACAGGCGCACCGCGATCAGGAATTCCAGACCGACCGTGGCGATGGTGCCGGCGATGACGATCCATCGCCCGAGGGCGGGCACCACGGCCAGCACCGGCTTTATCAGCACCAGCAGGATCAGCGCCGGTCCGCTGCCGAATATCACCACCAGTCCAAAGCCGATCGCGGTGATCATCGCCAGCCGCGCTTCTTCCGTTCCAAGCTTGAACAGATGCCATCCGTGTTCGCGGGGCCTGATCACGGCCCGGAACACCGTCGCCGTGGTCATGATCCACAACACCAGGAGCGTTGGAATGAGCAGCACCGCCAGGGGCCCGAATCCCGGGGTCAGGCCGATGCCGCCGTGGGCGCCGCGAGCCAACGAAACAGGCGCTCCGGTTGCAGCCTTCAGCGCACCGATGACTATCAGCGCAAGCAGCCAGATCCCTATCCAGCCGATTACGGCCTTGGGTTCCCGGCGCATGACCGCCAGACCTTCGAAGGCCGCTGCGAAAGGCGAAAAGACGGTCATTGGGGTGGAGAGACTCTGGCTGGAGACAGGCCAAGCCGGCTTTGGAAAAAAGCCATGAGGCCGACGCTTTGCGGAAACCATAAGCCGCCAAGGACGCACCCCTGCGCAAGGCGCGACGCCATGGATGGGTGGAAAAAACCCCCGATAGTCCACATCAACGCCCCTGGCGCGGCCGCCACCCCCAGGCAGGCAAGAAGAATAGGCGCGCCTGCGCCGCGGGTCATCGCCCAGCTGGAGAGCACGATGACCCGGCTCGCCGCCACGGTGATGCTCGGCGCGAGACTGATGCGCGCCCAGGCCAAGGCCACGCCAAGGGCCGCGATGATGGCGGCAAGATCGACAACCCAACGCCCGCGCTGGTCCACGGCCCGGGCCCAGGTCGCCGGCGATGCGGCGACAAAACCGCGCCCGGACGACGCCACGCCGTAAGCCAGGGCCAAAAGCGCCACCAAGGCCAGCATCGACATTATCGCCACAAAAAGCGCCGTCAGGACCCACACCGCCAGGAGACGTCGAGCGTCCCGCCACCTTGGCCCAGTCGACGGCGTGACTTCGACCGCTGCCTCGCAAAGGCCGGCTTGCCCATAGATGGCCAGACCGACCGCGATCAGCACACAGGGGAGCCTCGCCCACCCAGGCGCACCGATCGCCGCCGCCAGGGCGAGGCAAAGCGCGCCCAAAGTTGGCCATGAGCGGCGCCAGGCCGGACCTACGAACCGCCAGGCCGCCAGCACGCCGCGGCCCGCATCGGACCAGCCAACAGGAACGGCGGCTTCAGCCAATTGTCGGGACGGCGTCGCCTTGCGGGACCAGCTGACGATAGATGCGCGCGATCGCCGTCCAGATCATCGCGTTACTCACCCCGGTGGCGATCACCAAGGCAACCGAAATTACCGCCGCAGCCGGTGCAAACAGCCCGATCCACTCCCCAGGCGGACGGCTGAAAAACGTCTGGGGGTCGCCGATGCCGGGTATCGGCGCAACCAGGGCCACCACGACGATCGCTCCCAGCCCGTAGACGACGATCTTCAGCGCGACGATCATCACGAAAACCAGCACCATTGTCAGGAAAATGGGCCATGCATGGTTCTTGGTCAGGTTCCACGATTCGAACAGGCGGAACTGTCGCTCCCTGAAACTCATCACCGGACCCATGGAGAGCCGCGTCCAGAGCCATAGCGAAACGCCAACGATGACCAGCTGACCGATGAGTCTCAGGCCCACAAAGCCGGCGATTGAGCCTGCCATTGGGGCCGGAAAGATTCCGGGATGGGTGCTGAAGTTGGCAAGCACCATCCCGAAGGTGAGGATCGCCAGCGGAATGGACATCACCATTTGGGCCACCAGCAGCACGATCCAAAGAACGAAGTTGACCGCGATGAGCCACAATTCTTCGGCCCCGAAGCGCAAATAGGCGAAGCTCGGCCTGGCGGGCTCCAGATCCGCGCGCAAAGCCGCGCCCATGACTACCGCTCCGATCACCACCGCGCCCAGGAAAAGCAGAGAGACAAAGCCGAACAGGCTGCCGACCAGGGCCAGGATCGTCTGGGGCGCCGGCGATACACCCGCTGTGCTCGCCAGGTGGACGACAGTCGCGGCGATGCCGCCGCCAAAGACGGCCATGAGGACGATCAAATAGGCGACAAACAGGGCCCCCCAGATCAGGGCCGTCAGCGGCCTCCGGGCGGTAAGCTTAAGTCCGGCCATGGCCGCGTCGGCGATATCGATCTGGGCCATGGAGTCCCTCCCCAGTCAGCACCGCCGCAAGCATAGTCGCGAATCAGGCCGCCACGCCACTTTCCTGCCGCCGCCGGCACGGTTAGATCGGTGTCATGACTGACCAGCCGGTTCACATTGTCGGCGGCGGCCTCGCGGGCGCGGAAGCGGCTTGGCAGGCGGCGCATCTCGGAACCCGGGTCATTTTGCACGAGATGCGGCCGCTGGTGCGCACTGCCGCGCACCAGACAGGCGACCTTGCCGAACTGGTCTGCTCCAACTCGTTCAGGTCCGACGACTGGCGCACCAACGCCGTTGGGCTGTTGCACGCAGAGATGCGGCGTCTGGATTCCTTGATCATGGCCTGCGGTGATCTCCACCAGACGCCTGCCGGCGGCGCCCTGGCCGTTGACCGGGACGGCTTTTCCAAAGCCGTGACGGCGCGGCTTCTGGCCCATCCCAAAATCAGCGTGGAGGTAGAGGAGATTGCCGGCATGCCGCCGGCGGCGTGGGACAACGTCATCGTGGCGACCGGACCCCTCACCTCCCCGGCGCTCTTTGCCGCGATTCAGGCGCTGACCGGCGAGGATCAGCTGTCGTTCTTTGACGCCATCGCACCCATTGTTCACCTGGACAGCATCGACATGGATGTCGCCTGGAGACAGTCGCGCTACGACAAGGGCGGCCCCGCCGGCGACGCTGCGGCCTACATCAACTGCCCGATGAGCCGGGGCGAATACGATGGGTTCATCGACGCCCTGCTTGCCGCACCCAAAACCGAGTTCAAGGACTGGGAGCACGTGCCTTATTTCGAGGGATGCCTGCCGATCGAAGTGATGGCGCAGCGCGGTCGTGAAACCCTGCGCCATGGCCCAATGAAGCCGTTCGGCCTGACCAATCCGCGCAGCCCTGCTGACAAAGCCTATGCGGTCGTGCAGCTTCGCCAGGATAACGCGCTCGGGACACTGTGGAACATTGTCGGCTTCCAGAGCAAGCTGAAGCACGCGGCGCAAACGGAAGTCTTCCGAACCATCCCCGGCCTGAGGGGCGCCGTATTTGCGCGCCTGGGCGGATTGCATCGCAACACCTTCCTCAACAGTCCGGCGCTGCTCGACGGCGACCTGCGTCTCAAAACCGAATTGCGCTTGCGTTTCGCCGGGCAGATCACCGGCGTCGAGGGCTACGTGGAGAGCGCCGCCATCGGGCTGATCGCCGGCCGCATGGCCGCCGCCCAGGCATGCGGCCGGCGCCTGACGCCGCCGCCGCCAACCACGGCCATCGGAGCCCTGATCGGCCATATCACGGGCGGTCACCTGGCGGCTGGCTCACGTTCGTTCCAGCCGATGAACATCAACTATGGCTTGCTTCCGGACCTCGAAAGCCCTCCCGCCGTCCCCCAGGGGTCTCGCCGTCCCCACGTGGAACGCGGACGAGCCAAGAAGCTGGCCATGGCCGAACGGGCCTTGCGCGACCTCGAAGCCTGGACGCGGGCCGAGGGGGCGAGAGCCGCCTGAAGTCCCGCATCACAACCGCCCGCGAAGAGCCGCCCACAACAGGCGAACGCGCGTTTCCAACTCCCCGGGGGCATGCGAGGCGAGATCGCACCGGATCAGGGCGACGTGGAGCGCAGCCGGCAAAGCGGCGGCAGAAAGCCGGCCGACCGAGGCGCGAGCCGCATCAAGGCTTAGGGAAAGCTCTCTGTCGAGATCGGGTCCGGCGGCGGCGCGTGATCGGCGCAACACCGCAAGGCCCCAGGCTCGGCCGGCGAGCTCTACTGCGGAGGCGGAGCATGCAGGATCGAGTATCTGCGCGACGAGGAGGGCGGTCGATCCGCCCACGGCATCGGCCCACTCGATGGCGGCTGCAGTCTCCAGCTGCGGCGCTTCCAGCGCGCCGATCCGGGACTCGATCATCGCCTCAAGGCGTTCGCGGGCGAGATTGCGGCGAGCTATCGCCCTTTCCAGCGCCCACGCCACAGGGTGGGCAGGCGCCGGGCTAGCGGAAAATATCTTGTCAACCGTCTCGCGCCACCACGCGAGCCGCATCTCCGCGATCAGCGAATTGGCCGCGGCCCGCGCAGCCCGCGCCAGCTGGTGGTCGAAGGCGTAGATGGCGATGACGTCGGCTCTCGCCGCCCGATCGCCGATAAACCGGCTGGACAGCCAGCGATCGGGGTCGACGCGTCGAACCTGGCGGTCAAGTTCGTCGCTATCGTTCTCTGGGCCTACGAGCGCGCTGGCCGAGGAGCGAGCCCTAGCCGTAGAGAGTCTGGAACATGGCCATCGAGGTCAGCATTGGCAGCGACAGCAGCACGTTGATGCGCGAAGCCTGGCCGGCGATCTTGGCGGCCGCCGCCTTTGCCTCCGGCGTCGCCTCGACAATGCCCAGGGCGATCTTCTGTTTGGGCCAGATGATTCCCCAGACGTTCAGGAACATGATCAGCGCCAGATAGACCCCGATACCCATCAGGGTGAAACCGCGATCAGCGTCGGTGTAGCCGCCGGCGAAGCCCAGGCTGAACACCTTCTCCGCATAGTCGCGGCCGCGCAGAACGGCCACCCCGAGGCCAGCCAGGACCGTGAAAAGCGCCGACCAGCGAAACCAGAACAGCGCTTCAGGGGCGATGTATTTCGAAATCGCCGGCTTCAGTTCGGCCGGAATGTCCGGCATCTTCCGCGCCTGCACGAAGTTGAAATAGTAAAGCAGGCCGATCCACAGGATGCCAAAGACCACGTGCATCCACCGAAACACCGCCTGCACCCATGTTCGATCGAACGCGTGCGGATTGACCGCGCCAAAGGCGATGATCATCAGGATGGCCAGAAGCGCGCTGACCACCATCGTGTTGCGGAAATTGGCAAGAAGGCCGGCCATGATTTGTCCCCCCAAACTCGTTGGCCAAGGTTTAAGGCCAATCGGGCTCAGATGACAATCAGGGCAGTGGCGAATCTGCGCCCCTGTGAGGCCAGGATGTTATGCATGCGCGCGGCCGCATCGCTGGCCATCACCTCGAGGCCGAGGCCGGCGGCCTTCAGCGCCTCGCGCACGCGCCGCGGCGCAGGCCGCACCACCGTCCCTGTCCCCAGCAAGACGAACTCGGAAAGACCAAGCCCGCCTTCGAAAACTGGCTCGAAGTCGGCCGGCTCGATTGCATCGATGCCGCGCGGCCGCCAGTCACGCGGCGCATCGTTCAAAATCAGCAGGGATCCGGGCCGCCAGACGCCCGACACTCGAAACCCTCCGGCCCCATACCCGTCGATTGAAGGGGGATGGCGCACCGGCCCTTAGAGGCTCAGGGCCTGGCCGGCGCCGGCGCGATCGGCGTTGCGGCTTCGTCGTCCTTCTTGGTTCCCCACAGCAGAATGATCGGCGAGGCGACATAGATCGACGAGTAGGTGCCGATGACGATACCGAACAGCAGCACGATCGACAGCGGCCGCAGAGACTCGCCGCCGAAGATGGCCAGGCCTGAAAGTGCGAGGAGCGCGGTAAGCCCTGTGATCACGGTGCGCGACAGGGTTTCGTTGACCGAAAGGTCGATCAATTCGCGCAACGGCATGCGTTTGTATTTGCGCCGGTTTTCGCGCAGGCGGTCGAAGACCACCACGGTGTCGTTCATCGAGTAGCCAATGATGGTGAGAAGCGCGGCGATGAGATTCAGGCTGAACTCCAGCCGCAAGAGCAGGATCAGCCCAAACGACAAGGTGACGTCGTGAAACAGGGCCACCACCGCGCCTAGGCCGAATTGCAGCTCGAATCTGAACCAGATGTAGAGCAGCATCAGTCCGATCGCCGCCAGCAGGGCGCCGGCCCCCCGAATTTTCAGTTCGTCAGAGACCTCCGGACCGATGACGTCGGTCCGCGAATACGTCACCTGGCCAAGAGCCTGGGTCACCGCCGCCTTGACGCGGGTGACGACGACCGCCGGGTTGGCTCCCGCGAGGGTCTGGAAACGCACGATGGCGTCGTTGGGCTTGCCAAACATCTGCACCTGGACGTCGCCCAGATGAAGGCCGTTCAACGTGCCGCGAAGCTTGCCCAGATCCACCGGCTTGGCCCCGGTGTTCAGTTCGAGGACCGTTCCGCCCTTGAAGTCGATGCCGAGATTGAGGCCGGGGTAGAAAACCCCAATCACGGTGGCGATGACGCCGATGATGGACAGCGTCGCCGCCAGCCGCGCGAAAGCCACGAACTGAAAATGGGTCTTCTGCGGAAGGAGTTTGATCAGCGGCCACATGCGGGTCAGACCCTCTAGGTGATCGGCAGCTTTTTGGGATGAAAGGTGCGGAACCACCAGCCGATCAGCACCTGGGTGATCAACACCGCGGTGAACACCGAGGTGATCACGCCGATGAACAGCGTCCAGGCGAAGCCCTTCACCGGGCCGGAGCCGAACTGGAACATGATCACCGCCGCGACCAGGGTGGTCACGTTAGCGTCGATGATGGTGGTGAGCGCGCGCTTGAAGCCGGCGTCGGCGGCGCTCATCGGCGGGCGGCCGCCGCGCACCTCGTCGCGCATTCTCTCATAGATCAGCACATTGGCGTCCACCGCGACGGCCAGCGTCAGCACCAGGCCTGCGATGCCCGGCAGGGTCAAGGTGGCCTGGGTCATGCTCATCGCGCCGACAATCATCAACCCGTTGACCACCAGGGCCATGGCCGCAAAGACGCCAAAAAGTCCGTAGGCCAGGATGATGAAGGCAAAGATCAGGGCCGCGCCGATAAGGATGGAGATCTGGCCCGCCCTTACCGCGTCGGCGCCCAGCTGCGCGCCGACGGTGTTCTGCTGCAAGACGTTGAGAGGCGCGGGCAAAGCCCCGGACTTGAGCAGAATGGCGAGGTTGTTGGCGGTATCGGTAGTGAAGGCGCCGCTGATGATCCCGCTGCCCCCGGGGATCGCCCCCTTGATCACCGGGGCCGAGATGATGTGGCCGTCAAGCACAATGGCGAACCGCTTGCCGACGTTCTCCGCCGTGGCCTCCGCGAACCTGCGCGTGCCCTGGCCGTTGAAGTTGAAGGCCACGGCGGGTTGACCGTTTTCGTCCGTCGACAGCGTCGCCTGGGTGAGCATCTCCCCGGTGACCAGCGAGCGCCGCTTGACCACCAGGGGCTCGCCGTTCTGTTCGTCGTCAGGCAGGGCCACGTCCTCGGGGGGCAACCGCCCGGCCTTCAGGTCATCGACCGGCACGCTGTCGTCGACCATCTGAAAGGTCAGCTTGGCGGTTTTGCCGATCACCGCCTTCAGGCGTTCGGGGTCGCTTTCGCCTGGCGCTTCGACGACGATGCGGTCTGTCCCCTGCTGGGTTATGGTTGGGTCCTTGGTGCCCAGAGCGTCGATCCGCCTGCGGATGATTTCGATCGAGCGGGTCACCGCCTCCGCAGCCGCCGCCTTGGCGGCGCTGGATACGAAGCCGATGGAAATCTGCTGGTCGGGATTGGTGCGCAGGGTGATGTCGCGCCCGCCTGTCGCCAGGCGCTCGCCCAGCGAGTCGTTGAGCACCTTGTAGGCTGCGTCGACCTTGGTCGGATCGGTGATCCGCACGTTGATGGTTTCGCCGTTGACGGCAAGGCCCGTAAAATCGATCTGGGCGGCGCGCAATTTGGATCGCACGTCTTCGGTAAGGTTGGTCAACCGCTCTTTTCTAAGAGCTCCGGTGTCGACCTCTTCCAGCAGGAACGAGCCACCCTGCAGATCGAGGCCCAAATTGAGCCGCTGACTGGGCATGAACGATGGCAGCCTCGCGGCGACGGAGGCGGGCAGCAGGTTGGGCAGGGTGAACAACAGCCCAAAGAGCAGCGATCCAACGACCAGTGCAATCTTCCAGCGGGTAAGAGCGAGCATGGTCCAGGCGCCGGCGATTTAGGCCTTGGCGTCGTTGGCGGCTGCCGGTTCGCCGCGGGCGCGCACCTCGGCGATCATCGACTTGACGACTTTCACGGTGACGTTCTGGGCGATTTCGACGCCCACTTCGGCGTCTTCGACGCGGACGACCTTGCCGATCATGCCGTTGGACATGACCACCGTGTCGCCGCGTTTGATCGCGCCAATCCGTGTGGCATGTTCCTTCGCGCGCCGCTGCTGGGGCCTAAACAGCATCAGATAGAAGGCGACGACCAGCATCACCGGCAGGCCGAGTGACTTCAGGAGGTCGGAATCCAGAAATCCTCCGGGCGCAGGCAGGACAGCCAAAATCACGGCGATGTGGGAAAGCATTGTCTCTCCGACCGGGGATGCAGGGCTCTTAGGCGAGGCCCCAACTCAGCCGGCCGGAAGCTATGCGCTGGCGTGCTCTTTTGCAATGCGGCTGGGCCGGATAGGAACGGGCCATGGACCAGAAGCTCGAGGCGGCGCTGGCGCGGATTGCCGAGGCGCTGGAGGCAATGTCGCCGCCGGCGCCCGCGCCGGTCTCGTTCGCAGTCGCCAGGCTCTTTCGGCACGAACCGGCGAGCGGCGCCTT
>JAYTRF010000294.1:0-4150 GCA_043746375.1 Caulobacteraceae bacterium | reverse complement strand
GGACCTGCGTCATAGGTCGCCTCGATCTCCACCCCGCGAGCGCGTCCTTTCGCGAAGTTGAACGGTCGCTGCAGAAGGGTGTCGCCGACGGCGGTCTCGTCGATAAGATCTTTCGCGCGACGTCGGTAGGCGTCCACGCCCAAGGTCAGGCGCCCGCGCTTCAGCTGCGCACCGACATCGAAGTAGTCGTCCATCTCAGGTCTCGCCGGTGAGCCTGGCGGCCCTAACGGGGCGGCGCTCGTGCCGGCGAGCGCTGCGGGCCAGCCCGCCTCGTCGAGGACGGGGGCCGGGACGAAGTAGCGGGCGTAGCCGATGTGGGTTGTCAGCCCATCCGGCCCTGCCCAGACGGCGTTCAGGCGTGGGCTGACGGCTGCGCCGCCGCCATGGCCGGTTACCTCATCGAACCGGATCCCGGCGTTCACGGTAAGGCGCTTCAGCGGTCGCCATTCGTCCTCGACGTAGGGGCTGGCCTGCACGCGCTGCTCCTGCGCGCTTGCAACGACTGAAAGCGGAGTGACCGGCACGACCGCCCCTGCGGGCGTGGCAAGATACTGGGCGTTGCTCGCCTCCCCCGTCCAGGACGAGAAGAAGCCGGCCCGCAGCGTATGGGAGGACGTCAGACGGTAGACGCCATCAATCTGCAGACCGGTTGAGGTGCTGTCGTTGCCGACCGACTGCGCCAGGCCCTGAAGCGCGAGGTTGAGGCCCACGTCGGGCGTCAGCTTAAGCCGCGAGTACGCGACGAATACCGAGCCGAGCACTGTCAGCCTTTCGTCGCTGTGCTGGTAGGCGGCGATGGCATAGGCAGCCTGATGTTGTTCCTGGCCACCTTCGTCCTGCAAGGCGGCGCGCGCCGCCGGGCTGGGGGCGGCGGCAATAGGAAGCTGGAAACTATCGCTGGAGACGCCGGCGATCAGTGAGACGCGCGAGGCCGGATCAAGGACGTGCTCAGCCAGCACAAAGCCATCCCACTGCTGCGTGGCGTCGTGCGCCGGCGTTGCAGCGCCATCCGGTGAGCTCAGGCCCACATCGTCGCGAAGATAGGAGCCGGACGAATAGAAATTCGTGCCGCCGCGCGAGCCGCCAGCCTCGAACGCGGCCTCCGTGTGGCCGCGCGAGCCAGCGTAAAGCTCGCCCTCGCCGCCCGGTTCGTAGACGCCGTTTTTGGTGGTCACGTTCACGATGCCGCCCACGTGCAGACCGTACTGGGCGGGCAGGGCCCCGGTGACGAGGTCGATCTTGTCGGCGAAGCGCGCCCTCAGCGTATCGGCGAGGTCTGAGAAACCGCCAGGAACGATGATGCCGTTGATGCGGTACTGAAGATTCTGCTGACCCCGCACTTCGAGCGCCCGCGAGCCGATCTGCACGACCCCCGGAAACTGCTGAAGCACTTGGCTCAGCTTCACCGCCTCGCCGCCGGGTCGGCTTTCGACCGTGTCGTTCGTCACGGTATAGGTCGATGCGCCGAGGCTCGGATCGATGGTCGCGCGCGCCACGTCCAGACGTCGGGCCGTGACCACGAGCTCGCTGACGGCCGACTTGGCCGGGTCGGCGTCGTCGTCGCTGTTCGCGTGGGCGGTGGCGGCGTGAAAGAAGCAGACGAGAAACCCGACCGTCACTCCGAGGATGATGCGGGGCGGCCGGGGCGAGCGATGATGGGAAAGCACAGCTATCATGCCGTCGCAATCCGCGTCTTGGCGATCTCGATGGCGATCTCGTGGGTGGGGCGGCTTTCGCGGGCGGAGCGGCCGAGGACCTCGCCGAGGGTCTCGATCATCCGTGCGACCTTGCTCTCGACCCAAACCGGATCGTAGGCGCCGCCCGCCGCCAGCGCGCGGATCTCGGCGGCGATGTTGATGATCCCTCCCCCGTTGATGACGAAGTCCGGGGCGTAGATGAACCCGCCGTCGAACAGCGCCCGCCCGACCCGCGGGTCGCCGAGCTGGTTGTTGGCCCCTCCGGCGATGATCCGGCCTTTGAGCCGCCCGAGGGTCTCCATGGTCACTGCGCCGCCCAGCGCGCAAGGCGCGAAAACCTCGGCGTCGGCGTCGAAAATGGCGTCTGGCGATACAACCGTCGCCCCGGTGCGCTCGGCGACCGTGCGCGCCGCCTGGGGGTTGGCGTCGGTGACCACCAGGCGCGCGCCGGCAGCGGCGAGTCGGTCGGCGAGACCCGACCCGACATGGCCGACGCCCTGGATGGCGACCCTGATTCCGGTCAGATCGCGGCCGAGCGAGCGGCGCACGCAGAGCGCAACGCCGCGGGCGACCCCATCGGCGGTGATCGGGCTGGGGTCCCCGGACGCCGCTGCATGTCCCTCGAGCCCGGCGACAAAACGGCTGGTTCTGCGCGCGTGGGCGAGGTCGGCAGGGGTCAGCCCGACATCCTCCGCCGCCCAATAGGCGCCTCCAAGCGTCTCTACGGCCCGCCCGAAAGCCTCGAACAGCGCCGCAGTCTTGCCGACGGCGGAATCGCCGATGATCACCGCCTTGCCGCCTCCCAGCGGAATATCGGCGATGGCGTTTTTGTAGGACATGGCGCGCGAAAGGCGCAGGGCGTCGTCGAGCGCCGCCTGTTCGCTTTCATAGGGCCACATCCGGCACCCGCCGGCGGCAGGGCCGCGCGCCGTCGAATGAATGGCAATGAAACCCTTGAGCCCTGAGGGCGCGTCCCAAAAGGCGTGAACGCCTTCGTGATTGTCGAAGGCGGTGGAGTCGAAGATGCTCATGAAAACTCACTGGCGGCGGGGCGATTGGCGCCGCCTCTACGCCAATGCCCCCTCCCCCCACAACCCCGCCCACCTCGACCTCAATCGGCCTAGAGTCTGGGCCTAGACGCTGGAATGGGCTGGGCGCCGGACGGCAATGGGGCCGCCGGATTGCGGATGAAGGCGAGAACGTCAGCCCACACTGCCGGGCCTTGGTGGTCCCGGAGCAGCAGGTGCCAGCCGCGCGCATAGTAGGCGGTGCGGTCGCCGGCGGGCAGTCTGGCGGCGGCGCTGAAGGCGGCGTTTTTGGGGATGATCTGGTCGTGGGCGCCGTAAAGATAGAGCGTCGGCCCGCGAAGGCGGCCGATGGCGCGCCACGCTTTCTCCATGGTGCTCACCAGACCGTAGAGCGTGTCGAAGCGCGCGCCCCAGATCATTAAGGGATCGGCGCCCATGGCGATCAGCTCGGCGCGGTTGTCGCTGGGAGAGATGCGACCGGTGAGCCAGCCTGGCGGGGTGATCACCGCCGACGGCGCGGCGCGGGCCGCTAGCCACAAGGCGACACTGTCTGGCAATGGCTGGGTCGACCAGCCCCAGACGGCCGGTGCCAGCAGGACCAGACGATCGGCGGCAGGCGGCCTTGGCGAGGCGAAAGCCTCGATAGCTACCGCGCCGCCCAGGCTCTCGCCGACCACGGCGACCACCGCGCCCGGATAACGCTGGCGGACCAGGGCGACGCAGGTGCGGAGATCCTCGACCTTCAGGTCGTCCGGGGCCCAGATGCCTCGTTGAGGCGAACGGCCAAAGCCGCGTTGGTCATAAGCGTAGGTCGTTACGCCATGAAGAGCCCAGTAGGGCGCCGCCAAATGAAAGGCGTTGGCGTAGTCGTCCATGCCGTGAACCGCGACGATCACCGCCCACGGGGGGCTGTCAGCGGCTTCCCACCGGGTCAAGCCAAGACGCGCGCCGTCGAAGCTTACGAAACTGTGCGCGCCAAGGTTTGGGCCGGTGAAGTCCGGCGCGGGGCGGTCGACCTGCTGCAAGGTTGGCGCGCACCCGGCCAGCGCCACGGCCGTGAGCAGCGCTGCGAGACGCCGCATGGTTCGCCTCGGGCGGCGTCTATCGGGCCAGGAAGGCCTTTTCTTGCACGACATACGGCGCGAACGACGGCCGCGCGAGCATGGCCTCGACGAAGGCTGCGGTCTTTGGATGGCTGTCTGCTTGAACAGGCGCGCCGCAGTGGGCGAAATTCACGAAGGGGCTGGCCACGGCGATATCGGCCAACGTCAGGCGGTCGTCGACCAGGTGACCGGAAGGCGGCATCACGCGCTCGATATAGTCGATGAGCGGCGGCAGTTCCTCGGCCCGCGCCCTTTCGGCGACCGCCATGTCGCCGGGCTTGCCGAGAAAGCGGGGGGAGACAATCTGGTTGAAGAACATCTT
>JAYTRF010000293.1:0-3644 GCA_043746375.1 Caulobacteraceae bacterium | reverse complement strand
CGGTCGAAGGCCGGACGACGGGCCGCACACGCAGCGCAGCGGACGCCATGGCCCATGTCGTAGTCGAACGGCGCGCCGCATCCGTCGCACGCCGGTGCTTCGATGAAACTGATCCTGCCCCAGGATTCAGGTGTGAGGCCGCTCCACTGCACCTGTCCGTCGGAGGCGGCGCCTTCGTCGAGGGCGCGCGGCGGCAACACCAAATCGATCAAGCCGCCCGCAGCTCGGCGCAATCGTGGTCCGGCATTTAGCCCCATCGCCCTGCGCCCCTTCACCGTGCCCCAGGTTTTTGCACGACCGGGCGGCTTGCAGTAGCTAAAGCCAAGGAAAATGTCCGGGCCTCCCCGCATCTTTGATCGACGGATGTATCGCGTTCATCGGGAAAGGGCGGCCGCTCGCGCGCCCGGCGTTGACTTCCTGCATCGCCGAGTCAGCATGGACATTGTCGAACGCCTGGAGAGCGTCAACCGGCAGTTCCCCGTGGCGCTCGAGCTCGGCGCAGCGCGCGGCGCCTTCGCCGAAGCGCTGGCGACGAGCCAAGCGGCAGCGAAGATTGGTATGTTGGTCCAGGCCGACCTGTCGGCGGGGATGCTGTCCGGCCGCTCGGGCATTCGTGTGGTGGCCGACGATGAGCGCTCGCCCTTCGCGCAGGGCGCTGTCGACCTCGCGGTCTCGTCCCTCTGCCTACACTGGGTTGACGATCTCGTCGGGGCGCTGATCCAGATTCGCCGGGCGATGAAAGCCGATGGCCTGTTCATCGGCGCGCTCCTCGGCGGCGCGACGCTGAACGAGCTTCGCCAGGCGCTCCTGGAAGCGGAGGCCGAACTTTGCGGCGGCGCAGGGCCCCGCATCTCGCCATTCACCGACGCTTTCGGCGCCGCTGGCCTGTTACAGCGCGCCGGCTTCGCCCTGCCGGTGGTCGACACCGACCGCCTCACGGTACGCTATCGCCACCCTCTCGAACTGATCGCGGATCTTCGCGGCATGGGCGAATCGAGCGCCTTGGTCGATCGGCCGCAATGGCGTCTGAGTGCGCGGGTCCTGTCGCGCGCCTGCGAAATTTACATCGCGAGGCACACGGGAGCCGACGCGCGGATCGAGGCTACCTTCGAGATCATCACCTTGACCGGCTGGGCGCCTCATCCGGGCCAGCCCAAGCCGCTGCAGCCCGGTTCGGCCACGGTGCACTTGGCGGAGGCGTTGGGCAGGAGGCATTAGATTGGGCGGGCGCGGCTCAGGACGATGGCATGACGCTGCTGATGTGATTGAACATGGCGACCGCATTGTTGGCAAACAGGCTGACGGCGCTGACGATGGCCAGAAAGATCATGATGACGATGATGCCATATTCGACTGCCGTCGCGCCCTGCTCGCAACGGATGAAGGCCTCTAGAGAAAGTCGCGCAGCCACGCGACGAGCGGCCGGTCGGCCGGCGGCATCGGGTAGTCCGCGAGTGCGTCTGGCCTGACCCATGCGAGCGTCTCGTGTTCCCGTGCCGTCGCGAAGCCTTCCCAGCGCCGGCATAGGTAGAGTGGCATGAGCAGGTGAAATGAATCGTAACCGTGACTGGTAAATACGAAGGGGGCTAGGCAGGCTTGGGTAACGACGATGCCCAATTCCTCGCCAAGCTCGCGGATCAGGCAGGCCTCCGGGGTTTCATTCTCTTCAACCTTACCGCCCGGAAACTCCCACATCCCTGCCAGATGTTTACCTTGCGGGCGCTTGGCGATCAGCACACGGCCGTCGATATCAACCAGCGCGCAGGCGGCGACCAAGAGGATTCTCGCCATCGTCGCTCCCCAAAAAACCGCACGATCGGGGCTGTGGCAAATACAGCGCGCCCGCCGGAAGGCAAGGGCTCGCGGGTTGACTTGCGCCCCCGCAACGCCGATGTGCGGTCCACGCTCCACGCATATCGGAGTGTTGTTGGCGCTCCAGCCGCGTGAGAGACGTTAGGTTTCACGTCTCAGCCTGTCGAGCGCCCATAGGCTAACCGCCCGATCGCCCGGCCACGCGGGGCGCTCCCAATGAAATTGATCGCCAAGGCGGCGCCCACATCAGATGCGTGGCGCCGCCCGATCGCACGTGAAAGACCTATCCATTGACTCACTTCGACGACCTTGGCCTAGCCAAGCCCCTGCTCAGGGCGTTGGCTGACAAAGGCTATACTCAGCCAACGCCAATCCAAGTGCAGGCCATTGCGCCAATTCTCGCCGGCCGCGATCTCCTCGGGATCGCCCAGACCGGCACCGGCAAGACGGCCGCTTTCGCCCTGCCGATCCTCCACCGCCTCGCCGCCGACAGACGGCCAGCGCCTCGTCGTGGCTGCCGCGTGCTGGTGCTGACCCCGACCCGGGAACTGGCCAGCCAGATTGCCGACAGTTTCCGCGCCTACGGCCGCCACCTAGGCTTCACCGTCGCGGTGGTTTTCGGCGGAGTCAAATATGGCGCTCAGGTGCGCGCCCTGACCGCCGGCGTCGATATACTGGTCGCCACGCCGGGCCGCCTGATCGACCACATCAACGAAAAGGTCGCGGTCCTTGCCGGCGTCGAGACGTTCGTGCTCGACGAAGCCGACCAGATGCTCGACCTGGGCTTTTTGCCACCCATCCGCCGCATCGTTTCCACCCTGCCGGCCAAGCGGCAGAACCTGTTCTTCTCCGCCACCATGCCGGGGGAGATCGGCAAGCTGGCCAGCGACCTGCTCGTCGATCCGGCCAGGGTCTCAGTGACTCCGTCGGCGACCACGGTGGCGCGGGTCGACCAGAAGCTTGTGTTCATCGAGGCCGAGCGCAAACGCCAACTCCTGGTCGAACTCTTCGAAGAGGCGTCGATGGCCCGCGCCCTGATCTTCACTCGCACCAAGCGCGGGGCCGACCGTGTGGCCAAATATCTCGAAGGGGCCGGCATCCACGCCGACTCCATCCATGGCGACAAGTCGCAGGGACAGCGCGAACGAGCCCTCGCGGCCTTTAAGGCCGGCTCCGTGCGCGCGCTGGTCGCTACCGACATCGCCGCCCGCGGCATTGACGTCGACGCCGTAACCCACGTGATCAACTACGAATTGCCCAACGTGCCCGAAGCCTACGTCCACCGCATCGGCCGCACGGCCCGGGCCGGGGCCACTGGCGTCGCAATAAGCCTGTGCAGCGACGAGGAACGGTCCCTATTGCGTGACATCCAGAAGCTGACCCGCCAGACCATACCCACTTTGGATCGGCGCAACGACCGCTCTTTGGGCGCGCTCGCTGCGGTCGAGCAGAAAACCAACCCCGATCGAACGGTCCACAAGCCCGCGAAAGGCAGTCGCGGAAGCACTCATCCGCGCGGGCGCGGCCGCGGCGGACGGGGACCGGGGGGTCAGCAACGCCCGCAGAGCCAGGGCGGCGGCTATCGCGGGGCCAAGACCGCAAACGCCGATCAGGCCCGCATTGCCGCCCGCTGGAACCCCGCCGACTGAGTTTGTTGATTGAGGCTGGTGACCTGTCCAAGGGGACCTCGCGGGTACGAGCCCGTATTTCACAGCAAGCCGACAAAGAGACACGGGGGTCACCAAGGTAAGACGACGTGCGGCGCGCGAAGGGTAAAGTGTCCCCTGCCTTCCTAAGGCGCTTGGGATTCCTTGATGACCTTCGTGCTGAAA
>JAYTRF010000292.1:0-4356 GCA_043746375.1 Caulobacteraceae bacterium | reverse complement strand
TCCGACGCCCTGATGGCCGCTTCCAGGCGGTCGGCCGCTTCGCTTGTCGCCTCGAAGACGTAGGTTGGATGGGTGACGCTGACCGGGCCGACGCCGGCGCCGTTCAACGCCTGCGCGAGGGCGAACAGCGACTCATTGGGCGCCAGCATCCCGTTCGTCCGCAGCGCCGCGTCGGGGATGGCAAATGGCAAAGCCGCGGCGCGAGCGCGGCCATCCTGCTCGGCCGGCCAGATTAGGCTGGCGCTCTGGCGGCCGCGCGCACGCGCCTCGACGATGGACAGCAGACGCCGCGCGGTGGCTAGGCCGCCCTCTGTCCATTTCGCGCCGAGACTGGCCGCCAACTGCGCCTGGCTCTCCAGGATCAGCCCGTCGTCCAGCACTTTCAGCCCATTGGCGGCCAGGGTGGCGCCCGTGGTGGTGATGTCGACGACGATCTCGGCCAGTCCGGCAGCGGGCGCCCCTTCCGTGGCCCCGCTCGATTCGACGGCGCGATAGTCTGCAATGCCGTGCAGGGCGAAGAAGGCGCGCGTCTGGCGCAGATATTTCGTGGCCACCCGCAGCCGCCGTCCGGAACGGGCCATCGACAGATGGGCAAGGTCGTCGATATCGCCCATCGTCGCCACATCGATCCAGCTGCGCGGCGCGGCGACCGCCAGATCGGCGCGGCCAAATCCGAGCGCTCGCAGGGTTATGAGCGTCTTTTCACGCGGTGGCTCGGTCTCCCCAAGCAGGTCTTCCCCGGTGACGCCGAGGTGAATTTCGCCAAGCGCGAGCGCCGAAGCGATATCAGCCGCCGAGGCTAGCCGGATGTGCACCCCACCAAAGCCGTCGAGGGCGCCGGTATAGCCCCGAGGCCCGCCGTCGGCGCTCAGCGAGAGGCCGCAATCGGCAAGCCAGGCTTCCACCTGTTCCTTGAGCCGACCCTTGGAGGGGATGGCGAGTATCAACGTGTCCCTCATCGGGCGCCGCCGCTCCACGCCCGGCCCGGCCGGACCATGCAGCCGACCGCGCCCGTCGCCCGTTTCGCGCCGAGACGGCTTGGAAGCGCGTCGTAGCGGCCACCTGCCGCCACCGGCTGGTCATCGCCGAGGGCCCGACTGCGCACCTCGAACAGCATGCCGTCGTAATAGCCGAACGAACGCCCGAACGCGGCTGAGAAACGCATGCGCTCGGCCGGGACGCCGGCCTTCGCCAGAAGGGCCAGCCGACCGCGCCAGGAATCCAGCGCCGCGTCGCAGGCGCCGCCCTTCGCGCCAGCCAAATCGGCCACGGCGGCCAACGCCAGGTCGGGCGCCTCCGAGATGGCGAGGAAACGCGCAATCAGATCCATCTGCCCCTGACCAAGACCCGGCGCCTCGGCAAGTGCGGCGCGTTCGACGAGGCGATGGACGATCTCGGCTGGACGACGGCCGCCCACCGGCGTCACGCCGGCCAGCGCCCAAACTTCCTCGAGCACCCCAACGGCCTCGTCTTCGGCCAATCCGGTAAGCAAAGCCGCCAGCCGTCCCTGACTTCCAGCGGCGCCGGCCTGTCGCTCGGCGAGCGAGGCAAGCTCATTGCGCAGGCGTCGAGGGCTGGAAAAGGCTCGCCGCAGGCGCGCCGCCAGCGGATCGGCGACGCCGATGGCGCCCAGGAACGCGGCAAAAAGACCGACATCGCCAAACAGCAGGCTGAGGTCGTCACGTCCGCCGGCGATGCCGGCGCGCCAGGCGATCGCAGCCATCTCGGCGTCGGCGGTGACCGGATCACCGGCCTCGAAGGCTTCCAGGCCGATCTGTAGGAACGCCTCGGCCCTTGAAGCTCCTGCCGGCGCGGCTCTGTAGGCGGTGCCTTCGTAGAAGTAGCGGGCGGCGGGTGCGCCCCCCTCGATATGGGCGCGAATGGCGGCGACCGTGAAATCGGGGCGCAGGCAGGCTTCCTCGCCACCGTCTCGCTGGACGACGAACAAGCGTGCGCGAAGGTCTTCGCCGGCCAGTTCAAGCAGCAGGCCGAGCGGTTGCAGCAACGGTGCATCGAGGATTTCACCCGCCGCCTCGAGAAAGACCTCGCGGATAGCCTGCAGCACTGGCGCAGGAACCGGATGTTCGCGTCTCATCACGCGGTCCCCAGAATTTCTCGGACCGTCGCCGCCAACTCGTCCCGGGGCCGGGTGATCTGGCCTGGTCGATCGGTTCGCCAGGCTCGATTGTCGGCGGTCTCGCCGGCCAGGGCGCGGCCAAGATCGAGATCTTTCACGGTCACGGTTCCGGCGGCGAACTCGTCGCCTCCGACGATCACCGCGGCAGGTGCTAGACGGCGATCGGCGTATTTCATTTGCGCCCGCATGCCGGCGGCGCCCAGATAGACTTCCGCGGCCACTCCGGCCGCCCGCAGGTCCCTGGCCATGGCGAAATAGTCGCCCATCCGGTCTGGCTCGAGGACAATCACCACCACAGGCCCGCGTTGACGCGCACGGTCCCCCTCGGGCGACGCCTGCAGAGCTGTCGCCAGCCGTGTCACTCCGAACGAGAAGCCAGTTGCCGCAATGGCTTCGCCGGTGAATCGCGCCACCAGATCGTCGTAGCGGCCGCCACCGCCGACGGAGCCCAGCCGCGCCGCGCCATCCGCGCCTGGCCCCGCAAGCTCCGCTTCAAACACAGGTCCGGTGTAGTACTCGAGCCCCCGAACAACCGAGGGGTCAAACGTCGCTTGGTCCTCGCCGACACCCAGGCTGCCGAGAACCTCGCCGATGCGCCTCAGCTCGGCCAGACCTTTGTCGCCCTGGGCCGATCCGCCGATGACGTTGGCCAGCCGACCCAAGGTCGCGGCGCGTCCGGCGCTCCCGGCGGAAACAAAGGCCAGCACCTTGTCGATAGCTGACGCCTCGAGCTGGGCGCCCTTGGTGAAGGCGCCTGACTCGTCCTGCCGGCCGACGCCCAATAAGGCAGTGACGCCTTCCAGCCCGAGGCGGTCCAGCTTGTCGACCGCTCGCAGCACCGCAAGCACCTGCGCGCCGTCTCCCACTCCCGCCGACTCCAGCAGGCCATTGAGCAGCTTGCGGTTGTTGATCTTCATCACCAACCCGTCCCGCGGCAACCCCGCAGCCGCGTAACCCTCCACGGCCATGGCGATGATTTCCGCGTCGGCTTCCGGCCTGTCCGAGCCCACCGTGTCGGCGTCGCACTGGATGAATTCGCGGAAGCGGCCCGGTCCGACCTTCTCATCGCGCCAGACGGGGCCGACGGCATATCGGCGGAAAGGTTTTGGCAGGCTCGTCCAATTCTCGGCCGCAAACCTGGCCAACGGCGCGGTTAGGTCATAGCGAAGCGCCAGCCACTGCTCATCGTCGTCGACCAGGGCGAAAACGCCAGCGTTCGGCCGCTCCGCGTCAGGCAGGAACTTGCCAAGCGCGTCGGCATATTCGAAAGCCCCGGTGTCGAGGGCCTCGAAGCCATAGGACTCGTAGACCGCCGAAACAGCGGCGACGATGCGCCGCTCGGCGACGATCACCGCGGCGCGTCGATCTGGGAAACCGCGCGCGGCCCGCGCGCGCGGGCGCGGCGGCGCGTCGCTGTTCATGGCGCGGCGCTTAACCGGTCAAGACCGCGTGAGCAAGTCGATCGGCGGCCGCAGCGGCCGGCGAACGGCCCGGCGTTAGAGGCTAGGCTTGCCCGACCAGACCAGATAGCCCTCATGATCGCGCCCGGCGAGGCGATAGACTCTGTAGCCACCGCGGTGATCTGCGACCTCATGGCCAGGACAGTGTTCGGAAGGCCAGCCTCGTGACCAGCCGCCGCTGCGGACTTCCTCATGACGGCTGTAGGCGAACTCGTCATTCCGCGGCCCACGGCCAAAATCGCCAGGCCGATCTTCACGCCAGGCGTGGGCAGACCGATCGCCCCATGTTTCCCCTGGGCCACGGCGCTCGGACCACTGTCGCGCATCGGCTTCGTGGTCGGCCCCGTCGCGGCGGCCAAACCCATCTGAACGATAGTCCATCGAGCCGCCACCGCGATGCCAATCGCGATGCATCGCATAGTCTCGCCCATCATCGCGGTGAGACTGTGCCGCCTTGCCGGCCTGATAGCCGAGGGTCCAGGCGCGGCGGCGGGCTGACGGTCCCAGTTCACCCAACCAGCCGCGATGCCGCGCATGTTCGAAGGCGACCGGTCGGCCCTGGTTGTGGTGGACCACGCCTGCTTTGGGCGATGGGCACGCCGACGGCTTGGCCATGGCCTTGGGACAATAGAAGATAGGGGCTGCCGAGGGCGGCGCGGCGGTGGTTGCGCCGGGCGCTCCGGCCGCCAGGGCGGGGGCCAATAGAAGGCCGGCGGTCACGGCCGTCGTCATCAGGGCAGTGCGCATGATCTCTTCCTC
>JAYTRF010000291.1:0-2930 GCA_043746375.1 Caulobacteraceae bacterium | reverse complement strand
CGATGGCACGAACCCGTGCCGCCACATCCAAAAATATGCCGGCTCGAATCGCACGCGGCTCATCACCGATGACGAGCTTGCCCGCCTTTACGGATATCTCGACCAAGCAGACGCCGAGGGACTCGAGCACCCGCTTCTCACTCTCGCGATCCGGCTGCAGTTCGACTTCGCCGCCCGCATGTCCGAAGTGCTGCAACTCCAGTGGGAGTGGATCGACTTCGCGCATCGCCGAGTGGTCTCGCCTGACAGCAAGACTGGCGGCATGTCGAAGCCGCTTAGCGCCGAAGCCGTGCTGCTGCTGCGCGCGGCGCCGCACTACGCGGGCTCCAAGTTCGTGATCCCGGCCCTCTTCGACTGTCAAATCGCTTCCAACCGCGACCCCTTTTCGCGTCCAATAATGACCCCTTTGGAGCGCGAGAAGTTGGGATGAGAGGTGCTGCTTTTCCAGATGGGATGCGTCGCCATTCGCGCGGCGTAGGGAGGGCGTAGCCCGACCGAAGCGCGCGAATGGCGACGCGCGTTTTCCATCCACCGTGTCCGGGGCTCGAGAGCTCGGCGTCGGTTGCGTCAGGTGCGGTTTTTGAACCGCCAGCTCGTGTTGCCGGTTTCGATTATATCGCAATGATGCGTGAGGCGGTCGAGCATCGCGGTCGTCATCTTGGCGTCGTTGAAAACCTGCGGCCAATCCGCGAAGGCGAGATTGGTGGTGATCAGCAGCGAGGTGTTTTCATAGAGCTTGCTGATCAGGTGGAACAACAACTGCCCGCCGGGCTGGCTGAACGGCAAATAGCCGAGTTCGTCGATGACGATAAGATCGAGGCGCAGGAGTTTTTCGCATAGCCGGCCGCTACGGCCGGCCGCCTTCTCCTGCTTGAGCTGATTGACGAGATCGACCAGATTGAAGAAGCGCCCCTTGGCGCGGGCGCGAATGACCGCCGCGGCCACGGCGATGCACAGATGGGTTTTACCCGTGCCCGTGCCACCTATGAATATCGCGTTGCGCCTGGCGTCGAGGAAGCCGCCGGAGGCGAGTTCGCGCACGAGCCCCTCATCCACGGGCGTATCGGCGAAGACAAACTTATCGATATCCTTGAGCACGGGGAACTTGGCGCCGGCGACGCGATAGCCGATGGAACGAGCCTGCCGATGTGTACGCTCGGCGCGGATCAGGCTGGCGATGAGGGGATAAAGCTCGTCGCGCCGGGTCAATCCCTTGCCCGCGATCTCGTCGAAGCTGGCGCGCATGCCGTAAAGCTTCAACTCGCTCATGGCCTCCAGAATCTCGTGGCGTTCCATCAGGCGATCTTCCTTATGCCGTCGTAGCGACCCCAATCGGCCTGGGGTTCGATCTTCAGGCGTAGCGCGCTGGGGGTCGTGATGCTGGGCGGCGGCACGGGCTGACAATTGCGAGCCAACACGGTCAGGATCACGTCGGCGCTGGCGACGCCCGCTTCCAACGCTTCGGCGCAGGCCGCCTCGACAGCCGCCAGCCCGTGATCGAGCACCGCCCCGAGAACCTTGACGAACTGACGATCCGCGTCGGCGTGTGACTTCAGTTTGGCGCGAACCTGGGTCAGCGCGGGCGGCAGATCCCAATCCTTGAAAGGCGCGCCGTTACGCCAATCCGCCAAGTTTACGCAGGCGGCATAAATTTGCCTGCGAAGCGCCCGGCTTCTTCATCAGCACCGGCAGGTAATGCCAGGGATCGTAGATGATCTGGTCGCGACGGAAGCAGCGTGGATGGTCGGCCACGACTTCCTCGCCCAGCAGCACGACGATACGCTCGGCATGGGAACGCACGAGAACCATCCGGCCCGCGGCGCGCGCATCGACGCTTTAGCGATTGTGGTCGGCCATGATCAGGCATGTTGTGCTTGCTCGGACGGCCTTCTCGACAAATCCGTCGAAAGGGGCTCCGCATCTCCATCAGGCCGGGGCGTTCTTCCTGGAACACCTCCCAGATCGTTCGGTCCCTGAACTCCGGATGCAGGGTTCGCTTGGCGTAGGCGACGCACTGGTCTTCCAGCCAAGCATTCAGTTCCGCGAGACTCTTGACCCGGGGTTTGGGCTAAGAACATCTGGTCGCGCAGATTGCCGACCTGGTTTTCGACCTGTCCCTTCTCCCATCCCGAGGCGGGCGTGCAAGCCACTGGTTCGATCAGATGGTGCGAGCACATTTGCAGAAAGCGGCCATTGTATCGGCGTGCCTTGCCTACGAAGATCGCCTCGACCGCCGTCTTCATGTTGTCGTAGATGCCGCGCCGGCAGACCCCGCCATAAAACGTGAACGCCCTGTCATGGGCGTCGAACACCAGTTCCTGCGTCTCGCGAAAGTAAACGCGCAAATACTTCAATTGAAGATCTGCGGCACGCGGCTGTGCGACAGCTTCATGTGCGCCGCCTTGACCGTCAGCGGCAGGCCCTGGAGCGTGATGGTCTCATGGCTCCCGTCGAACTGGTAGGCCTCGTCAGGCGCGAAGCTCATCGGCACATAGGCGCGCGCAGGAACACGGGCGCGCTCCTCGCGCCACGTCTTGACGAACCGATGCACGCTATCGTGCGCGCCGTCATAGCCGCGCCCGCGCGCTTCCTCGAATAGCCGTTGCGTCGAGCGGCGTTCCCGCTTCGGCAGCTTGGCTTCCTTCTCCAAAATCTCCGTCAGGACCTCGACCCATTCGCCAAGCTTCGGCGATGGCTGAACGCCCCGCGCGTACTTGAACTCAGTCTTGTGGCCGCGAATGACCTTGCGAACCGTCGCGCGCGACACCGACAGCGTCCGAACGATTTCCTTGATCGTCCGCTCCTGCTCAAAATAGGCACGCCGAATCTCGCCAATCTTGTCCACGCCAAGCATCCCCATCAGACCTTCCTGGCCAATCGGGGCCAAAGGCAAGGACGCTTACACAAAAAAGCCGAGGGGGTCGTTATTG
>JAYTRF010000290.1:0-1842 GCA_043746375.1 Caulobacteraceae bacterium | reverse complement strand
GCCGAAATCGCCCTTGCCGTGGCCATGGTGGTTATGAGCACCAGCGCCCTGTTTCCGCTCCTCTATGCTCCGACCACCCTGGAGGCCGACGAGGTCGTTTGGCTGAGGTATCTCTGGCTGCCGGTTTACGGAGCGACCGTCCTGCTCTGCGCCTGGCACTGGCGAAAGATCGCGGCCGGGGCGCTGGCTTTCGCACCGGCCGCAGCCCTGCTGGTTTTCGCGGCGCTGAGCATGACCTGGTCGATCGCGCCGGGTGTCACCTTGAGGCGCGTCGAGGCGCTGGCGTTCAACGACCTTATGGCCCTCTACCTCGCCTGCCGTTTCGGATGGCGCGATCTGTTGCGCATTGTAGCCAGCGCCTTTTTCATCCTGGCCGTGGGTAGCTACGTAATCTGCCTCGCCTTCCCGGCGCTCGGCATCCACCACGGCGTCAACGAGGGAGACTGGCGCGGCCTTTGGACAGAGAAGAACGAGCTGGGTTTCCTGATGGTCACCGGGACCATGGCCTCCCTGGCCTGCGCATTCATCGATGCGCGCCTGCGGGGGGTATGGATAGTTTCGGCCATCGCCTGTCTTGGCCTGGTGATCCTGTCGCGTTCGGGAACCAGCTTCGTGTGTCTGGTCGGCGGCGGTGGCGCGGCGCTGGGACTGCAGGCATCGCGCGGCCGCCCGGCCGTGGCCATCGTCATCGTTTTTGTGGCCGCCGTTCTGGCGCTGGCCCTGGCGATCACGGCGATGACCGACGTTTCGGTGCTGTTCAACGCCCTTGGCAAGGACCCGACGCTCACCGGGCGCACCGGGGTGTGGACCGCCGTTCTCAGGCGAATCGCCGACCGGCCGCATCTGGGTTACGGCTACGGGGCCTTCTGGCACGATCGGTTCGGCCCGGCGCTCCTGATCCGGCGCGAGGCCCGTTGGGACGTCCCCGCCGCCCACAACGGCTGGCTTGAGGTCATGCTGCAGCTGGGCCAGGTGGGAGCGGCGCTGACAGGCGCCTATTTCGCCCTCACCGCCGGCGCGGCGTTGCGGCGGCTGTTCTCGCGCGGAGATGGGTTTTGGGCAGTCATGTATGTCGGCGCCTTCCTGGTGCTCAGTTTCTCCGAAAGCGTCATTCTCAAGCAGAACAGCTTTGAGTGGATTCTGCTGGTGGCTACCGGGACCAAGCTGGCCATGGAGTTGCGCAGGGCGCCCAAGCGGCGGCGGACGGCCCCTGCCTTGAGTCTGGTCGCGAACCGCGGAGCCTAGACCGTGACCGGCTGGTGCGTCTCGCGCGGAGGGGGCGCGGGCCGTATTTTCGCGCCCCGCGCGCCGAATCTCGGCTGCAGCCGGCGTTGACTGGGCATGTCGATCAGGAAGTGGAAAACCACTGCAAAAGCCAGCGCCCCCAACATTCCGAGGGCCCATAGAGTCCAGTGGGCGGCCGCAGGCATGGGTAAGCGCGCTTCCACGGCGTTGACCACGCCGAAGTAGCCGATCCGGAACACCTCATTGGTGATGTACATCGAAAAGGAGATCACCGCCGCCTTCTCGACGAGCGGCGAGCGACGAATGACCGGAATAGCGCCAGCGGCGATGATCATCAAGGCGATCAGGGCCAGGGAAATCAGGCTGAAGGGCCCGAAAATCTGCAGCACGGCCAGAACCGCGAGGCTGGCCACGCCGAGGGCGCGCGCGAGGCGCGTGGGGATAAGCACGCGCTGCGAAACTCTGGCCAGCGCCATGCCCAGGAAGAAAAGCGGAAGTGCCCGGAAGAAGCCGAACCGCAGCGGCATTTCGTAGACCGGATAGCCGAGCAGTCGGTTGGTCAGCAAGTCGGCGACGGCGAAAGCCGCAAGGCCCATC
>JAYTRF010000289.1:0-2537 GCA_043746375.1 Caulobacteraceae bacterium | reverse complement strand
GACACCAGATAGTACGCGACGCTAACGCCCCGTTACCACGAGCCCGCTTGGTGGGAATTGGTCGACAGGATTACCTTAGTCTCCTACGATGACTTTGATGCCCTCAATGCCCTCGGCGACCGGCACTCCCCTATAGAAGACGGAATTGGTCGACAGGATATGGGATGCCTCGCTGTGTTCCCGCCTTATCCGTCAGCGTGGCTGCCGCGCGACAATCAGGATGAGAGTGGCGCGACAATCAAGATGAGAGAGCGGCACTGTCAAGGCAAAGGATTCTACTATCTTTTACTTGAGCCTGCCGCAGGGGCGGACGCTGACTTCCCTACGTTTTTCAGCTGCGGTCGACGCCGGATTCGTCGCAGAAGAGAGCTATACTCGTTTGCCTTGACAGTGCCAGGCTGAGGATAACAATGCCCTCGGCTGTTTGTAGGATTGGGCGCAATCGGCGCCACAACGAGCTTTCGGCCTTATCCATGGCAATCTCCAAAGTGCCTAGTTGGCTCTCTGGACACCGCAATGAGAGGAGTCTCTCATTCCGTCAAGTTCCGGATAATCGCCGAATCGTTTGCCTTGACAGTGCCGTGGCGGCTCTTGCCTAAATATTGACTGACGGTCGGTCAGTTGTTAGGTTGCGGCTCTTGTCGGGGACCCCGCATGCCATCTGACGTCAAACGGTATCGCCGACCGATCGTGTTCTATGGCCTCGCGACCGCGATCGCTTGGGGCTTCTGGGTCGCCGCCGGCTATGTCAGCCATATCGATCCGAGCACGCCGTTGCTCGTTCTCGCAGCGAGTGCACTGGGCGTTCTGGGCTTGCTCGCGCCAACAGGCGTGGCGGCGGCGCTGATCTGGCCCGACCCCGAGCTTCGACGAGACGTCGCCCGCCGGCTGTACAATTTCAGCGCCGGCCGACCCATCTACTGGGTGATCGCCTGCTTCCTAATGCTCGCCAGCATTCTGGCCGCCACGGCGGTCTCAATGCTGTTCGGCTACAGCCCATCGCAGTTCGCGCTGGCCGGCCACTTCTCGTTCTCGTCGGGCGTGCTCCCAGTCTGGTTTCTGCTCATCGCGGCGCCGATTATCGAGGAGCTGGCCTGGCACTCCTATGGAACCGACGCGCTACGCAGCCGGCTCAACCTCTTCCTGACGTGCCTGATCTTCGGCGCCTTCTGGGCCGTATGGCATGCGCCCTTGGCCCTCATCCGAGACTATTATCAGAGCAACTTGACCAACGCGGGACTGTTGGACGCGTTGAACTTTCCAGTCAGCATCGTGCCCTTCGTGTTGATAATGAACTGGATATACTACAAGGCCGGGCGGAATATCTCGATCGTGGTGGTCTTTCACGTTACGGCCGGCTACTTCAACGAAATATTCGCGACCAACCCGGATACCAAGATCATTCAGACTGCGCTCTTGTTGGTGGTCGCAGCGGCACTGGTGATCAGGGACCGCGATTTCTTCTTCAATCGAAACCACCCGATTTCGTGATACGCGGCCAGGCGTGATGACGAGAACGGTCAAGACGCCCGAGGTGCGTCGAGCGGAAATCCTCGCCGTCGCCGACGATCTGTTTCGCACGCGCGGGTATGCCGCGACGCCCGTGGCGGACATCGTCCGCGCAGCCGGCGTCGCCAAGGGCACATTCTACTACTACTTCCGCACCAAGCAGGAGGTGCTGGCCGCGCTCGCTCACCAGATCGTCGAGGCGATGGCGGAGCGGTCGCGGTCTGTGTCCGAGGACGCCCGCCTCGGACCGATCGAAAAGCTACGGGCGATCCTCGCGGAGCAGCGGGGCCTGCAGGACGCCCATTCGAATGTCGTCGAAGACCTGCACCGGCCCGAGAACCGGGAACTGCACGAACGGAGCAACGTCGAGACCGTCCGCGTGCTCGGTCCGATCCTGGCCCGGGTCGTCGAGGAGGGACGTGAGGCCGGCCTGTTCGACGTCGAAGACGCGCTTTCGACGGTGCAACTGGTGCTATCAGGGCAGATCTTCCTATTCGGCGACGGCGTCTTTGATTGGACACCCGGCGAAGCGGCGGCCCGCTTGAGGGCGATGGTGATCTTGGCGGAACGGGCTCTGGGCGCAGCGCGGAGGTCATTCGATGGGCTGCTCGAAGACGCGTTGGCGTACATCAATCGCTGACGACCGAGACGCCCAATCGAACCAGTGTGGACGGTGCTGTCAGTCCAACGGCAACTCGTCTCCGTCAAGGCGCAGTGAGCCCAAACCCAACCGGGGCTTAGGCCATGACTGACTGCCAGGCCGCCAGTGCGGCGACCCGTCTCTTTCGGTATTCCTGGCGGCTGACGAGGTGGCGCTCCTGGGAAAAGTGGTTGTGGACCGAGCCGTGTACGGCGGCGAATTTCTGGAGTTGTCTAATCGAGACACCCAGATCAAGACCATTTTGAATATTGTTCGACAGTCGCCTGTGCAACCCATTGGGCCGGCGACCCGTAATCGCGTTCACACCGCGCTTCCGCCTGGTTGTCTGCGTCGTCAACTGCCGTTTACCAGGGGCATGGTTGTCTTC
>JAYTRF010000288.1:0-5416 GCA_043746375.1 Caulobacteraceae bacterium | reverse complement strand
CGGCCCGGTCCGCGTGGCCAATTACGCCAATCAGGGCCTCGACATAGGCGTCGAACGCCGCTTCACTCTCGACTGTCCAGCTGTCCATGGCGGCCCGCTCCGCTGATCACGAAGGGGCACGCTATCAAATCCGTCGCGCTCGCGAATCCCCTCGAAGCCGCGACTTTCTGACTCAGTAAGATTAGGGGGCTTTGACATCGCCAACATATATAAGCACTGGGATATTTATCAAAGGCGACTGATCGCCACGCGACTTTTAAGCTTCGCCGCCGTCCAGGAAGTCGCGGTGAAAGTCCGGCGTCGCTGCCGCATCGACAGGATCTTCATCTTCGCTCGCAGCGCTGGGATCGGGCACACTGAAGTCGGCCGGCATATCGGGGTCGACAAGGCCGATGGCCAGCATCTCCGCCGCGCCAGGCAAATCCGCGAGACTGGCAAGGCCATAGTGTTCAAGGAATGCGTCGGTGGTGCCGTAGGTCACCGGGCGTCCGGGGGCGCGGCGGCGACCGCGCATCCGCACCAGGCCGATTTCAAGCAGGGTGTCGAGCGTGCCGCGGCTGGCCTGCACGCCCCGCACGGCTTCGATGTCCGCTCGGGTGACCGGCTGATGGTAGGCGATGATCGCCAGGGTCTCGTGGGCGGCGCGCGACAGCCGCCTTGGCTCCTGTCGCTCCAGGGTCATCAGAAAGCTGAGGTCGGCCGCAGTCTGGAACCGCCAGCGGCCCCCGACGCAGGCCAGATTGACACCGCGAGCCGCATAGCGGGCGCAAAGCCGTTCCAGCCCTGCCTCGACATTGACGCCGTTCGGCATCCGCGCGCCCATCTCCGCCGCGCTCAGAGGTCCGCTGGCGGCGAACAGCAATGCCTCGATCATCCGTTCGGTCTGAAAATCGTCGCTCATGCCGGCGCCCTGCGCGCGCGAAGATAGATCTCAGCGAAGGCATCGAGCTGGCGCGCTTCCAACGCGCCTTCACGCACCAGCTCAAGTCCAGCCGCCAGGGTCGAGGCCAGATAGGAGGCGCGGCTCGGACCTCTTTCGGCCTGCATCGGCGCCACTCCAGTGAGGGGCGTCCACCGCTCCAACTCATCGATCATGCCCCAAAGGCGGGCGCGGGCATCGTCGAGCGGGTAGGCGCCGGGGGCCGCCGGACGGTAGAGCCGGCCCGTTTGGCGGCGCCTTTGTCCAATATAGGCGCTGATCAGCTCAAAGAGGTTCCCGCTCAGGCGACCGGTCGAAATCACCTGGATCGCTTCAGGGTCGCCCCTGGCGAACACCTCGCGACCAAGAACCGGACCGTTCGAGAGCGCGCCCGCCGCGCGGCGCACTGCATCGAGCCTGGCAAGGCGCAAGGCCAGGGCGGCGGCGATCGCCTCGGGCGCGGGCTCATCCTCCGCCGCCTGCTCGTCCCGTGGCAGAAGCAGCCGGGACTTCAGGTAGGTCAGCCAGGCGGCCATGACCAGATAATCGGCTGCAAGGCCGAAACGCCGGCTGTGGGCGTCGCGCACGAAGGCCAGGTACTGCTCCGCCAGCCTGGTCACCGACAGCTTCAAGAGATCGACCTTCTGGCTTCTGGCCAGGGCAAGCAGCACGTGCAGCGGCCCTTCATAGCCATCGAGGTCGACGATCAGGGCTTCGCCATCGTCGGCGGCGTCCATCGCGTCATGAAACTCTACCGCAAGCCTGTTCTCGCTCACGCCGCACGCGCCTCTGCAAACAGGGCATCGAATCTCGCCCGTTCCTCGGTGGCGTCGAACGGCTCTGGCAATGAGACCATCCGCGCCAGGGCCGCCGCCGCCCGTGCGGCCGAGCGCCCGGTCAGAGGCCCGGCCGCCGCCGCGACCTCACGCATTTGCGCAAGCTCGCCGTTGCAATGCAGAACCATGTCGCAACCAGCCACCAGCGAATCGAGCGCGCGGCGCCCCGGCGTTCCGCTAAGCGCCTGCATGGACAAATCGTCGCTGATCAGGAGCCCATCGAACCCAATGGCGATCCGGATGACACGTGAGATCACCTCGGCTGAAGTGGTCGCCGGTCGGACCGCGTCGACGGCTGTAAAGACAACATGCGCGGTCATCGCCATCGGCATGTCGGCGAGCGCGCGGAAAGGCGCAAAGTCGCGCACTTCGAGCTCCCCCCAGGCGGCGTCGACCACAGGCAGGGAAAGATGGCTGTCGACACGCGCGCGACCGTGTCCCGGAATGTGCTTGATCACCGGCAGCACGCCGCCGGCCAGCAGACCCTCGGCGGCGGCCCGCCCAAGCGCCGCCACCTGATCTGGGTGGCGGCTGTAAGCCCTGTCGCTGATGATCGCGTCGCCGTCCGGGGCCGGGATATCGAGCACCGGCAGGCAGTCGACGGTGACGCCAACTCCCCTCAGGTCGTGAGCCATCAGGCGCGCGCCGAGCCATGTCATTTCACGCCGCGTTCGGGCGTCCTCGATCATGTGGTAGGCCGCAGCCGCTGGATAGGCAGGCCAATGGGGAGGCCCCATGCGCTGGACCCTTCCGCCCTCCTGATCAATCAGCACCGGCGCGTCCGGCCGACCGACCGCGTCGCGAAGCGCGCCCGTCAGCTGGGTGACCTGGCTGGCGTTGTCGATATTACGTTTGAACAGGATGAAGCCCCAGGGACTGCTTTCAGCGAAGAGGGCCTCTTCCTCGCGGCTTAGCGTCAAGCCGGCGCAACCCAGGATGCAGGCCCCGCTCACCGCACAAAGCAGGTCTTGCCGGCGGCTTTCAGCCTGTCGCAGAGGCTCTGGGCCTCGAACCTGGAGCTGAAACCGGTGATCGACGCGCGATAAAGCGTCTTTCCATCGTGGTTCACCTCAGCCACCCGCTTGTTTTTGCCGGCCATGACACCCGGCGCCACGGCCGCGTCCTGATTCCATCCCGCGTCGGCAAGCGCGGCCGATGAGAACGCGCCGATCTGGACCACGGCCGCGCCCTCGCGCAATGGAGGCGCGGTGGCCGTTTCGGCCGACTGGGCAATGTCGGCAATCGTCAGCGGCTTGGGTGCATGCGGTGGGGCGGCGACGGGCCGCGGCGCGACTACAGACGCCACAGCCGGCGCAGGGGACGGCGCGGGGCGCACCGGCGGCGGCCCTGGCGGAGCGATTTGCGCCACCGCAGGCGGCTCCGGCCGCGGAGTCGGCTGCTCGGGTGGCGGCACAAATGCTGGCGCCGCGGGCGCTGCATTGGGATCGTCTCGGTAAACCGACAAGCCGGCGGCGGGGTCCTGCGGCTGCGCTTGCGGCGGCGGGGCCATGCGAACGTCGCCGAGCGGCGCGCCCACAGGCCTCGGAGGCGCCCCCGGCGTGCGTGCGCCGCCGCGGTAAAGGAAGAAGCCGCCACCGACGACAAGAACCAGCAGTAACACGCTGACGATCAGCACCACCGGCGCGGGGCCGCCGCGCCGCGGCGGATTGAAGCGGCGCGGATCGAAGGCAAGCGGAGGCTCCGACGACGGAGTGTAAGGGCCGCGATCGTGATCGGACATAGGCGCCTCCCGCGCTGGCGGACTTTCATCAGCCGATTCGCGCCGGTCTTAGTGTAGTCAACCTGCGCTGCAATCAGAATGGCGCGACAATGCGGCGAGAGGATAGCGGCCCGGTCAGCCCCACCGTTCTCAGCCCCACGGCTCGATGTGGAACAAACGCCGGTGCTCTTCGATGGCATAACGGTCGGTCATGCCGGCGATGTAGTCACAGACGACCCGCGCCCGGTCCACCTCTTCCAGGCCCCGCAGCCGATCGAACCATTCTGCCGGCATCACGTCGGCTTCGTCGATGAACAGGGCGAACATCTCAGCCAACAGGCGACGCGCCTGGCTCCGCGTGCGGTTGACCCGCCAGTGCCGATACATCCGTTCATGCAGGAAGGCTCGCAGACAGGCCAGATCCTCCATCATCGCGGCGGAAAAGGCGACGATGGCTCGGTCGAGTCCGCGGACGTCGGCCGGCGAGGACACCTTCGACGTGGCGGCCCGAGCGAGGGTTTCCGCGATCACGTCTGCAACCATTTCCCCGATCATCCGGCGCACCGCCTCGAGCCGCGTGAGCCGCGCATCGAGCGCGCCGTGGTCGCGGCGCACTTCTGCCAGGACTGGACCGATCAACGGCACGGCGGCCAGCTCGTCCAGATGAAACAGGCCGGCATCGAGGCCATCGTCGACGTCGTGGTTGTTGTAGGCGATGTCATCGGCGATCGCAGCGACCTGGGCTTCCGCCGACGCCCAGCTGTTAAGGCCAAGGGGGTACTGCCGGTCGTAGGCGACGATTGCACTCCAGGAGGGCCTGTCGAGCATGCCGGCCACCGGTCCGTTGTGCTTGACCACCCCTTCGAGGGTTTCCCATGTCAGATTGAGCCCGTCGAAATCGGGGTATCGCCGCTCGAGCTCGGTGAGCACGCGGAAGGTCTGCACGTTGTGATCGAAGCCGCCCCATGGCTTCATCTGCCGTTCCAGTTCCTCTTCGCCGGCATGGCCGAACGGGGGGTGGCCGAGATCGTGGCCAAGGGCGATCGTCTCGGCCAGGTCCGCATCGAGCCGCAGCACCGTGGCTATCGTCCTGGCGATCTGGGCGACCTCGAGCGAGTGGGTCAGGCGGGTGCGATAGTGATCCCCCTCGTGGGCGACGAAGACCTGAGTCTTTTCTTTCAGGCGGCGGAACGCCGAGGTGTGGATGATGCGGTCGCGATCCCGGGCAAAGGGCGTGCGGGTGCCACTCGGCGCTTCGGGATGGCGTCGTCCGCGAGATGCGGCCGGGTCTTCGGCCCAGGACGCGCGCGCCGTCGCACCGCCGCCTTCGCCCATGCAATCCTCGTATTTGCTCTTGCCCCTTTGCCTGGGGGCCAACTCGCCCTCATATAGAAGAACCCGAGAAGCCCATAGCCATGACCACAGACGCCCTCACCCTGACCCCCGCCGCCGCGCGACGGCTGAATGCCATCGCCAAAAGCGAGGGGCGCCCGGTGATGCTGCGCGTGGCGGTCGAAGGCGGCGGCTGCTCCGGGTTCCAATACCGGTTTGACCTTGTCGACGCCGCCGGGCCCGACGACCTCAAGGTAGAGCGGGACGGCGCGGCCGCCCTGGTCGATGTCGTATCCCTGGCCCTGATCAAGGGCTCGCAAATCGACTTCGCCGACGAGCTGGCGTCGGCGGAGTTCAAGGTCCGCAATCCCAACGCCAAGTCGAGCTGCGGTTGCGGCGTCAGCTTCTCGCTTTAGGCGACGTCAGGCGTCGCCGATGCGCATCGCCACCTGGAACGTCAACTCACTCAAGGCGCGCCAGGAGCGCGTGCTCGAGTGGCTGGCGCTGGCCGGACCGGACGTCCTCCTCCTCCAGGAGACGAAGCTGGCCGACGACGCCGCGCCCGCGATGGCCTTTGGGATGGCTGGCTACGAGCTGGTCCACCACGGC
>JAYTRF010000287.1:0-45315 GCA_043746375.1 Caulobacteraceae bacterium | reverse complement strand
GTGGGCGAAACCCCCTGGGGTGCAGGGCGGCGATCGATCTGGGTGGATACGCCTGGGCTAGGCGAAGCGGCGGCTGGCGCGGGCAACGGCGGTCTTGCGGGTGTGGTGGGCGCCGCACAGGCACTCGCCGTTGTCGACATCGTACACGGCGCCACCATCTCGGACCTCACGCTTGTGGTCGGCGAAGACGCGGTGGCGAGGGCTGGCTTTCGGGCAGCGTTGACCTGCATCGATTGCCTCACATCGACCGCCGGCGCGGCGAACGACCGCATCACGCCAGGCGAGATAGGCCGCAGACTGATAGACGGGCGCCGCCGCCTTTGGCGCGGGCTTGACCGACCGGGCGTCGTGGACGGTCAGCCCTGGGCGGGCCACCTGCAGTTTTATGGGCATGGAAACCTCGCGTTTCCCGGTCTTCCAAGCCTCCGCACTTGACCTCGCGTGAGGTCTTGGGGCGGCTCGGAGCTGGCGGGTCCTTAGCAACGTGAGGGAGTAATGTTCATTTGGTGATTCGCGGCGAAGATCAAGCGCGGATGTGATCCAGCTGCGCCTGGGCCAGCCGCGCGGTTTCGCCCAGCAATGAGATGAGCACCCAACAGCGGTGTTCGCCGATGCGCGCGCGGAACACGGCCGGCAGGGCGGCGAACGGGCCTTTTTGGAATGTGACGATCTCGCCGGCCTTGAAGCGGCAGACTGGCGGCGCGTCGAGGGCGAGGCGCACGAAGCCGCCGCGCTCCTCGGCCTTGATCTCCGCAATGACGCGCTCGGCGATGGGGCGCACCCGGCCGCCCCACGTGATCACCGAATTGACCCCGCGCGCGGTAAACACGAGACGCCACGCCTCGCTTGTCAGGGACAGGCGCACGAAGAGATAGCCGGGAAAGAGGGGCGCGCCGGTCGCTTCGCCCTTGCGCGGACCGCCCCGGATCTCGCGCACCACCAGTGGGAGGTAGGCCTCGATCTGCTCGGCCCGCAGCGACGCGACGGCCAGGCGCTCCTGGCGGTTATTGCTCCGCACCACGAACCACTGAGGTTTCGTTTCCAAGTTTTGATCTTCGATTCTGTTCATACCCCTACCTTCTCATCCAACACCCAACACACCCCACCTACACAGACAGTCGTCACGCCTAGGCACCCACATCATGCGCGCCTTCTGGTGGTTCCCCTGCGAACGGTCCGTACTGTCCGTAACTGTCTGTTTCCTGTTATTCTTCCGTCACTTGGCGAACGGACAGTTTTGGGGTCAACGGATAGTTAACTGTCTGTCTTCATGGGCCTCGCCATATTGCCGCCCAATTCAGAAGCCCAACTGTCTGTACTGTCTGTAAACTGTCCGTCATGCCTCCCAATCCGCTCGGCCCGCGAAAGCATTCTCGGCCGCCCCGGCCGACGCCGACCCGTCCGGGTCTGGATCAAACGAGGTTCGCAGACGCGCGCCCATGCGCATCTTTTTGCCCGAGCTATCCTTGCCGCAGACCAGGATCTGCAGGTCGCCCAGGGCCCGCCCGAAGGCCGTGGTGCTCATGGGCCGGTCGACGCCCTCGTCCTCGCACCAGAGCTTGTAGGAGGCGTATAAATCAGCCGCGCGGGTCCGGACGCCGGGGTCGAGGATCACCTTGTCGGCATGCCATTCGGCAAACGCATTGCCGCCGCGCCGATAGTCCTCGAGCGCGCGCTGAACCGGCGCTGGTGTCGCCAGGCCCTCGGCCAGCCATTTGAGGACCCCGTCCGCCAGCCACGCCAGAATCCCCGCCTGTTCGACGCGAAGCTTTTCGGGCAACTCCCGGTCGATGCGCGCGGCCGGGACCTGGTGCTCGAACAGGACGATTCGCGTGCGGCGCCAGATCCCATCGTCGGTGTCGTTGATCGTCGGGCGCCGGTTGCATTCCAGCACGACCTTGCCGATCGGGGCGAATTCGAAGATTCCCTGGCGCAGCTCGCGCGCGGCGATCGGCGCTCCGCCGGTAAAGGCCTTGATGGAGCTGCTGGCCAGTTTTGAGCCGCTCGGCGGTTCGGCGGTGCAGATCAGGCGCGTGTCGCCGGCCAGTCGCGCGATGTCGGGGGACGCCTCGCCAGGGCGGCGCAGGCCGGTGTCTAGAAACGTCTCGACCGCCGCTGAGACCGCGTAGGAGCCCAGGACCTCGCGCACGGCGTTCATGAGGGTTGATTTGCCGTCGCCCCCCTTGCCCTGGAAAATGGCGAACAGCTGTTCCTTGGTGCTTCCCGTCGCGGCATAGCCCAGCAATTTCTGGACATAGCCGCGCATCTCCGGCGCGGGCTGACAGAAGGCCAGGAGGGCGTCGAATTGCGGCCGGGGGTCCTCGGCGCCGCGCCACTCTGCCCGCGCCATGCGGGTGAACCTGTCGGCCGGATCGTGGCGGGCGGCGAAGTGCGCCTCCGGCCCTGACCGCGCCACGCGAAACCGCAGCACGCCATTGGCGAGATTGAGCGCCAGCGGGTCACGGTCGAAATCGGTCAGGTCGGCGCCCAGATAGCTGGCCGCCTGGGCCAGCATCGCCCCGGCCGCGCCGGCATTGCCTGAGGCCGTCACGAATTTAGCCCAGACGATCCCGCCGAGCGTCCAGTAAGGCCCCTGGGCGATGAGGCCCTGGGCCACCTTGTGGGCCCAGCGGCGCGCCAGTTCTTCCCCGCCGCGCAGATCCCAATATCGCCCGTTATAGGCGATCCAGCCCCTCTCGCGCAGATAGAGCAGTCGCGCGCCCCGCGCATCGACCGTTCCGTCATCCTCGAAGGCGCCGCCCACCATGCGGATCAGTCGCATGGCGTTGCCCAGGTCGTTTAGCGGGTAACCCGCCAGCTGCTCCGGCGACGGCGGTGCGGTAAATCCATACGTTGAACCGTCCACGCCTCACGCCCCTCTACTCAGCAACTCATCGTCAAAATCGCGACCGGCCGCCGGCGCGATCGTCGTCACCTTGCCCGCGCCCGCCCGTCGCCAGGCGGCGCTAGCCAGAGCGGCGCACAGCCGCGCCCTGTCATCGCCGCTCAGGATGCGCTCCGCCGAACCGCCCCAGGCCTTGCGCACCTTGACCTTGCCGGGCGTCATGTCGCGGTCGATCGCCACGATCACCTCGTCCACCCCTGGCCATGTCCACGGCGGCTTTTCCGGATCGCCGGTGGGGCAGTCGGGATCAATCCGGCCCCATTTGTCGCGCAGCACCCCGCCCTGGAGCCGGCGCAGATCGAGGGCGGCGACGACGCGGCATGGCCGATCGACGAGCATGGCGGCGGCGAGAGAGGTCTCGATCCCCTCACCGATCAGCAGCACCGCGCCGGCGTCCATCGGCGAGGGCCCGCTCAGCCAGACCGCGCCGGGAAGTCCCTCTGCGCTGGCCTGCGGACCCCATGCCTTCTTGGCAGGAGCGCGGGCGCATTTCCCCCGCCCGTCCGGCGCCAGATAGGTGACGTGCGCCCCGCCGGTGGCGGCGCCGATGTCCCCTCCTGCCGCAGACCAGGCGCGGGGCTGGGCGACCATCGCCGGCATGTGGACGCGGGCGCCATCCTGCGTCCCCCAATAGGCGTGGGGATGAAAGCGCAGCCATTCCAGCGCCCGGGCAAGGACGAGGCCCTCGATGCCCCGAGAGCGCAGATAGGTCTCCACCGGAGATCCCGCCGCAGCCCTGCCCTGACGCCAGAGATCGGAGGCGATTCGCTCGGTCGAGCCCACCGGCGCCGGCGCTGGACGGCTGACCTCAAGAGGCGCGGGCGGCGGCGGCGCGGGCCCGGGCCAATCCGCCGCGACCAGCCAGCGCGCCGCCTCGCGCGGGGAGACCTTGTCGCGTTGCGCCACGAACGCGATGACGTCGCCGCCCCGATCACATGAAAAACACCACCAGCAGTTGGCCGACGGATCGAGACTGAAGCACCCGTCGCCGCGCTTTTTGGCCGAATGGCCGCAGATCTCGCACGGCCCCCGCATCCGCTTGCCCACCCGAAACAGCGGTGTGCGGATGATATCGCAGAGAGCGACTTGCCGCGCCCTGTCGAAAAGATCGGGCGGATCGACCGGACCGCGCTCGCTCATGGCAGACCCGGCGCGACCATGCGCAGCAGCATCGCCAGACCCCAGGCGACGCCGATCAGCGCCAGCTCCGCGAGGAGTCCCGCCAAAAGGAGGGCACCGAACAGCGCCACGGAGGAGGATGTCAGACGCCTCACTCGCACCCCCGCCCCACCTGGCCCTGGTCGTCAGGGGCGGTGAACGCTTGCCAGGGGATCCAGCCGCCTGGGCAGTGAAAGCCCCAGGCTCGCAGACGGGGGCCCGTGAAAAAGAGCGACCACGCCGCGCCCTGGGCGATCTCCAGCCGGTGGGCGCGCCAGGGGCTCCGGAAGGTGACGGAACCTGCCTCGCGCAGGGTGCGGCGATGCACGCCGCCAGCCGCTATGGTGTGCTCGATGTACGAGCCGCGCAGGATGATTGAGACGTTGAAATACGAGTGATCATGCAGCGCGCGGGGATCATCCGAACGCAGAATCCGATGCAGATACAGATTGACCAGCGGATTGCGCGGGATCACCCACCAGCGCTGCAGGTAAGGATCGGCGCGCAGACCTATGACGAAATCCGCCGGCCGCCGGGTGAAGGCGGCGATGAGCCGGTCGGCGAGGCGTTGGCGGATCGTCATGCGTCCCTCACCGGCATCGCGTGCCAGGCGCGCAGCCGCGCCATCTTGGTGATCGCGCGGGCGACGATGTGGTCGCGATCGAGGCCATAGCCGTCGATAACCCGGCCGATCGGGCCGACGACCCGGCGAAGACACCGCTCCAGCCATGCGCTGTTGCACTGGCCGGACTGCGGATCGCGCCCTTCCATGCCTTGAATGACGCACCGCGCCGCGACCTTCGAGGCTAAGGCCAGACGCGCGATCAAGGTGACGATTAGCCCGTCATCGGCGGTTATCGGCCCCCAGGTTTCCGGGTTGCCAGCGATGCTCAGGCCAAAGCGGCGCTCGACCAGGGAAATCGCCGCCATGACGTCGGCCAATTCGTCTTCGAACTCCGTCTCGACTGACGCCATGCCGCGCGGCATCAGATAGGCGGTCGCGACCTCGACCAACTCGGCCAGTTCTTCGAGCAGCTTGCCCAGATGCTTGAGATCGACCGGATCGCGCATCGGCGTCCACGGGCTGACGTGTGGGTTCCCAGTCATTCGCCGCCCTCGGCAAACAACGGCGTGTCAGTCGCGACCCCGAAGCGGCGGGCGTCGTCCGGGCGGGTCAGGCGGGCGCGGGCGCCGGGGCCCAGAGGCATGATGATCGGCGCCCCCGCCGGATGACGCTTCGACCAGATGAACCAGGCATAGGCGGTCGCCGTGCTCGCGGCCGGGTCATAGCGGCCCTTGACCATGGCCACGCGCTCGGCAAAGGGCGCGACGACGCCCAGGCGCAGCGAGCCATAGAAGAGATCGTGACGCAGGGCGCTTTCGAGGAACTGAAGGCGGCATAACAGGGCGACGCCCCGCCGCGCCTGCGCGAACGCCGTTCGCGCAAAGGCCTCGGCCAGGGAGAAGGGCGGATTGGTGACGATCCAGTCTGCGCCCGGCGCAACCGGGGAACGCGGGTCTAGAAAATCCTGGACGGGAAAGCCGCCGCCCCGGTCGACGATGTCGCTGCCGACGACATCCTCGAAATAGTCGCGCAGCCCATGGACCATGTGACCCTCGCCGGCGGCGGGCTCCCAACAGGTGCGGGCCTCAGGATCCAGGCGACGGATCAGCTCGCCCCCGGCGCGCGCCGCCCAAGGCGGCGTCGGGAAATAGTCCAGCCGGTCCTCGCTGGGCTGGCGCCCGGCCATGACAGCGGTAAATCCGCTCGGGCGGTCGCTCATACCGCCTCCCGCGCTCGCTGGGCCCTGGCCAGGGTCTCACGGCCGGCCTCGGTCAGGGTCCAGCAGTAGGGCCGGCGGGAGTCATGGTCGACGAGGCCGGTGACGCGATAGCCGTTGAGCCGATGCCGGAGCATTTCGACCGCCACTCCGATCCTCGCCGCCATGTCGTCCGCCGTCTGGCCCCGCACATGGCCGAGGATCTCAGGGAGGGAGAGCCCCGGCGGCGCCTTGGCGGCCGGCGGCGCCGCCGGCGGGCGCGTGGGGAGCAGTGAGCCGTCGAACCCCGCATCGTAGGTCTTTCTCAGGCTCAGTTCGTTGCGCCCGAGCTGGGCGGCGATGTGCTGCCAGGAGACGCCCCGCGCCCGCAGATCGCGGACCGCCGCGCCCTCGATCCACTCCCCGCCCCGTGAACCCGACGGCGCGTCCGCCGGGAGCGGCGGCGCTGGGCGCGCCGGCGCCGGGCGCCATATCCGCGCGGTCGGGCCGGGGCTGACCTGCACCTCCGTTTTGAGCGGCGGCCAGTTGATCTGCCGCAGCTTGCGCGCCACCACGGTCGCCGACGGCGCACCCACCAGGTGGGCGATCCCGGTCGGGCTGAGACCCTTGAGCGCCGCGCGCTCGGCCATCGCGACCTTGGAGGGCGACCAGGCAAAACCCATCAGACCACGCGCCGCCTGCCGCGCGAGGCGCGCCGAAACACGATCAGGGTCATGGCCCGCTCGCGCGTCAGGCGGTGTTCCGCGCCGGCGATATCCACCTGGCGCGCCAGATCCGGCCCGAATTCCAGGATAGCCTCGGCGACGCCGGCCGCCGTGACCTCGGCAGCATATTCGGCGTGGCACAGCAGACGCTCGACGCTGAGGATCTGCCAGGCGGTGACCGGGGCGAGGTTCGCGCCCGCGAGCACCTTGAGGATCGCCGTCGCCCGAGTGGGTCCGCGCCGGACGATCAGGGCGTAAAGAGTGGTGAAGGCGACGCAATCGCCGGGCCGCCAGATGTTTTTGGCCGGAGTATAGGCCAGCAGACGCAGGCCCGCGGCGGACGCCACGGCCTCGGCGGCCAGGGCGTCGGGGTCGGCGGCGGCCAGGGCGGCGCGATGGATCTGCACCGGGCTCATCGCCAGACGATCGCGGTTGTGGCCGAGAAAAGCCCCTGCCCGGTCTTCGACGCCCGGCGCCTGCACGATCATCACCGGGATCATGCCGATCCCTGGATGCGTCGCGGCGGCTATGGCGGTGTGCTGACCGTCGATGACCTCCAGACCGTCCGGCCCCTGCGCCACGACTGGGGGCTTGAACCGCGCCCAACTCCAGGTCTCGACGATCTGGCGGATGAGCTTAAGCGACTTGGCCGAAAGCTGGCGCTGATAGGCCTCGTCCACCAGCAGGCTCGCCGGGTCACGCCACTCGAACACCGGCTCCGCGACCAGGGAGGCACCCGGCGACAGAGCCTCGAACGCCAGAGCCGTGATCGGCCGCATCTCGCCCCCGCCCGTCATGCCCCGGCCCGTCATGGTCAGTCGTCCCTCTCGCCGGTGATGCGCCGGGACAGAGCGGCCTGGTTCGCCTGGTACTGATCCAGCAGGAATTCGACCGCGATCGCAGCCTCGCGCAGGGCCGGGCCATAGACGGCTCGCAGTTCGGGCATCGACATGGAAAAGGCGTCGGCCAGAGAGTCCATCGCAACAGCGGCGCTGCGGCCAGATTGGAAATCGATTGGAAAAACCTGTCGCCGCGCCTCGTTCCGGGTGTGCGCCAGATCCATCAGGGCGATGTCGCTAAGATCATCGCTCGCCGCCTTTCTGGCGAGAGCGGCGAATTCGGTCCAGACGGCCAGAGCGCGGGTCATCCGAAGAGGCTCCTGACGCGGCGCGCCATTGCGGGGCCGAACCCCTCCACCGCCTCCCGGGCGCAGTTGAGAGCGTCCGCCCCCTCGTCCGCCGACTTGCCGAGGCCGCACCAGAGTGCGAGGTCGATCTCCCGCCTCGACCGGTCGGCCGCCATGGCAATGGCCTGGAGTCCGCAGCCGACGAGCTGCATCTCGCGCAGCGCGGCGACCTCCAGCGTGGTCCAGGGCCGGCTCATGCGGCGGCGTCCTGGCGGTCAGCAAGCACGGGACAGGTCGGCGCGTAAAAGTCGGCGGGGGTGATCTCGCCGTTGGTGTAGTCGATGATGCGCGCCATCAGGGCCGGCCCGGGCACACGGCGCCGGCGTTCGCTGAACGGCATGATGATGCGCCGGACATTCTCGGCCGAGCAGCCGACGGCCGCCCCGACCTCCTTCAGCTCAAGCTTCCGCTCCCAGACCCAGCGCGCAAATGCGGGCCGGAGGACCGGTTCAGGGGCGTTGCGAATCACCTCGGGGGCTGGCTGGCTCATGAAGGTTGATTGCAAAGCTGATTTGTTGTTTAGGTCAACCTTGTTTTTTTCAGGGACTGGCGAGCCGTTGCAACTGGCAGTCAACTCACCGCCGCGCTCTTATGCGCCCATGGCGTTGACCGACTCTCCCGACCGCTCAGAGCAGCGGGTCATTGGCACGGCCCTGCGCCGACTGCGTGAGCGTCGTGGCGAATTTCAGGGGACGGTGGCAAAGCGCCTTAGCATCACCTCTCAGGCCTGGCAGAAGTACGAGGCCGGCGAGCGCCGCTTTACACAGGAGAAGCTCGGCGCGATCCTGACGGCCCTCGACGCGACACCCGAAGACCTCGACGCAGAGCGCGGCCTCATCCTGGGCGCCAAGCCCCGCGCGGCGACCCATCGAGGCATGGGCGTCGGCATGACGGAGATCAACGTCTATGGGCGCGCGCGGGCCGGGCCGCGCGGAATTGAAAGCTATGACGTCGGCGAGCCCATGCGCACGGTGGATCTCTCCCGCCTGCTCGGCCCGTCAACCGGCGCCCTCGAGGTCGCGGGCGACAGCATGTCGCCCTGGGCCGAGCCGGGCGAGGTCGTGTTCTTCGACCGAGACCGCTATACCAAGCGGGGCAGCGGCTGCGTCATCGAAACGCACACCGGCGAGTACTACCTCAAGCTCTATGAGCGGTCCGACGGCTCGACCATCTTTGCCCGGGAGCTCAATCCCGAACCGCGTGTGATCTCCTTCGCCCTCAAGGAAGTCAAAGGGGTCTATGGCGTACGCCTGCGCGGCGACTAACAGTGCGCTGCGCCTACCGAACGTCGCCTCGAACGATCACCTCCTGCGAAACCGTCATCGCCCAGACGAAAGCAACGGCCCAGCCCTCCGCGTAAAGGCCCCGCTTGCTGCGCAATGAAATTTGCGGTTGACCGAATCAACTTCAAGTAGTTTCCTAAGCCCGCCGCACTCCGTTCCCCGGTCGCCACACCTGGTGATTCGGCGGTTTCGGGGGCGGCGGGGACCATGCCATGACGGGTTTTCCTGAGCGTTTAGCGGAGCCGCCGGCCTCGCCGACGTTGTTCCGGCCGCCCCCGGCGGTGACGGAGATTTTCCCTGACTTGAACGCTCTGGCCGGGCGCCTCCACGCCCTGCGGGCCGGCCGGCTCATTCGCCTGTCCGAGAGCGTGGCCGCCTATGACGCGCGGCCCTTCATGGGTTGGACGGTGCACGCTGTCGCCGAGGGCGCCCCGGACGAGTGGCTGGGCGTCGCCTATGCGCCTGGCCCCGGCCGCCCTGATCTGCGGGGTGCCATGATCCTGGCGGCGAAGGAGATCGCCGCGTGAGCATCCAGCCCCGCGCCGCGAACGCCGTTCGCCTGCGCCTCGCCCTGCGTCTGCTCCGCGCGCTCGTCGAGGCCGCCGTGATCGCCGGCTTTGTCATCACCCTGGCGGCGATCGTCGCCGTGTTTACCGTTTGGACAGGAGCCTAGGTCATGCCGCGCGCCAAGAAATTCGCAGATCCGACCACGCCGACCGACGGGGCCGCAGCGCCCGCAAAGGCCTTCCTGTTTTTGCGCCACGATCAGATCTTGGCCGACCCGCACAATGCCCGGAAAACCATCGATCCGGTCCAGCTGGCCGAATTGGCCGAGACCCTGGCGACCCATGGCCTGCTGCAGGCGCCGGTGGTGTCGGGGCGCACGGTTGGCGTTCTCGCAGCGGACGCCCCGGACGACGTGCGCACCCATTACAAGCTGGTCGCCGGCGAGCGCCGCTGGCGCGCCTGGGGTCTGCTGATCGCCGACGGCCGATGGCCCGCAGATCATGAGGAGCCGTGCCTCCTCAATAGCTCGGACGACGACGGCGCCATGGAGGCGGCCCTGATTGAGAACCTCCAGCGGGTCGACCTCAACCACATGGAGGCCGGCGAGGCGTTCGCGACCCTAGCCGCGCGCTTCCACCTCTCTAATAAAGACATCGCCGCCCGGATCGGCCGCACGGCGGAATACGTCCAGCAGCATCGGCGCCTGACCAAGCTGGGCGATTCCGAACGGGAGGCCGATCCGGGCGGCGAGATGACGCTGGACGCAGCGCGGCAGGCCCTGGCGCGGCCGGGCCTGGACACCCTGAGCCCCGCCCAGCGCACGATCCTGATCGAGGCGCTGCATCATATCGCGACCCGACCGGCCAAAACGGCCATCTATGAAAGCCCGAAAGCCGAGTGCTTCTGGACCGCCGGCGACGACGGTGATTTCGAGCAGCTGCGCAATCTGCGGATGCTCGATTTCACGCCAAGCGATTATCGGACCCACCGCGCCTATGTCTCGCATGGCTATCGGCTGCAGGATTTGACAAAAAGACCGCCGACGCGGCGCTCAGGGCTTTGCGCACCAATCCGTTGCGCAACCCTGAATACGAGCCCCCGCCGGACGGTAAGGATTACGTTACGCCGTGGCTCAACGGGCCGTTCCACCTCTCGGCCGAGGCCACCATGGCCATTGAGGAGGACGCTTCACGCGCCGCCGCCGCCAAGGCGCTTCAGAAGGAAAGCGCCGCCTCTGAGGCCCGCGCCAAGGGCGAGGCGGAGGCGTTGAAGGCGGCTTTGGCCGGGCTGGACACGGCCGAACTGGTGGCGCGCCTGGCGACGATCATGGACGAAAACGAGATCGCCGGGCCTTTCGCGGCCTTGCCCTTTGGGTACATTTGCGACGCCAACGAAAAACGAGTCCTGACAGTTACCGTTTATGGTCGCGACCATGAGCTGGCCGCGATGCTGATGTGCGCGCTTGTCAACCGGCTGTGGCCCGCCGGGGCGCCTGTCGATACCAACGCCCCCGTCACGCAAGAGGCCGCCGCGTGAGGCCGCCCGCCGAACGCCAGGCGCCGGCCGCCTGGATGGACGACGAGCAGGTGATCTGCGCGGCGCGCGATGCGCAGAAAGCCGCGACCCTGATCCTCGGCTATGTCGGCGCCGGGTCGCAGGCGGCCGCTTTCCAGCATGCCGAGGTCGCCGGCCTCCTGGCCGAGGCCCTGCACGCTGTGATCTGCTGGACCCCCGACCCTAATATCGAGACGCGCGAGCTCAAGGGCGCCCTCGAGGGGTTTTTGCCATGAGGGCCGCGCACCGTAACATGGCGACCGCCGTCGCCCATGAAACCCTTTGCGCCGTCAACGCTCTGGCGGATTTGCACGAGGATGTTCCCGACCGCCGAGTCGTTGCCTTGCAGGTCCTGTTGCGGGCCGTCGCCCTGCTCGCGGCCGAGATTTCCGACGGCCATCCCGACCGCGCCGCGCGCCTCTACGCCGAGGCGCTCGCGGACAACGCCCAGGCCCTCAGCGGACCCAGCGCGCAGATCCTCGCCTTTGCTCGGCGCGGTCAGCCAGGGGTGACGGCATGAGCGGGCGGAAGGCCTAGGGATGGCCGATCACACCCACATTGAGTGGACGGACGCCACCTGGAACCCGATCACCGGGTGCAGCGTCGTCAGCCCCGGCTGCACCAACTGCTACGCCATGCGCTTGGCAGGGACGCGACTGCGCCACCATCCTTCGCGCGCAGGACTGACAACTAACACCAAGGCTGGGCCGGTCTGGACTGGCGAGGTGCGGCTTAACCGGGGGTGGCTCGATCAACCCCTGCGCTGGAAGAAGCCGCGCCGAATCTTCGTTTGCGCTCACGGCGACCTTTTTCATGAGAGCGTGCCGGATGCGTGGATTGATCAGGTGTTCGCCACCATAACGCTGGCGCATCAGCACATTTTCCAAGTCCTGACTAAGAGGTCGGCCCGGCAACGGAAATATATGTCCGACCCCGCGACCCCCGGTCGGATTGCGCGGGTCATCGTTGACCTATGGCTGGCTGGACACGTTAAACCTGACGAACATTGGCCAGTGATTACGATTGGCCACCCAGAAGATCCAGACGATCTGACTATATCTTGGCCACGTCCCAACGTTTGGGCCGGGGTCAGCGTGGAGGACCAGACCCGCGCTGATGAGCGGATTCTGGATGTGCTGGAGACGCCAGCGGCGGTGCGGTGGATCAGCGCGGAGCCATTGCTGCGCGAATTGCACATCGGCTGGGCTCTCTCCCGAAATCGCCTTGAGATCGGGGCCGGATTCCTACGGCGAGGCCGTTTCTCGCCAGGGCTAGAAACCCTTCGGCCAATAGACTGGGTCGTCGTCGGCGGCGAGAGCGGCCCAGGCGCGAGGCCCATGCACCCCGACTGGGCGCGCCAGGTCCGCGATCAATGCGCCGACGCCGGTGTCCCGTTTTTATTCAAACAGTGGGGAGAGTGGACGCCTGGGGAAAACGTCGAATGTCAGCGTGGCAGCGTCGAAACCGCCGATTGGTTCGATGAGGGATGGCTGTTTAGCGAAGAGAATCTCGCCCGCACGGACGGCCATATCGATGATGAACCGGACCTTTACCGCGTCGGCAAACGCGCCGCCGGCCGCAGACTCGACGGCGTGATCCATGACGCCATGCCGGGGGCGATCTAATGTCCAAAGCCGACTACGTCCGCGCCCAGCCCCATACGCTTGGCCACACCTGCCACTGGCCGGGCTGCACCCGTGAGGCGCCTCCAGCCATGTGGGGCTGCAGTCAACACTGGTATCGCCTCCCGGCCGCGCTCCGCACCAAGATCTGTCGCGCCTACCGACCCAGTCAGGAAATCACCGAAGACCCGTCCACCGCTCGCGCCAAAGACGTGGGCGCTTTGCAAACATGCGCAGATCCAAGAGGCCCGGAAAACAACACGCATCTCGAGGCCATCATGCGCGCCGCCCCCGTCGTCATCGCCGCTTGGGGACCCACGAGTAAGCTCCCCCCGCATCTTCGGAAAAGATGGAAGACTGTCGCCGCCATGGCCACGAAGCTCGGCGTCACGCTGCACTGCTTGGGGACGGCAAAAGATGGACAGCCACTTCACCCGCTCATGCTGGCGGCAAATACGCCGCTAGCCCCCTGGACGCCCCCCGCATGATTCCCCTCCCCCGCGTCGTCGCGCGCCCCTCGGCCGCCGCCTGGGCGCCTGATGAGCCCATGACCCTGGCCGAGTATATCGCCGTCCACTATCCCGCCGGGCCGGTGACGATCGCCAGCCTGCGGGCGGCGATCCGGGACGGTCGCTTGCATCCTGGGCGCCTGGGGGGCAAGCATTGGGTCACCCCGGCCGCCATCCGCGCCCTCATGGAGCCCGCCGCATGCCCCGCCGCGCCCAAGGCCCGCGCCTCTACCTCCGCAAAGGGCGCCTCGATCGCCGCACCGGCCGCGCCCTGCCCGACGTCTGGGTCATCAGAGACGGCGCGGTGGAGATCAGCACAGGCTGCGACGCTGATCGCCTGCGCGGATCTCACGGGGCGGAGGGACGCCTCGAACGATACCTGGCCGAAAAATTCGCCCAGACGGCGCCCGCGCGGCCTGTCGGCGATCGCCGACGTGATCCCGCTTACGTCCTAGTCGCCGAGGTGTTGGCCGCCTATGCGGCCGAGCGTGCGCCGGCCCTGGCGGCCGACAAGGCGACGATCGCCGCGTGGATCCGCTATCTCCTCGCCTGGTGGGGCGATCGCACTCTGGCGGACGTCAAGCGGTCGACCTGTCAAGCCTATGTCGCCCACCGCACGGCCCAGCTAAACCCGCGATTCACGCGCCATCCGGAGCGGGCGACGCGGATCTCGACGGCCACTGCCGCGCGCGAGCTCGACGAGCTGAGCGCGGCGATCGCCTGGTGGCACGGCGAGGATACCCTGACGACTCGGCCGAAGGTGTGGACGCCCGAGCCGCAGGAGAGCCCTCGCGACGCCCTCACCCGCAGCCAGGCCGCGCGCCTGCTACGCGCCAGCCTCGCCCACGGCCTGGGCGCGAGCGCGCGGGCCAATAGGGCGCACCTGCGGCGCTTCATCCTGATCGCGCTCTATACCGGTACGCGCCACGCGGTGATCCGCCAGCTGCTCTGGTCGGAGAGCCCGAGCCAAGCCTGGGTCGATCTGGACGCCGGCATGATCTATCGCCGTGGGCGCCGCGAACGCGAGCGCGCCAACAAGCGCCGGCCGGTCGTCAAGATCCCGCCTCGCCTGCTGGCGCACCTGCGGCGCTGGCGTCGGCTCGACATCGAGGACGCCAGCCGCCGCGACGAGACCGCGCGCCTGGCCGGCGCAGAGCCCAGGCCGCAGACTAACGCCGTCGTCCACCACGGCGGCCACCCTCTGGCCGGCCATATCCGCCGCAGCTTCGCCAGCGCCGTCGCCGCCGCCGGCCTGCCGCCGGCGATCACCCCCCACTGGCTGCGCCATACGGCCGCCACATGGCTGATGGAGCGCAACGTCGATCCTTGGCAGGCGGCGGGCTATCTAGGGATGACCATCGCCACCCTCGAGCGCCACTATGGCCACCACCGCCCCACCCACCAAGCCGAGGCCGCCGGTGCCTGGGGCGCGCGGGGGTGAGCTTTACGAGCTGGGTTTCGGCGGCTTGATGGTTTTGCAAAGCCGGTCGATGGCCCAGAACTCCGCGTGACCGTCCGGCTTTTCCACCGGGACGGTAAAGGGGATTCCGCCTGGGATGATCCACCACTCAGCCGTATTCAACAGCCCCTTGCCCACGAGCGGCTGAGCGCCATGCGCCCGAAGTTTCTTTTCCCACTTCGCGCGGGAAAGATATTTTTCGATCATTCAGGCGCAGGCGGCGGCGAATTCGATCTCTCTGAAACCGGCGCCGACGGCGGGCATGGCTGAAAGCCGCGCAACGCCCGGCTCCTCGAGGGACCTGTACCCCCGGAACGGCGTGAGGGGCGTCGCCTGCACCTCACAGCCCAGAAGCGCGCTCATGATGACCTCGAGCGCGGGGCCGATGTCGTTGACCACGTCCGCAGGCGTGCGGCCGGAAAGCACCAGCTGCGGCACGTCGTCGGACCATACCCGCAGACCCCCATCCGGGCGCGTCTCGAGACGGACAAGAACCCTCATCATTTCGGTTGGCCTGACCACTACGGACCCTCCTTATAAGCCGCTTGAAAGTGATGCGCCGGGCATCACTACCTTGTCAACGCGCCCGCCGCGAAGCGGTTCGCGGCCCCGGCCATCGACGCCCCGCACCCATGCTCCCCAGTTATTCCCCAGAAACGACCTCCAGGACCGTGAACAAACACCGAATATCTGGGGACCATCCCTGAAACAAACCTATATAATTCAATGTTTAATGCGCCCTCCCCCTCGTTCACACCGAGGGGGTCACAGGTTCGATCCCTGTCGCATCCACCAGCGTTGTCAAAGAGTTACGGTTTTCTGGGGCCAGTGATCCCCAGATTACTCCCCAGATTAGAACGACGTCGTCGATTTCACGATCGCCTCCCTTGCCGATGGTGATCAATTTCCCGACGCCGGCAAAATGATCGTCGCGGGGGAGTCGTCGACGGCGCCCGATTCCGGCGCGCCGGGCGCCGGTGGAGCGTCGTTGGGATCGTTGAGATAGGTCAGGCCGATCTCGGCCGCCCAGGCGCGGCGGTGGGCTTCGTAGGCGAGCTGGCGGGGGTCTGGCAGGATCATCAGGCGAACGCCGAGCCTCTTCACAAAAAAACCCCCGACCCGCTGGTCGGGCCGAGGGCAGTTTGCCGCGTCGAGGGGGAGGACAACGCGGGGTGGGGGAATCGCTCTGGATCAGGGGGTTTTGCCGCGCCAGAAGCGCCACCATGGCGCGGGGGGATTGAGCGCCTTGAGCACCGCCTGTTGCTGGGCCTGGCAGAGGTCGGCCAACTGAACCAGGTCGTCGGTTCGACCATTGGCGCGGTCCAGGGCGGCGGTCTGGGCGTCGTAACGCACGGCCAGGGCCCCGACCGTCTCAGTCGGGCCGAGCAGACCCGCCGAGGGAACCGGGGACCGGTAGCTGGGCGGGATCAGCCGCGCGCAGTTGAGCGCATCGAGGATCGGCGGACTCAGCGGCGTAGTGACACAACCCGCGATTGACAGTGGCAATAAGAGCGGGATCGAGAGCCGCCGCAGATCCCGGCGCTTGGGCGATGGCATTGGCATTCTCCGCATGGAGGGTGACGTCCACATGCTCGCGGCCCTCGCCGGCGACGATGATGCGTTGCGCGGCGGTGGAGGCCTGGGCCTGCCCCGCTGACACCGTGGCGCTCCCAGCCTGCTCCTGGGCGTGGACGATCTGGGTGGCGGCGCTTTGATGGCGCCACCAGCCATAGACGCCGATCCCGAGCAGGGCGCAGACGACGATCAAGGTGAGGATCGTGGCGAGGGCCTTGAGCATGTGACGCCTATCAGGCCGCTGCAGCGATCAGAGCGGCGGCGATCTTGGCGACGGCGATGGGAACGGCGGCCTCGAGGGCGGAGGCGGCGGTCTTGAGCACCGTGACGGAGGCGCCGGAAACCGCAGCGCCGGACGTCGTGCCGCCAAGCGCCGCCTGGACGAAATTGGCCACGACCGTCTCGATGTCGCCTGCCCCGGTGGCGATGACATTGACCATGGCCGTTTCGCCCTTCGACGCCAATTTCACGGCGGCGGCTTCACCGGCCGTCAGAACGTCCTGCAGTTGCACCTGCAAGGCCGGGTCGAGCTTGGCCGCGCCGGCGGCGATGATCTTCGCCTCAGCGGCCATCCAGTGGACACCCTTAAGGAAGTCATCCCAGGCCACGACGGCCGCTTGGTCGATCTTTTGAAAGATGTTCACGTGCTGTTCCTTGAGGCGCGAGGAGGCTGGCCGGCGCGCCGCGCCGAAGCGCGCCGGGGCGTATGTGCCGGAGTGAGTGGGCAGGGATTTTCGGCGAGGCGTCAGGCCGAAGGCGGCGGCGATCTGTCCTTTGACGACCCAAAATAAAAGCCGAGCGCCATGCCGACGCCCGAACTGCCGACCAGCAGAGTGGCCAGCATCTTGAAAAGATCGCTCTTGCTCAGATCCGGGAAATTCGCGACCAACCAGAGGATGTAGAGCGTCATGCCCAGCATCGCGAAGCTGATCACCGTGCGCGTGTCCGGGATCATCGCCTTGACCACGTCGGGCCAGCTGGTGCGGGGCCCTCCGCTTGTGGGGGGAGGCCCGGTTGTAACGGGACTGTCGGTCATGTCGGGTCTCCACGTGTCGGCATCTCGCCGGTCAGCATGATGCGGGCTTCGGTCTGGGCCCGCGCCGGCGTCTGGCAATCCCAGGCGGAGGCGAGCATGGCGTCATGCGCGGCGCCCCAGTCGCCGGCCTCCATCGCCGCCAGGGCGTGGCCGAAGCGCAGCGCGCCGCCGACGCCCAGCTGATAGCTCATGTCGAGCAGCACGGCCTGGCGCGGCAGGCTCATCTCGCGCCACCAGGGCCGCAGCCGGTCGATCTGGCCGAGTATCCCGGCGACCTTGACGTCAAACCAGGCGTTGGCCTCGGCCTGGGTGCAGGTCATCCCCGGATGGACCCCCGAATCCGCGCGGCCCCAGCCAATGGTCCAGATGCCGCGCGTGTCGAGATAGGCGTCCAGGCGGCACGCCTCCTCGCCCTTGATCAGAGGCTCGGCGATCGCCAGCAAGGCGGAATCGCGTGGGGATAGCGGCATGGCGAGGCCCTCCGAAGGCAGGGACGAACGGCGTTTGTGGTAAAACGGGGCCTAGCGGATCAGCGCGACATAGGCGGCCCGCGCCCAGGCGACGATGTAGGGCCAGCCGCTGTCGAGCACTTTCAGCACGATCACCAGCGGACCGAGGGCGGCGGCGAGACGCCATGCGGCTGACGGCCACGGCATGGCCATTAATCCCGGGGCCGCCTCCGCGCCGGGCTCCAGTGGGGCGCCCACCCTCTTGGCCGTGTTTGTCACCAGATCGCCGATGATCTTGATCTGGGCGCTCAGGCCCTTTTCCGGATCGGTCATGACGCCGATCACGCCCTCAAGCAATTTCAGGCGATTGGTGGCCTGCATGTGGCGGCGATTGGAGGCCCGGTTGTTTTGCCGGATCTGCGCCTCGACATCCTGGAAACGCCGCTCGACACAGTCGTGCAGGGCCTTGAGGGCGGCCAGGACGTCGTCGCTGGACGCGCCGGGGGGAGGAAGATCAAACGCCGCCATCATGCGCCCTTTCCGGACTGTTGTTTCTGGGCGATCAGGTGCTCGGCGATCAGCTCGGCCTGGAAGCGCGCCACCGCGTCCGGATCGGTGAAAATCGACTGCGTATTGTTCTGGGCCTTGTAGCCGGCCCCGCCTGGCGCGCCGGCCAGAACGAACGTCCCCTCACCCGAGGCGCTCCAGTTGGTCGACCCCTCGGCCCCGATCACGCCATCCGCCACGAACCCCTTGGTGTGACTGATCTGGTGGGTCAGGCTCTCACCAACGGTGAAATGAGTATTGAAGCCGGCGAGGTTGGCGGCACGGTCCGCGTCGAGCAGGCGCTTTTCATGCACGCCGCCCGCCTGGCTCCTGTCGAGGGTGATCAGGACCGTGATCGCCGGATCCGCGACCTTGGCCATCAGGATGTCGTTCAGCGCCTCGTCGTCGAAGCCGAACATATTGAGATAGAGCGAGACGCTGACCCGGCTCAGGACGTGCTTCAGAACGCCATGCACGTCGTCGCGGCCGGCGAAGAACAGGTGGAAATCCTTGGTCGCCGCGTTCGCAAAGGCCCCCTGCGCCGTATAGGGCGCGAGATCGGCGAAGGCGAACAGGGCGAGGCTCTGCGGCTGGGCGTCGGGCATGGAGGTCTCTCCTCAGGCAGGCGCGAGCGCAGCGCCGGCCTGGGCTGGCGCGGGGATCTGATATTGCGCATCTGGCGCGGGGTCCGCCTTGCCGGCGACGTAGGTCTTAGCGCGGCGACAGGCGGCGGCGATTTGAGAGCCTCGCGGAGTCTGGCCCAGGACGTGCCACTGGTTGCCGGTCACGAAATCCGCGATGTCCGCGCAGAGCGCCAGGCCCTCGGCGTCGAGGTTGGCGGCCACGGCCCACAGGGCCTCGCACGACTTGACCGAGTGATCGACGGGCGAGGGGTGATACGTGGTCAGGGCCGTGGCCGTGACAGGTGGCAGGGTTAAGCCCTTGGCAATGAGGTATTGTCCGACCTGAGCAAACAAGTCGGCGATGCTGGAAATAGCCATGGTGGGATTGTCCTTAGTTTAGGGTGGGTCTGTCGATCCGCACGCCGACCAGTCCGGCCAGGGTGCGGGAATGGGTGACGGCTGTGTCGAGCTGGTCGAGCAACAGGTGGCGGGCGCGCTCGATCTCGGCCTCCACGTCGATCGGCTGATCGCTGTGGATCGTCAGGTGATGAGGCCCCGCCGTGATCGGGCGCCCGTGCGGATCGGTGATAGGCTCAAAATCCGCGTCCAGGGCGCGGGCCTCAAGCCGAACAGCCAGGGCGCCCGGCCGTTCGTGCGGGTGCGCCACCGCACTGACATAGGCCAGCGTTCCCGCAGCGGTGCGATAGGCCCGCTCATCGCCGTTGCAGTCGCCCTGGGCCTCGCTGATGTCGGTGTGATCGCTCATGGTAAAATTCCGCCTGAACCGCCGCCGCCAGTATAGGTCCCGCTAGACGGCACCTGGACTGTCCCGAATGAAATATAGCGGCTGGGATTGGTGGCGTAGCTCGTTGCGCCGCTATGCACCGCGATGTAAACCAGCCCTACCGTGTCGTAGAAAACTGAATAATATGATCCGTTGGTCAGGCCGGTGATTGTCCCCGATGGCGCCGAGAGGGTCTGTCCGGTATAGCTGACGGTAGTTGCCGCTATGGCGATTTGCCCGCTCGTGGCCGACAGCGGCGGGGACGGATTGAAGGTGTAACCAAGGCCAGACGTGAGGTTGAGCGGCAGTTGCGTTCCACTATCTATGGCCGGCTGAAAGACGACGTCGTCGAACCACATATTAAGCGGGCCGTTGATATAGTTGTAAATGGTCGGAGACACCCAATAAACACCTGCCGGGACGGTGTATGCGAAGGTGTATTTCGTCCAGGACGCAGGAATGGCGGCATTTGCCATCAGGTCGGTCTGGCTAGCCTGGCTGGACCCGGAGCCAGTCTGAGTCACAAATCCACCGCTTGGGGCCGCCGTGCCAAACTCCGCCATCCGAAAATACAGACCGGACGTTGTGGCGCCATCACTGGTGACGCTAAGACTTACGTTATAGGTCTTCCCGGCGACGACTGGGATGGCCACAGAGCATGCGCCGCCGCCATCGGTCGCCACGGCCTTGGCCAAGTGGAAACAATGCGCCCCGCTATTTGGCGTCGGCGTAGTGAAAACGCTGAAAACCGCGCCCGCCCCAGCAACGGCTAGATTAGCGCCTTGCCAGCCTGGCGTCCCGGTCGAACTCGCTTCCGCTCCCGGATTTAGGATGAGGTTCGCAGAACTAACCGTCCCTATGGAAATCTGCGCCGGTCCAATACTCGATAGGGTCGCGAGCGAGCCCTGCCCGGCGACGCCGGCGGCGGTATAATTTGCCGTCACGTCCGCCCCAGCCTCAGACGCGGGCCCCGGTGTAAACGCCGGATAGGCAGTTTGGCCGGTGGCCGCGCCTGTGACCATGGGCTGAGAGAGAGTCGCGCGCGCCGCGCTGGCGCCGGTCGAGTAGATGTATAACGCCATGAACGCCGAGGTCGCCGAGGCCGGGACAACGTAGTTTCCCTGGAAGAGGTAGTCGGGCGGTGTTCCCACGCCTGCTGTCGGCAAAACCTGAGGACCCGCCCCAGTCGAGAAGCTGAGGGTCATCACGGCCGTGCAGTAGTCGTTGGTCGAAAGCCGCGCCTGAATGGCCAGTGTCTCACCGGCAGTGACCGGGAAAGACTGGCTGACCACGGATTGATATTGCCCCGTCCCCGTGAAGGTCGAATTATAGATCAGGTCCTCATAAGCGCCTGATGCACCCGTCGTCAGCGCCCCGCCATAGGCCCCGGCATAAGCCGAGATTGACCAACCCTCGGTCCCCTTTTCGAACTGCGAAAACCGCACCCGGTTGGCATTTCCGGCCGGGATATTAGCGTTGACGAGGCCCGCCGCCGCGTTGGCCACCGGGAGAGCGCCTGTAACTTGAGAAGTTAGGCTGACGCTGGATAGGGTGGCCAGCGAGCCCTGGCTCGCGATGGCGGCTGCGATCCCCACAGACGTTACGAGATCGGTTTTGAATCTTGGAACGCCTAGCTCGTCAGCGAAATTATTGCCCATGAAGTTGCGCTGGGCCGAGGTGATGTCGATTTGATCGAAGCGCGCGATATACCAGTTGAAGGCGACGTTCGGGCCGCTATTCACATACAAAAAACCGATATTTTGAAGCGTACCTCCAGCACCTATCTGATATATAAAAGAGTAGTTTGCCCACGCCCCTGTGCCCGCCATGCTAGTCAATGGGGTAGACGTTCCGCCGGTTCCGAAACTATTACTTGTTACGTTTAACGTATAGCCGACCGGGATTTTGGCTATGATCTTATAAAGTATTTGCGTTGACTGTGAATAATATCCGGGCCTAGAGGACTGTCCGGAGCCCGCATAATTTAGGCCTTGATAAGCGCCCGTACCATTCAGTGACGCAGACCCCCCAGCATATGCTATTTGAAGCACGTTATTTGAGCCATTCGGAGCTGAGGTATCACTTACAATTGATATTGTTGTAGGGTTAGTGCCTCCCGGCGCATATGCGCTCCAGTCCGCTGTTGTGCCTGTCGTAAACTCAGGGTTCAAGGCCAAGTTTGTCCCGGATATACCTGCCAGCATAGCTGTTGTAGGTATTGCCGCATTAAGGCCGGCTGTGATGTAGCCGGTAGCCGGAGCTAACCCTGCTGCCACGCGGCCATCAGTCAGTTCTGTTGGCCTGGAGGAGACCCCACCCCAAGCTGCGGTACCGCCCAGGTTGGCCCCGTCTACAAGGTAACTCGTGTTCTTCCCATGGATGCCACCGGAAGCCCCATCGGCTAGGGTCATGTCTGCATAGTTGGTCGCGGCCAAGGCTCCAAAGCCGGTGAGGTAACTGGACCCGTAGCCGACACTGGATAGAGTGGCGAACGACCCCTGCCCCGCGATGGCTGCGGCGGTGTGGGCGCTGGTCTGGTCTGCGAGTGGATTGGTCCGTCCCGGCGTATAGACCGGGACCACGAGCTGACCTGCAGGAAGCACGGCCAGTATCGGGTGCGAGACAAACAAAAACGGGTCTGTCCCGCCATTGCCATCGATTGCAAACCAGAGATTAGCCCCGCGCACGTTCTTGGTTAAAGTTCCGTCCGTCGGCACGGTCAGGACGCCTGACACCGTGACAGGCGCGGCCCAGGCCACCGCGCCCGTATCCAACTCTCCTTGGGTGGCAAACTGCCCGCCACCGCCGGCATAGCTCCCGTCCGCCGCCAGCCAGTCGACCCCCATGGTCATCGTCGAGCGATAGGTGACCACCTGCGCCGATGCACCGATAACCTGGCCAGGCGCTATGCCGCCGAGCGTTCCGCCAACCATCGAATTGGAGGGGCGCATCTGGAAATAGCTGCCCGACGCCATGGTGACGCCGGTGTTGCGGGCATAGATCACGTTCTGGGTAGCGTTGGCGTAGGTCCCGTTGACGTCGGAATAGTTGAGCCCAATCGTCAGGGCGTTCGTCCCGCCGCTAAGATTGCCGACGCTCCAAAACACGGTCCCTTGCTGGAATTCAGAGTCGACCAGCACGTTCTGGCCCGCCTGGACGTTGACGTTCAGAACCGCCGTCCCGGCCGCCGTCGCGCCAGGACCCTGCCCGGCGATGGCGGCGGCGGTGCCGAGCGACGTCACCGCGAGGACGTCGGTCAGGCTCGTTACGCCGTCCGCCCGGAACACATACCCGTCGCCAAGCGCAATATGCCCCCGCGCCGCCAGCCCACCGAAGCCGGTCAGGTAGGTGCTGCCATAGGCTGCGCTACTCAGCGTCGCGAATGACCCCTGACCCGAAATCCCGGCAGCGATATTTGCCGCCGTCACGTCCGCCCCCGCGACCGAATTAGGCCCGGCATTGAAGGTAGGAATGGCCGCCTGGCTCGTCGCGATGCCGCAGACCATCGGTTGCGCGACGAACATCTGGACCGTGCCGACAGAGGTCGCGGTGACTGTAGCCACGAATTCGCCGGTCAAGGCGCCTGCGGGGGCAACCACAACCCCGCTGACCTGCTCCACCGCGCCTCCGGTTATGCCAGAGACGGCGATGGAGGTGCTGATCAGGGCATTCGAGGCGTTGAACCACTGCACGCCGATCGTGCCGGTATGGGCGCCTGGGACATTGACCTGTGCGCTGACGGCGACACTCTCTCCCGCGGCTACGTAGAAGGCGTCGCTGAGCAGCGAGATACTATTTCCAACGACGGGCGCGGACCCTTGAAACTGCCCGAAGGTCAGGCCGCCGCTGGTGTAGATGCCGAAGGTTGGCGAGGTGACGCCGGATTCCTGGGTGGTCCAGTAGGTCGCGCCCTTTTCGAAAAGGGAAAACTGCACGCGGTTCACGCCACCGGCAGGGATATTCGCATTGACGAGGGCGGCGACGGCGTTGGCGACGCCGAGCTGGTTGAAAACCTGGGTTGAGAGATTGACAGAATTCTGAGTGGCCAACGTCCCCTGGTTTGCGATGGCTGCGGCGGTGGGGCCGTAGAGCGCCGTCGTTGCATTAACCCCGGCGGTCTGGGGGCCCGCGCCGACGATGTTGAACGGCACGAGAAAATAGGTGTAGCCGGTTGCGGCGCTGACGCCGGTGTCGGTATGGGCGAGGGCCTGGCCGGTCCAGACGAGAGCGGCGGCGCTGAATGCCGCTCCAGTTCCGGCCGCGCGATAGAGCTCATAGGCGATGACGTTGTCGGTGGCGGCGTTGGCGGTCCATCCCAGGACAACCGCCGCAGAGGTTGGCGATCCCACCACGCCAAACCCAGTCGTCTCCAGCGGCACGCCGGCCGTCGCCGCGCCATAGCCGCCGCCCGTGGGGGTATATTGATATTCCAGGACGGTGGACGGGTCCTGGAGAGCCTGGCGGAAGGGGTTGAAAGAGCAGAGCTTCAGATAGATCGTCTGGCCGATATATTGTTTGGGCAGGGTGAAGGCGACGGCGGTTCCGTCCGTTCCCGACACGTCAACCTGAGTGAACTGATCGCCGATGCTGTGGGCGCCGGGCGTCGTTCCATAGGCCCCACGCTCCAGATAGGTGAGGTTCGCGGCATAGGTTCCCGTCGCCGTCAGGGCCCCAAAGGCCAGCAGCTCGCCGTTGGACGGCAGGATATAGGCGCCGCCATAGGCGATGGGCTGGGCGGCGATGAGCGAGAGGGTCCGAAGGGCGGTGGCGTCAGCGTCAGTGACGGGCGCCGGCAGGGTCAGGCTTTGGGTGCAGTCGATGCCGAGGGTGTCGGTCAGGTCGGGATTAGCGCCGCCATAGGCCGCCAGAGCGGCGGTCAGCGCGCCTTGCCTGGCGGGGGCGGTGATCGTGCCGACCTGGCTGTAGTTGGTCCCGTCGAAGCTGATATTGACCGTGCATCCGCCCCAGTTCGCGCCCCCAGATGCGGCGACGATCAGCCGGGCCGCGCCGCCCGTGAACGCCGAATTAGGCTCGACGATGGCCGGGGTGTTGACGTTACCGGGGAAGATGTTGGTCACCGGCGTGGTGGCAGGGAACGCGGCGGCCGCCGCGCCAGGGGCGTAATAGACACCGACGCCGCCGGGATATTCCTCGCATTCGAAGGCGAGCTGGCCCTTGTCGTCCTCCTGAATGGTCTTGACGCGGACCCGCAGGTTGCTGAGGCCCAGGTTCGGCTCGGTGAGGGTCAGGATCGTGCCGGGCAGGCAGAGGATGAACCGGTTGCTGGTCTTGAAGGCGTAGGTGTTGCGGATATAGGCCGCGCGTCGGCCGATGAGCTGCACGACGACGCGAGCCACGGCGGGGTCGCAGATCTCGTCGGCCTGGGTGTTGGCGTTGTCGCGCAGCCCATATTGATCGACGAGGCCGTCGTCCTTCCACTCGAAGGGGTTGTCGATATAGCCCAGGGTCCGGTCGGTGATGTCGAGGACGGTGCGGTTATAGGCGTCAGCCGGATCGATCCGCGACACCTTGACCGGCCCCGCATCTTGGCCGGTCGCGGCCAGGAAGTCGGCCGTCGTCAGGCTGTAGGCGACATCGTCGGCGGGGGTGTAGGTGACGCCGTTGCCGGTGACCACCTCATCGGCGAGGGGCACGAACTGCAGCTGCGTCCCGGTCCAATAGATCCACGCATTGGACGTCAGGGCCCAGCGGTCGATGAGCTGGTTTGCCTTCTCCTGGGTGTTGAGGAGCGGCGAATAGAACAGGCCCTGGGCGCGGCCATAGGTGGCGAACTGGCTGATCGCGCCCAGATCGGCGGAGGTGAACCCCATCCCGTATTGAACATTGGTAAGAAGGTCGGTGATGATGTCGCTCATCAGGCAGTCGAGGCCCGGCGAGACGGCGTGGGTATTGGGGTTGATCCAGCCGTTGCCGGGATTGGTGTAGGCAAAGCCGTTGGCGCGAGCCACTTCGAAGGCGTTGTCGGGCACCGTGGCGCTTTCGCCCAGGTGCAGCTTGGGGCTGGCCAGATAGGCGAGCTGGGAATAGGCGCGCGCCTGGCTGGGATAGCTGGTGGCGACGTAGCTCCACGGCGCCTGGCTGATCGTGCCCGTGAACAGCGTCAGGTTGAGATAGGAGAGGGTCGCCGTCGAGGTGGTGGACCCGTTGGCCCAGCTGTTCTGGATGTCATCGATAGGCCCTTCGCAGAGGCCGAGGATCACCGCAGCGGTATAGGTCATCTGGATATTCGACTTGGCGCCGGCGCCCTTGCCCTTGCCTCCGGCCGGTTGCGAATAGAAATCGTTGAACCAGATGGCGTTGGTCGAGAGCCGCCGCATGCCCCAGAAGATGGGCACCGGGATGTTCCACATCGACGAGCCGACATTGAGGCCCGAATAGTTGACCGGGGCGATGAAGCCCGGTTGCTGGAGGATCGACATGGCGCTCTACCCCCAGAGCTCGAAATAGCGCACCGGGCGGCGCACGCGGCATCCGCTGAAGGGCAGGTAACTCAACAACGACTCGTCCAGACGCGAGACCAGGGCCATGCCCGCCGCGCTGTAGGCGTGCACCACTTCATCGGCGTTCACGAGCACCGCGCCGTGAGCGTAGGTGCGGCCAAACTGCCAGATGACAATATCGCCGACGCGAGGGGTCTCCACTTCATGGGCGCCGAGCTTGATCATCCAGTCGATGAACTTCTCCTCAGTCCGATGCAGCATCCAGTGCGGCGAATAGGGCCGGGGGTCGAAGGGCGGGATGCGCCCGGTGTCGACGGCGGAGCGCACCAGCAGCATGGCGCAGTCCACAGCCCCATTCCGGCCCTTGATGTCGGCGCAATCCCGAAACGGCGTTCCGACCCAGGAGAGGGCCTCGGCGATGAAGGCGGCGCGGGCCTCGGCCTCCCGCGCGGTGGGAAAGCTGTGGCGCTCCTCCCCGCCCGGCCTGACGGCCAGGAGATCGCATCCTTCGGCGCGGATCATCATCAGTAGGCGGAATTGGGCGGCGGCACGAATTCGTAGCCGCGATAATGCTGGGTGTTGGCGTGGTCGGTGCAGCTCTGGCCCGAGCCGGACGCGAAGGTCTTGTCGCAGCCTTGGAAGGCGGTGAAGGCGTCGCCTGCGGCGGGGGTCTCATAGAGCGGATAGGCCAGGGAAAGCCCGGCGCTGGAGGCGGCGGCGATGGTGCGGGTCTGGCCGGAGGCGGCACCGCCGGTCATCGTCACCTGCCCGTGCTGATAGACGCCGGGTGTGCCGGGCGCCGTGGCCCAGGGCAGGAAGGCCGAGGTCGCCCCGGACCCGACGGCGAAGCTGGCCGTGAAGGTCGCTCGGCTGAGCGTGCAGCCGGGGTCGCAGAAGCCATGATTGCAGCCAATCTGATAGAGGTTCCGAGGGGCGAACTTGTCGAGCAGGTTGGTCTTGCCCTTGCAGGTCAGGGTCGCGGTGGCGCCGGTCAGATTGACCCCGGCCACCTCGCCGCCGAACAGGGCCAGGGTATCCAGCACCGCCGGCGGATCGGTCATGAAGGCACGGGTCAGCAGGAAGGCCGCCCCGTCGAACAGGCCATTATGGACCTGGGTCTTGATATTGGCGCCCCCGCCAAAGCCGGTGTTGAAGGCCCGCAGAAACACCGTCAGGCTGGGCACTTCCATGGTGTTGGCCACATTCCAACTCGTGCGCTCCAGCCAGGGCGCCTTAGAGCTGTAGGTCACCCCGCCGATCGCCAGATCCTGGTCCCAGCTCGTCCAGGTCAGAACCGTTCCGCCCAGCAGGGTGAAGGTGAACAGGTCGGCCTGGGCGCGAACGGCGTTCGCGGCGAGGGCCGCCTGCAGGGCCGAGGAGGCGGCGCGCAGCAGGGCCGTCATGTGCCAGGCCGGCAGCTATGCAACTTGATCTTATCCATCGACCACAGGCTGTTCATGACCTTCTTGATGCTGTTATTGCTGCTCGCGAGCTTGCAATAGTAATAGTAAGACATATCGACCGCGATGTTCTGACCCGCCGTCGGCGCCGTCGTGAAAGTGACTGTATTGGCCACCGGATTTGCCGTGCTGATCGTGTACAGGGTGGGGCTGGTCGGCGTCGTCGAACCGGCCAGATAGAGGTTGAAGGGCGCCCCCGTATTGACCTGGCCCACCGGCTCCGTGCCGCCGTAGCCGTTGGCGCCGAAGGTGCGCGTCAGGGTAAAGGTCGTCGTCGCCCCGTTGCCGACCCCAATGCTGTTCTGGGTCACCGCGTCGTCGTCGGGATTTTGGAACAGGAACCGCCCGGCCGTGCCGCCGATCTGCAGCAAAAACCCCATCATGGTCTTGAATTCCAGGCCCTGACCGTTCAGCCAGGTCCCGCCGCCGACGCCGTCGCGCAGCACCTCATAGATCAGCTCGAAATCGTGCAGCGGATACTGCGCGATAGCCAGATCGATCTCCGCCCCCGACGCCGTGGTCGCCGTCGGCAGGTTGAAGAATTGGGGCGTCCAGGTCGAGCCATAGGTGACGCCAGGAAGAAGATTCGGGCCCGGATAGATCGGCAGAGTCATGCCATCAGACTCCGCAGCTTCCCGTCCCGCGCCGCGCGTTTCATCATCGCCAGCATGACGTGGCCGTGATCCTCAAGCATCTGGCCGAAATCGGCCTGACCCTGGGTGTGGATCGTCGGGCTGTAATTATTGGTCACCGTCTGCGAAGCCCCCTGGCCGCCGCCCCCGTCGGCCAGGCGGGCCATCAGCATGGAATTCTCCGCCTTCGGAATGATCCGCTCGCCGGCGTGGATCTGGGCGATCATGTCTTGGGGCACGACGTTCATGCCCCGGTCGAAAGCCCCAAAGGCCAGAGCGCTGGCCGCCATGCTGGCGCCAAAGGCCGGGGCGCTTAAATCCAAGGGAAATGGAGCGCCGGCCATGGACGCCACGCCCGCAGCGCCCGCGATGCCGGCATAGGAGGCGACGCTGGACGCGCTGACGGCCGCCGTGGCCGCCTTCCCGACGATCATGTTCACCAACCACTGCGCGATCATCCGCTCGATGCCGCTGATGATCAGGCTGATCGCCTCGCCGCCAACGGCCACCAAGGCCTGGTGCCAAGTCTCGGTGCCGGTGAGCAGCCCCCGAATCCCCTGCGCCGTCACATTGACCATCGGATCGACGGTCTGGTGCCAAGTCGCCTGGAGCTTTAGCGTGTCGGCACGGGCCTGGTTGAGGGCCTCGTCCGCCAAAACCTTCTGCTGATTGGCGTAGCGATTGTCAGCGGCCGTCTTGGCGTTGACCGCCTCGATATGGGCCCTGGACATCTCACCCTCGGCGGCCAGGGTCTGGGCGACCTCGCGCTGCAGAAGTTGGTCCTCGGCGGCATAGGCGACCCGATCGGCGGCCATCTGCTTGGCTAGGGTCTGCTGGTGCAGAGCGGCGATTTGTACATCGGCGCTGGCCTTCCCCAGCGGCCCCGAGTTACCGGGGCCGGAGCGGATCGCCGTCTCATGCGAGCGCGCATCGGCGTCGCGGACGGTCTTCTGGGCCGCCAGATTGGCCTTAAGCTCGGCCAGGGCCTCCGCCGCAGTCGACTTGCTGTTTTCCAGCTGCGTTTCCTGATGGCGCTGCGCCATCTCGTCACGCTCGCGCTCGGCGGCCGCATAGGCTTCGGACTGCTGACCCTGGTTGAGCCGGATGAAGATAAGCTTGGCGTCCATCAGCGACTGCTCTTGCGCCCAGCTCTCGCGCTCGGCGGCGAGCTGTTCATCCAGGCGCCCGATCTGGCTGCGATAGGTCTGCTGGGCCAGTTCGCGGTCGAGATCATAGATCTGGGTCTTGACCGACCGCTGGGCTTCCGACCCCGCCTTGGTCAGGGCCAGCTTGGACTGCCAGAAATCGCGCTCCTGTTGTTTGGAATCGGCAAAGAAATTGTGCTCGGCCTCAAGCTGCGCCTGAAGTTCCTGGCGCCAGACCTGGACCTGTTCGTCCTTCGACTTGGGCGCCTGCTTCGGCTTTTTATTGTCGGTCGGGTCCTCCTTGTGGCGCAGGGCGGCGTCGATGCGGGATTGGTGGGCGTAATAATCCTTCGCCTCGGTGTCGGCCGGGTTGGCCTTGAGCCGCGCAGCCATCTGCTCATGAAGGGTTTTGATGGCGTCACTCGCCTGCAGGGCGGAACTGCGCAGCCCCTGCAGCGTCGCGTGCGACTTGTCGTAGGCCTCCTGGCCGTCAGCCTGGACGCGGGTGGCGGCGGCGGTGGCGTCAGAGGCGCGTTGTTCTGCGGCGCCCTTAGCGGCCAGGGCGGCGCGCGTGCGCTCCAAGACGGCGATCTGCTCTTGATAAACCGCGCGCGCCCCCGACGCGCCACCCACATGCTCGCGCTGATAGTCCGCCGAGCGCAGGCGCGCGAGCTGTGCATCGACGCCGCCAAGCTGCTGGCCTGTCGTGCCGGCGTTGGTAAAGCGCTTCATGGCCTCCCAGGCGCCATCGATCCCCGATGTGAGGCCGTGCCACGCGCCCCCCAGCATCCCTAAATGCACGGCCTGCTGGTCGAGCCACTGGGTCAGGTCCTGAACAAGGGCCGCTGTCGCTTGCGACGTTTGACCCTCGTGCTCAAGGTCGGCGATGTGCTCAACCTGGGCCAGGCTCAGGGCATGATAGGTGGCGTTGAACGTCTCAGCGAAGCGCGACGGGCCGTCCGCCATCTTGACCCAGCCAGCGAGCACCTTCTTGGCGCTCTCGCCGGTCAGTTCGCCGAACTTGACGCCGTCGCGGCCGAGCTGCTCGATCTCCACGCCGGCGAAGCGGCCGGACGAAGCCAGGGCCAGCAAGGCCCCGCGCGCCGTCCCTACGCCCGTATTTGACGCCGTTGCGACCCGTCGGGCCATGGCTTCGTACGCGGTCGACGTCAGGTCGGCATAGTCGCCGGTGATCTGGATCGCGTTGGCGAAGTGCGCGGCGTCTTCGGAAGCGCTCAGGGCCGCCGCCCCGAAGGCGAGGAACGGGACGGCGAGGCTGACGATCACGGCCGCAGCGGTGAGGATCGCCGGCGTCATCAGGCCGAGCGCGCCCGCCAGGATCGTCGCCGACCCGGCCATGCGGGTGAAGTTTCCGCGCCCGGCCTCGCGGGCCAGAACCAGCAACTCGCGCGTCACCGTCGAACTGCCGTGGCTGACCGTCGTCATGGCCCCGGCCGCAACCTCTGCGCCGCCGCTCAAGCCTCTCAGCTCACGGTCGACCAAGGCGACCGAATTGCGGGCCTTTCCCGCCGCATCGGCGGCGCCCAGCATCGAGGTCCGCAGAGCGTCCGTCGACCCGCTCTCGCGCGCGGTCTTGGCAAAATTGGTCAGGTCACGCTGCGCCGCCTTGAGTTCCGACGACAGGATGGCCCGCTTGACGGTGAGGTCCGCGACGTCGGCCGTGATGGAGATGGCGATGTTATTTGGCATCGCTTACCTCTACGTGACAGGGAGAACATCTTGACGGGCGCACGGAAGCGGCCCTTCCTCACCCGCCAAAGGCGAGGAGGACATCGGCATGGCCGGAATGCTGCAGATTTTGACAGCCCTTCTGGCCGTCTATCTCGTAATGAAAGGCGTGGAGATCCTGCAGATCGGGCTCGCGTCGAACCGCCCGTCGAGAACCCTGCTCATCTGGATCGGCGCCGGCGCCCTGATGGTATGTATAATCGCCGCCTTTGCCTTCGTCGGCATGCAGGACGAGCAAGCGGAGTCCCTGAGCACCAGCTCCGCGATTCCGAGCTTCGGCGGAACGCCCTAACAGCGAGTCGCGAAGACGCCGATCGAACAGTTGACATTTCGGCTATGGCTATCGACACCCGTGAGAATGCCGTCAGACCCGAAATGGAAAACAACCTCCTGCTCATGGGTCTTCGCGCCGGACGTGAATAGGTTGACGTAGGGGATGAAGGTCCCGGCGTTCACGTTCACACGCGACGCGTCGTAGGTCATCATCGTCTGACCGTCGGAATTGGTGGCCGACTCCGTCGGATCGCCGAGCCCCTTGACCACGTCGTCCTTGGTCGCCACGCCGGGCTTGAACTGCGCGATCTGATCCGCCGTCAGCGGGCGTTTCGCCTGGGCCACGCCGGTGCTGAGGATTATCGCCGCGATGGCGACCGTAAGAACCCGTTTCATCCCGCCTCCCCTTGCTCGGCGCGCAGAGTGAGCGTTCGGGGCCAGGACGTCAAATCACCGGCGGAGTCTTAGCCCTCACGATGAGCCCTTTTCCCAAATGACGTTTCCGTCCTCGCCCAGGAGCTGGGCATGGTCGCAATCGCCCAGGCCTTCGGCGTAGGCCACGGTGGCGTGCTTAACCGCCGCAGGGTCATCAGCGGCGGCGAAGACGTAGCGGCCCTTCTTGAGTCGCGTGGTCGAGTTGGCGCGGCGGCGGTCGAAAAGGTTCAGCGTGTAGGTCTTCATCCCCTGACGATATCACCGTTTCTCTGCGGTTCTGTCACCCCTGATCACTTCTAACCGTCCCACCACCCTCCAGCGGCGCTGGCGGGGGCGGGAGAGGCTCGTGATAGGCTCCGTTCAGGCCGGCAACCTCCCGACGTTGCATCGCCCAGCCCAGCACCCTTTGCATTTCGGCGGGGAGGACGCTCATGATCGGCGTGCTAAACGTGACGCCTGGATCTCGCGGCTGGAAAAACGGTTTGGCCCAGGGCAGCCATAAAATATTGTCCAGATCAAATCGCGTATTTTGCGGGAGCCGCAACATATCCATCATGGTCGTGTTGGCGACGACGAAGTCGTGCGGACGGCGACCACTCTTCAGCTTTGATGTGCCGTAAGCGACGAGCACATAGAACCGATTGGCCGGCGGATCGTCCACATAACGGACCTTGAAAACCAGCCCTGGGCGGGATTTTGGTCCGGGTTGGCGCGTGGTTAAATCATGCGGAAACCGGCACCAGACGATGCTGGCGGGCGCCGGGATGGTTCCCGGCCCCCACCAATCTTCAACCCCAACGGAACTCATGGACGAGGGCGCCCATCTTGGATTCATCCTGTGGCGCAAATCGCCGCAGCGCTTCGTATTGCTCCGCAGTGACTTCGTCCGTGTAATCCGCCGGCGCGGGCGGGGCGATCGGCCTTAGGCCTGAGGCCCTCATGTCGGTCTTTGGTGGTGGTGCGCTCATCGTGAGCCCTTGGTTGCTGTTTTTCGAGATAGCCCCGCTATGGGCGCTAAAGTCTGAACGATTATGTCGGAACGAACAGGCCGCCGCATCGATCCCTTGGATACCTGATATCGCCTATGTGAAGGCCCCGATGCCGGGCGTCAAGCCCGGCAGCCTATGTGTGAACAGAGTTTCATTTCCAGACGCACACGGGGCGGTTTCCCTGCGCCCTCACTCCGTAAACTCCGGGAACGGGCATTCCCAGACGTCGCCGGCGTCGCCGGAGCCGTCGGGGTCCGTGGCGGCGAACGGCGTTCGTGGGGGCGCCCACCACTCGTGGGCTTCGAAATAGGTTTGGATCAGGCGATCGGCGGGCGGGTTGACGGCCAGTTCCTGCTCGATCTCGCAATAGAGGGGCCAGGTGAGGTTCGCCCACCAATAGTCGCGGCTGTGGCCGTAGTAGCGGCAGGCGCGCAGGACGACGCCTTCCCAGGGCGGATCCGGGGCTACGGCTCCCCGTCGTCCTCCCCCGGCGCGGCTTCTTCGGGATCAGACGCGGGATCGGCGAAGACGAACAGGCCAGAATAGCGGCGCACGGCGAGGATGGCGTATTGCCGCTCGATCTCCGTGGTCGGCCAGGCGTCGAACTCCTCCCGCGTCAGGGCCGGGTGGCGCGCGGTCAGGGCGACATAGATCGGGGTCATCACCAGGCGGTCGAAGTCGGCGTCGGCCAGGTCGCGGAACACGGTCGACAGCGCCTGCAGGTTGCGGGCGATGCGCGCGCCGTCGCTGTCGTCACCCAACAGGCCGGCGGCGGCGACGGCGTCGGTGATCAGGCCGTTGAGCTCAAGGAGCGCCCGCCGGCAGCGGCTCAGCTCACGCCAGGTCAGAAGGTCGGGAATGGGCCAGTCGCGCCCGGCCAGGGTGATTTCGGGTGTGCCGACGCCCCCGCTGGCGGCCGTGCGGTTTGGCGCGGGATCGATCATCGTTGAGGGCGCTCCATGCGGTGCTGGGTCATGCGGTGGGTGGCGCCTTCGATCATTTCAGGATGGTCCAGGGCCTGGATCGTGACCCTGGCGAGGAGCAGGGGACTGGAGAGATCGAGATCGCCGATGCGGGCCAGGACCCCCAGAAGGGTCTTCCGGTTGAGACGCATGGCGCGCACGTCGCTGCAGAGGATCGGCGCCTGACGGCGCAGGGTCAGGTGCTCGATGATCTTGCGGCGCACGTGGCCCAGGGCCTGCTCGATCTCCAGGTCCGAGAGGCGCAGGGCCTCGCGCACCTGTTCGGCCGGGACGCCATTGGCGATATTCTGGAAGACCAGGCGCCGGGTCTGACCCAGCGCCCGGCGTTCAGCCTCGGTCATGACCGCGGCGTGCCTCAGGCCGCCTCGGCGAAGGTGGCGACGCCGAGTTGGTCATTGGTGTTGGTCGAGGCGGTATAGTCGAGGGTCTGGGTCGCGAAGCCGCTCTGCTTCATCGACAGGCCGCCGGACGAGGCGGTGCAGTTATAGAGGACGAACATATCCTGGAGCGTGCCCCAGGGCAGCACGTGAACGGCCTGGAAATTGCCGGTCTGGCCCTGAAGCTGGTTGGTCAGGGTGATCTGCTCGCCGGTCGTCGTGACGGTGTAGGCATAGGAGATCAGCATGGCGAGCCCAGCGTCGCCGGCGGCGAAGGTGTAGATGCCGTTGGCGACCGAATAGGACTTTCCGGCGACCTCGGATCCACTGGCCACGCGGCTATAGATCGTGCCGGACACGGAGGCGATGACGCCCAGGTCGAACAACCATGACGCCGCATTGACCGTGGTGAGGATGAAGGGGGTCGCGGCCGCGACGGCGCCGGCTTCCTTGTCAGACTCGGCATAGGAGCCGGTCGAGGCGGGCACCCCAAACAGGATATCGGCGATGATCCGGGCCTGGGCGGAGCTGTATTCCACCTTGCCGGTGACCTCCATCTGACCGGAGCCGACGGCGATGGCGAGCTGCTTTTCGCCGAACAGGCTCTCGACCTTGCGCTTGAAATCCAGGCCCTGGCTTTGCGGGACCAAAGCGCGGGCCGGGGTCGGATTCACGAGGTTGGCGGTCATGAAGACGCGCCCTGCGCCGAAGGTCGGCTTGCCGTTGAGAGAGAGGGTCATGGGATAAATCCTTCTGTGCGGTCAGGGGATGGCGATCAGCCCTGGGGCTGGGGTTCGGAGGCGGCTTCGGGTTCAGAGGTCGGAGACTCGGCGGCGGTCTTCGGCGCGCGGGCGCCCTTGACCGCCGGGGACGGCTCCGGGGCGATTGCGGGCGCGGGGGCTGGGGCCAGACGGACGGCTAGGTCCGCCACGGCGGCGAAGACCTGGTTATGGGCTTCCGTGTCGCGGGCCACGGGACCGGACGAAAAACTGTCGTTGAACCAGCTGCGGATGATGTCGGCATTGGTCGCGGCGGGGGTCATGGCCGGAACTCCTCAAGGCAGGGTGATACGGACGGGCAGGCGGGAAATGGCCTGGGCGCCCTGGTCGCCGGGGGCGGCGTCGCCGCGACCCTCGAAGCGGCACCAATAGACGAGGCCGGAGAGGGTGAAGCGTTCGTCGTCGTCGGGGGCGAAGGCCTGGCGGACCAGCTGCTCCAGATAGTTCAGGGCGTCGTCCGGGGCCGTGTCCGGGTCCGCCCCGGCGTTGCAATAGATCCACAGCTCACATTCGAGCGTGGTGACCGGCCACGCGCTCTCGGGGCCGTAATGGTCCGTCGTGCCAATCCGCCGCAGGAAGAGGGCCGGCTGGGCCGAGACCTGGGTCCAGTGGCGCAGGCGCCGGGACGCGAACTGGAAACCGGCGGTGAAGGCGCCCGCGCTCGCCGCCGCGCTGACTGGCGCGGAGAGGGTGACCGTTCCGGCCCCGGTGTTGAGAGCGGCGATCACCGTCCCCTGGCCCACCCCGGGCCCGAAGACCGGCAGGCCCGCGAACAGGCCGGTCAGGGTGCTGACCCCGGTGAGGATCTGCGCACCCGACGCGGCGTTGGCCGTGAAGGCGAGGACCGTGGTCGCCTGGAGATGGGCGAGCAGCGCCTCGAGGACCGGCCCGAAATCGGTGTTCATGCCTGGACCTTCGCGCTCGCCCGCGCCACCACGGCGTTTAGCCGGGCGGCGACTTCCGGCTGCATCTCGGCGAGAGGCCCGCGCTCGAAGGCGTGCTCGGCGATGTCCGGCGTCCGGGAATAGGCCGTGACCAGGACGGTGATCGGCGCCGCCAGCTTGTCGGCCCAGTAGTGATCGAGCCCCATGCTGTGGGCCTCGACCTTGGTGGGCCGGTGCGCGCCATATTCCAGGGCCGAGGCCTTGGCGAAATCCTGCGAGCCCTTGGCCCCCGCGATATCGACATAGCCGGTGATGCGGTTCGCGTCAGTAAAGAGGCGCAGGCGTTCCTGGCCGAGGAGCTCGCCGGTGCGCCGGGGCGTCGCCGCCTGGACCCGGGCGAAGAGCTCGGTGCTGAGGCTGTCGATCTCCCTGCGCAGATCATCATAGAGGACGTCTGGAAAAGCCTCGAAGCGCAGGCCAACCTGCCGGGCCCCGGTGATGTCGATCCGGATGTCGGCCATGGCGCGGCGCTCCTAGGCCAGGGTCGGGACGCGATAGTCGTCCAGGGCGGCCTCGATGTCGGGCGGGAAGGCGCCCTTCTGACCGGGCGAGCCGCCGAACCACCATCTCTGGGTCCCGACGCCAGGGGTATCCTGCATGATCAGGGCCGGGTCGCGATCCTTGCTCTGGAAGCGGCTGGTGATCATGCGCAGGCACATCTCGACGAGATCGTCGGGGATGGCGACGGTGGCGTAGCTAAAGGTCAGGTCCTGGCCTGCATCGGCGGCGTTGAAGCTGTAGAGGCCGGTCGCCGGGTTGACGCTATATTGCCCCTTGGCCGGGGCGCTGGAGACGGGCGTCAAGGAGGTGCCCGAGGCATAGGCGACGCCACTGTCGCAGGAGAACACCGCCGCCTGGGCCACAGTGACCTGATAGGGCGCGGCGCCCGGAACTGCGTCCATTTCCTGGACGAAGGCGCCATAGCCGGAGGTGTGGATGACGGTGACCGGCTCCGCCTCCCAGCGGGTCACCGCGCCGGTGAAGGGGTTGAGCCGCAGAAGGCGGCCGGTCAGGGCGTCCAGGCGATAGTCGATCCCCGCGACGAGGGTCTGGGTCAGGGGGGTGACGCCCACGGCCAGGGTCTGGATGACCGAGGCGACCTGGAGCACCGGCCAGCGTGAGAGTTCGAGCTGGGGAAACCCGCCGGGGGTCTGCCAGGGATAGGCGTCCTGTTCGACGTCAAAGACATCCTGGATCTGCTCGGGCGCAAAGGGCCGCTTGCAATAGCGGCGGATCCCGCTCGACACCTGGTTGATCGCCTGGGTCAGCCAGGCGTCATTGGAGGTGTCGGTCGCGCTGATGGAGAGTTCGGTCTTGGCCGCCGCAAGGGTCGTGAGGGCCGGATTGCCGGAGGCCGCGAGAATCGTGGTGACGATGGAATAGGCCACGGGCGCTCAGTATTCGGCGACGATCAGGGTCGCCGTCGTGCCGGTCGCGAAGACCTGGGCGATCCGGACCTGCAGGTAGGCCCCCGCTGGCGCGGTGTAGCTCACCGTCGAGCCGCCGACCGTGAGCACCCTCACCGTCCCGGCGCCACCGATCCACAGGCGTTTTGAGGCGGTCGGCAGGGCCACGGTGTCGCTGGGCGTGACGGCGGCGGCGTGGCTGGCGGGAGAGAGCAGATCGTCGCCGATTCCGGCATAGACATCGGCCATGGGGCTACCTCGCTATGCGGCCGTCGGCGACGCCGATCGGACGGGTGATGACGGGGACGACGCGGCGCGGCTTGCGGGCCTGAGCTGACGCAACGCCAGCCGGCCAGTCGCACACCGCCGAGAGCGCCCCCTCGGCATCCAGGCTGGCGGCCACGTCGTCGGGCAGGAGCCGCGTCTCGCCGGCCCCGTGGGGCGCCATGGCCCGAGCGAAGGTGACCAGTTTCATGACGGCGCTCCTGGAAACGGGGCGTTAAGCAGCGGCGAGGACGAGCGCCTCGCCGCCGTTCAACGCTAAACGGCGGGGACGAGGGTCTCGCCGCCGAAGACGATGTCGACCGCGATCTCCAGGGTCGGGGTCGTGCCGCCGGTGAGGGTGACCAGGGCCACGCCTCGGACGTATCGGTTGGCGCTGGAGAGATCGATGGACACCGAATTTTCGGTGGACACCGCCGAGAGAGCTGCCGTCTCCGCCACCGTCGCGGGGCCGGGGGGATCGTAGTCGGTCCAGGTGGCGTTGTCGGGGGCGTGCTGCAGCTTGGCGATGGACGAGATCGCGGTGGGCGCGCCCGTCTCCGCCCCGACCACCTGGTGCAGGACGCAGGAGAGCGCCATGTTGTGGGCGGCGCGGTCGAGGCCGGAGCCGTTGACAGTGCCGGTGGCCGCCTGGGGGAGCACGCTGGTCGCGACCGCGACGAACGCGCCGATATTGTGTTGAGTAGCCGTGTTCATCGGAGTCGGTGCTTTCTGTGGTTTGAAGGGGTGGGAGGCGGTGCGCGAGGCGGCGCGACGGGATCAACCGCCGCGCCGGAACGCTAGCCGGGATCAGGAGATCGCCGGGGCCCAGAGCACGCGCTGGATGACCGCGATCGCAGGATCGTGGCGCATCTGGAAATCGTGCTCGGCGATGGCGCGGATGATCGACTGATCGGACTGGAAGGCCGAACGCGTCGTGCCGCCGGCGTCGACATAGGTGCCTTCCCGCGAGACCGCGAGCTCGAGGCTCATGGAATCGAGGATCATGGCCTCGGTCATCTCCACCAGGAAAACGAACGAGCAGGACGTAGAGGCGCCGGTGGCGTCGTAATAGTTCGTGCCGATCTGGGTCGTCTTCTTGACCGGGTAGCCGAGCAGCGTCCCCTTGTTCAGTTCGTCGCGGAAGACATAGACGCCCAGGGAGTTCTGCACGTTGTAGAGATAGTTGTAGGAGCGCGGGTTCATGAACCAGACGCGCCGGGTGTCGCGGACATTGGCGGTATCGAGGCGGTTGACTGCGCCGCCCAGCTCCGCCGCAGCGGTCGCCAGTGTATAGGCTTCCGTCGAGGTGATGAAGTTGCCGCCCGTAGTGTTGGCCGTATCGGCGGCGTTCACCGCCAATGTGGAATCGGCCGTGGTCGACCAGGCGCCCGGCGTGCCCCCCTGGCGCTGAACCCACCGATTGGCGAAGTTCAGGAAGCCCATCGGGGTGTCGTTGGTTCCCGCGCCGAACATGAAGTTCAGGTCTTCGGTCAGGGCCAGCACCTGAACGAGGTCGTCGCGGACGAAGGCGTCCACGGCGGGATCCGCGTAGCGCATCATGTCGTTCGACACCGGCACCATGCCCGTCAGCTTTTTGAAGCTGGCGACGATCTGGTTCAGCGACGGCTGCGAGGAGGTGATCGCCGACTGCTCATTGCCGTAGCTGGCCGTCGCCGCAGACGCCTGGCCGGGCAAAGTCATGGTGCCGCGCGGCATCGGAATGACGCGGGGCCCGGCGGCGCGAACAACGGCCACAGGGCGCAACAGCTCGATGATCTCGTTCATATAGTCAGGCGGCACGATGAATCCGCCGGACGCGCCGACCGAGGTGACGAGCGCCCGTGTGCTGGTATCGACGCGCGGCTCGAAGGCGCGGGTGATGCTGTGCCGTTCGCCGAAGCGCTCCACCGCCAGGTCGCGGGCATTGCGCATGACACCGCCCCCGGCATTGAACAGCTTCATGGCCGCGATGGCGCGCAGGCCCTTGGAAGAGCCGAGGCCCATGGCAATGGCGTCGGCGTCGTTGGAGTACGGGTCGCGCTCACGGACCTGAACGTCCGTGGCGTTTTCCTGGCCGGCCACCGGCTGGGCGCTGGCGGCGCTGAGCGCCTGGGCGTCGCGGGCGCGCTGGATCTGGCCGTCGAGATCCTCGACCTCCTGTTTGCGCGCTAGGTAGTCGGTCTGTTCGGCCGGGGTGAGGGCCGGCTTGTCGGCGAGCGCCTTGAACGTATCAAAGGCGGCCGCGCGTTTCTTCAACAGCTCGTTGAGCATGAGCGTAGGCTCCATCGGGGGAAGGGCGCGCTTCACAGCGGGCCGGGAAGCCTTGCCAAAGGGCCTGGTGGGGCGTTCGTTCAGGACCGGTCGGCCCTGGGGCGAATCTTAAGCGACGGCGCGCAGGGCGAGAGCGTCGGCCTGGCGGCGGCGGAAATCGGCGCTGAAGGCGCGGTCGGCGTCATCGTCGGTGACGACGGCCGGCCCCGCGTCGGGATCGTCCTCATCGCCGGCGCCGGCGCTATCCATGAGATCGTCGAGGGCGGCGAGACCCTTCTTGTGGGTTTGGATCGCGCTGCGGCTCATCTCGATACCGGCTTCGTGGTGGGCCTTGGCGGCGCGGATGGCCCGCACGGACTCGGCCGAGAGGGTTTTGCCGGCGCGCTGTTTCAAATGGGCCAGGGCGCGGCGGAAGGCGCGAACCTTGGGGGTCTTGGCGGCGGCGATATGGGCCCGCGCCTCCACGACCAGAACGTCGTCGCCCTCGTCCAGGCCCGGCTCGACATCATGGCCAGCCAGGGCTTCGGCGATCTCTTCCTGGCTCATGGCCAGCAGAACCTCGCCCAGGTCGTGGAACACGGCGGCGAGCATGGCCGGGACCTTGCTGTCGTCGCCCTCAATGGCCGATTCGAACTTGGCCGCGTCGACCTCATAGCCCAGGCACTCAAACAGCCAGCAGAGCTCGGCGACGGCATAGAGCCCGCGCTTGATGGTCAGGCGGCCGCGAACGCCGTTCGTCACGCGCGTCTGGCGCGTGCGGGGGGCGCGTGCGCTGCGGTTCTCCTCGCCGATGCCGGCGGCTTCGCGGTAGTGGTCGAGGATCTCGCCGGCGGCGGTCTTCACCTGGTCCGGAATATCGGTCTGGGGCAGGCGCGAGGCGGCGGCGCGGATCGCGCCCTTCGGCACGGTCAGCTTGTCGTCGACCACGTGGGCGATGGGCAGCTTGTAGGCGTCACGGTCGCTGGGGGCGGAGGCGTCATAGACCAGGAACCCCTGGCGCGCCTTGGCCGGGTCGAAATCCTTGCCGCCGGCCCAGGCGAAGATCGAGTCGGCCGCCGCCGCGCCATCCCAGTCGTCGCTATCCTCGATCGGCAGGCCCTTGGCCGCACCTGTTTTCCAGTCTGACACGATGTTGTCTCCGTTTGAACGGGCGGCCACGACGGCCCCGACATCGGCCGGGACACTGACGAACGACAGCTCCAGAAGCTCCCATTTGGTGATCCGCTGGCCGCCGCGCGGGCGCTTCGGATCGAGCGGTTCCGAGTCGATGATGTCGAAGCCGATACTGACCGCCCGGATCACCGCGGCCTTGACCAGGCCGCAGACCTCATCCGCCTTGGCGGAGATGCCGGCCGGCGCGAAGATGGCCCGGGCGGTGATCTGACCCGCCTCGACCAGGATATTCTCGGCATTGCCGACGGGCTGATCGGGATCGTGGCTCCAGAGGGCGATGGGATTGGCGAGGTAGTTCCGCAGCTGGCACCCCTGCGGCAGGAGCACATGACCGTCCCGCGCCAGGGCCGCCGTGGACATAACCACCTCGACCTCCCGCTCGCCGAGCGAGGTGATCTGGGCCTGGATCAGTTTGCGCAGGGTCATGTGGGCCGTCCTCAATCCTAAGACGCCGGGTCGACCGCCGTCTGGCCGGTCGCCTGGGTGGCGCCCGTTCCCGCCCCGCCCAAGCCGACCGTGCCGCTTTTCGGGCGACCCGCGCCGTCGGGGGCCATGCCGGTGATGTTTGAGCCTTCGGCCGCCATGTTGGTCGGCATCATCAGCTTGTCGCCGCCGGGGAGCGGGGGAAGGCCTCGGCCGGCGCGGGCCTCGTTCTGGGTCACGATCCCCGAGAGGACGTCGATCCGATCAACATTGGCCTGGGTCGCCACGTCGGCGCGCACGAGCTGGGCGAGGTCGTGCTTCAGCCGCAGCTGCTCGTCCGGCGGAAGGCGGCGACCCTGCGGATCCTTGTCCAGCCCGAAGGTCCAGGCGAAGCGCTTTTCGAACGACTCCGCGCGCCAGGTCACCGCCGAATTGACGTAGTCCTGATCCTGCGCGGTCTGGGGCTGCGGGTCGCTGCGCTTGTCGGAATAGAGGCCGATCTTGTGCGGCGGCACGCCGAAAAAGCGACAGACCTCTTCGGGCTGCCATTGCCTCTGGGCGATAAACTCCAGATCGACAGACGAGAGCTGCATCGGCTTGGCCTGGATGCCCTCTTCGAGCACGACGGTCTTGCCGGTGTTCTGATAGCCGGCGTGCATGTCGTCGAACTGGGTCTTGAGGCGCTTGGCGGCGGCGTCGCTGAGAGTCTTGGGCGATTCGAGCAGCATGGCGGGCCGCGCGCCATTGCCGACGAAGCGGCTGGCCTGTTGCTCGAGCGCCATGGAGAGGCCGATCGCATCGCGCGCCAGGCCGATGGTCGAGACGCCCACGAGCGAATTGAAGGTGAGACCGCGATGGTGGAAGACGTCCTCGATCGGGATCGCCACCGGGAAGTCCCGCAGCATGGCCATCTGCCAGAGGCCGATGCGGTTCATATTGACGAAGACGCTGCCGTCCCCCGCCTCGAGCACCATGGCCGCGTCGGGGTTGACGGGGATCAGGGCCGTGGGCTCGCCCCGGTTGTTGCGCTGAATCGGGGCGTAGCTGTTGGCGCGCAGGAGGTAGCCGACCCATAGCTGATAGGCGAACTCAAACCAGTCCTGCTGGGGGTTCGGCCGCTCCAGCAACTCATAGATCGGGTGATCGTCTTCGCGCTCCTCGATGCCCTTGCTTGACCGGCGATAGAGATAGGGCGGGCACCTGGCCAGATCGGTGGCCAGGCGGTTGGCGCAACCATAGACCGCCGAGACCGTCATGGCCGTCGCCTGGCTGACCAGGGCGCCCGAGGCCGACTGAACCGAGCCGAGCGGCGGGATCATCCCATAGCTCGGAACCCCGGCGCTGGCCCGCTGCGCGGGCGCCGCCATGCGACTGAAAAGCCCCATCAGCCCTGAGCCCGTCGCGCCAGCAACCACGCGGCGACCATCAGGAACGCCCCGGCAACGATGAAGGCGGCGGCCTCATAGATCAAAGCCACACCCGTTACCACGAGGACCGCGCCGGCGAGCCCGGCCAGGTCGGTCGCCAGGTCCGTCGCGCGGACGGCGAACGGCGGCCGTGCAGTGGGGTCGGTCTCGCGCGTCATGCCGTTTTTCCTTCGCGCGGTGGGTCTCAGAGCACCAAGAGGCCGCGATCTTCGTAGACGGAGCGCCTCGCCTCGGGATTGGAGGCCATGATCATCGCGCCGTTGAAGAGGGCCATGGCCGGGTCAATCTTGGCGTCGCCGGCGTTCTGTTTGGTGGCGCGGATCGCCGTGGCCGTGGCCTCGATCTTCAGGTTGCTTACGCACCAGTCCATCACGGATTGATCGGCGTGGCGCAGGGTGCCGTTGGCCAGTTTGCGTTCCGCCGTCTTGATGGCGTTCATCAGGGCATAGCCCTGGGGCGCGCCGATCACATAGTCGTAGCCGCTCTCGCGGTTCTCCTGGACGACGCCGATGTCAGCCAGGGCATCGACCAGCTCGCCGAGGCCGGCGGGATCGACCGCCACGCAGCAGAAGACGCCGGCGGCGCGGATCTCCTGAATGAGGGCGATGATCTGGGCGATGTCGGCCGGGAGGTCGCCCTCCATGGCTTCGTCGTCGAGAATCGTCAGATCCCCCGCCTTCTCAAAATCCAGCAGCACGCTGGCGATCGACTTGCGCCGCTCCAGGACGATCCGGTGGGCCCAGGCATGGCTCCAGCTGAGCCAGCGCTTCACCCGCTTCACGCCGCCGACCGGCTCCTGGGTTTCCTCAGGCGCCAGGTGCGCCGGGATCGAAATGGCGTGGGATTCGCGGCCCAGGATCGTCAGGCCGTAGAGGTCATCCAGGCCGCCGCCGTCCAGGGCCACGATCACCACCTCGCAGCGGGCGATCAGGGCCTTGAGCGTGAGGCGCGGATCCGCGCGGCGTTTCCAGAACTCCGCCCCGGCCCAGCCATCCGAGCGGGACGACATGCCGGCCTCGACGTTCAGGTGTTTGGCGAGGAAGGAGGTGCGCGCCGTGCCGCCTTCGCGGACGGCCTTGCTCAGCTCATCCTTCAGCCAGGTCACATCGACCGACCGGCCGAGATTGGGGTTGGTGACGTAGAAGAACGCCGGGTCCAGGAAAGCCGCCGCTTTGAGAAGCGACGGCGGAAACTCGAAGATCACGGGCAGGCTGCGCGGGTCATCAACCTTGCCGTCGCGCACGTCCCGGAAATATTCCAGCTTGGCCTTGAACACCCCGGCGGGCGGGTCGTCCGATTGCGTCGTCAGGTAGATGACGAAGCCCTCGGGCCTGGCCACCAGGCCGCCCGTCGCCTCGCGCAACATGGCGTCGGCCCGAGGGCGTTTGCCGAAAATCCACAACTCATCCACCAGGACGAAGGCGGCCTTCTTGCCCGAGACGACGTCGGAATCGGCCGCAACGACCTTCAGAGCGGCGTTGGTGATCCGATGCGTGATGGTGCGCGTGTGCTCCTGGACGTGCAGCAGTCCGCGCAGATCGGGGTCTTCGGCGACCATGTCCTTGGCCGGGCCAAAGCTGTTGTTCGCCACCTCAATCGTCGGGGCCAGGATCAGCAGCTCGGCGGAGTTGCGCCAGTTCCGGATCAGCGCCGTGATCATGATGCCGGCGGCGATCGTCGATTTGGCGTTCTTCTTGCTGATCAGCAGGAAGAATTCGCGGATCAGCCGGCGCGCGGCCGGCGCATCGTAGGCGCCGAAGATGGCCGCGACGAAGTCGAACACGAACGGCTCGCAGGCCTCGCCAAAGGTCGGCTTGCCGGGCACATCGACGAGGCGCAGCGACCGGAACACCGCGAGCGCGGCCGCCGCCTCGTCTGGGAAAATCGGCGGCGGAATGAGCGACTGGCGCGCAACGATCCGCTCGCACCAATCCAGGCAGGCGGTGGAATGCATCAGTTAACCAGGCGCGGCGCCGGCGGCGGGGCGAACTTGCCGCCGTCCGACACCAGACGCTCCGCAACCTCCTGACGCTCTTCCTTCCGGCCCTTGCGAACGGCGTTCGTCTTCGGCGCCCCGCGCTCCCTCAGCGCCTGGTCGCTCCGCCGCTTATCCAACTCGGTGCCCCAAGCCTTGATCGCCGCGACGCTGCCCTTCCGCGCCGCCGCCGCCAACAGCGCCAGTTGCTCCGCCTTCTGGCGACCCAGGCCCCGCGCCAGCTCTGGGCGAAAATATTTCCTCAAGGTGGGCGCGCTCAGCCCGAGCGCGTCGGCGATCTCGTCCTGGGTCAAAGCGCCCGCCGCCAGAACCTCAACTCTTTCATACACTTCCGCCGAGAACCTCAGCTTTCGCCGACCGCGCTTGTCCGGCAATTCCCGAAGCGGGTCACCCAGCAGATCCACAGACCCGGAATCGTCATCCATACGAAAAAAATCTGTCGCTGCG
>JAYTRF010000286.1:0-3274 GCA_043746375.1 Caulobacteraceae bacterium | reverse complement strand
CATGTCATCGTTCTGCAGCGCTCGCCGACCTACTTCATCCCGGCCCGCAACGAAAATGAGCTGGCTGACACCCTGCGTGAGCTGGACATCAAGGAAGAGTGGATCCATGAGATCGTGCGCCGCAAGATTCTGCACGATCAGGACGCCTTCACCCGCCGCTCGTTCGAGGAGCCGGAGGCGGTTAAGCGGGAACTGCTGGCCGGGGTCCGCGCATACCTCGGCCCCGACTATGATGTCGACACCCACTTCACGCCCAGCTACCGGCCCTGGCGCCAGCGTATCGCTTTCCTCCCGGATGGCGACCTGTTCAAGGGGATCCGCGCTGGTAAGGCCTCGGTCGTCACCGACGAGATCGTCCGCTTCACGGCGGACGGCATTATCCTCAAGTCCGGCAAATCCCTCAAGGCCGATATCATCATCACGGCCACCGGCTTCAATCTCAATGTGCTGGGCGACATCGACTTCGCCATTGACGGCAAGCCCCTGAACTTCGCCGACACGGTCAACTACCGCGGCATGATGTTCACCGGCGTGCCCAATATGGTTTGGGTGTTCGGGTACTTCCGCGCCAGCTGGACCCTGCGGGCCGACCTGATCAGCGACTTCGTCTGCCGGCTGCTCAACCACATGAAAGCCAAAGGCGCCAGGAAGGTCACGCCAACGCTGCGGCCGCAGGACAAGGGCATGCCCTTGCTGCCCTGGATGGACCCGGAGAACTTCAATCCCGGCTATCTCATGCGCGGAATGCACCTGTTGCCAAAGCGCGGCGACAAACCCGAATGGCAGCACAGCCAGGACTACTGGGCCGAGAAGGACCAGCTGCCCGCCATCGACCTCGACGACAGCGCCTTCGTCTACGAGTAAGGCCGGGCGGGGCCGCCAAGGCTCAAAGCTGGGGCCGCAGGCGTGCACCCGCCAATTCGCTGGCCGGATTGCCGGCGATGCTGGCCGCGAGATCGGCAGCGTCGCGCCCGGACGCGCCATCCTCGACCAGCCGCCGGCCGACGTCGCCCTGGTCGACCGTCAGCTTGGGCGCCCGACCGAACCGCACGCTCGGCTAGTTTGACAATGCCGAGCCGAGGTATCGGTCTTCAACGCCACCGACAGTTTTCAGCGCAATGCTTGATAGTAGGCGGCCAATCGCGCCATTTCGTTTGGAGTCAACCGACGCGCCACGATTCGAGAAAGGTGAGCACTCCGAAGCTGAAGTAGATCAGGACGAACCAGACGATGAGCGCGAACAGCCAGAGCAAAGGGCCGGCCGTCGCAAATGCCCGCAGACTGATGCCGCCGCCGAACACGTCCGTGGCAGCGACGATGGTGAAGAAGGAGAAGACGAGGCGGGGGTTGATCAGGTCTGACCACAGGGCGCGTCTGAAACTGGCCGGGCGCACGATCGTGAGCAGCCACAGCCAGGGGTACGCGACGAGGTTGACCGCGAAGAGCACATCAGACGACCCCCGCCGGTTTTCGAGGAACGACACGTTCGAGATGATTCAGTAGCCATCACCAACGCGAAGCAGCCGGGATAGAGCTCGGCGATCTGGCTGCCGGCCCAAGCGAGAAGTTTGCGAGCGAACGATCGCAAAGCCGAACTCGCTCCCACTGCGGCGGCGCAACGAGCTTGAGCGCCAGAGAGAAGCATCGACGGCCCCGAGGCTCGGCAGATTGACGTGTTCAGGGAGCGACTCAGCCAAGACGCCGCGCCTTGACCCAAATCAAAGCCCGGTGGGAAGAATCAAACGCTCCCTGAACGGCGAAGGCGGCCGGTTTCCGGCTGCTGGTTTACGGGGCTTTTGTCATGGCCTTCGACAATCCCCTCGCGGGAGAGATCTGGACGAGCAAGTACCGGTTCGCCCCATCGACGGTCGAGGCCGGCTCCCACGGCGCGGCGGCTGACGCGACGATCGAGGAGTCCTGGTCGCGCGTGGCCCGCGCCCTCTCGGAAAAGGAAGCGCCGGCGCATCGATCGCTCTGGCGGGCGCGCTTCGAGGACGCGCTCCGGGACTACCGCTTCCTGCCGGCCGGCCGGATCCTGGCGGGCGCGGGAACGGGGCGGAGCGTTACCCTGTTCAACTGCTTCGTCATGGGGCGCATTCCCGACAGCCTACCGGCCATCTTCGACCATCTCGGCGAGGCGGCGGTAACCATGCAGCAGGGCGGCGGCGTCGGCATGGACTTCTCGACCATTCGCCCTAGCGGCGCGCCCGTTCACGGGGTCGGGGCGGAGGCGTCCGGACCGCTGAGCTTCATGGAGGTGTGGGATTCCATGTGCAGAACGATCATGTCAGCCGGCCAGCGACGCGGGGCGATGATGGGGTGCCTCAGGATTGATCATCCGGACATCGAAGCTTTCATCCACGCCAAGCGTGATCTGGCGCGCTTTCGCAATTTCAATCTGTCGGCGCTGGTCACCGACGCCTTCATGGCCGCGCTGGAGGCGGGCGCCGACTGGCCCCTGATGTTCGAAAACCAGGTCTGGCGAACCGTCAAGGCCGCCGATCTTTGGGCGAAGCTGATGCGGGCCACCTACGACGTCGCCGAGCCAGGGGTGATCTTCATCGATCGGGCCAACGCTGCCAACAATCTCGCCCACTGCGAGACCATCTCGGCCAGCAACCCCTGTGGCGAGCAGATGCTGCCACCCTATGGTGCCTGTCTGCTGGGCTCGATCAACCTCGCCCGCCTGGTGCGCACGCCGTTCGAGCGAGACGCCGCCATCGACGAGACGGAACTGGGCGAGCTTACCCGCATCGCCGTGCGAATGCTGGACAATGTGATCGACGCCTCGCGCTATCCGCTGCCTGCCCAGAAGCTAGAAGTCAGGGCCAAGCGTCGGATCGGGCTCGGCGTGACCGGCCTCGCCGACGCGCTGATCTTCTGCGGCGCGCGATACGGCGAGGACGCCGCTCTCGCTTTGACCCGGTATTGGCTGGCGGTGATCAAGCGAGAAGCCTATCGCGCCTCGGCTGAGTTGTCGGCGGAAAAGGGAGCATTTCCGCTCTACGATCAGGCGATGCTGGAGCGGCCGAGTCTGACCTCGCTCGACGAGGAGACGCGGGCACTCATCGCCGCTAAGGGCCTCAGGAACGGGTGCCTGACCTCAATTGCGCCCACCGGCACCACCTCGCTGCTGGCCGGCAACGTTTCGTCAGGTATCGAGCCGGTGTTCGCCTTCTCCTATATTCGCAAGGTGCGCCAAAGCGACGGCTCGACCCACGAGGAGGCGCTTGAGGACTATGCGCTCGCGGTCTGGAAGCGCCTGCACGGCGAA
>JAYTRF010000285.1:0-4724 GCA_043746375.1 Caulobacteraceae bacterium | reverse complement strand
GTGGACATTCGATGACCGAGGAACGAACTCCCGTCATCGTGGGGGTCGGTCAGGTCGAGGATCGACTGAAGACGGACCGGCGGCCCCTGAGCGCCCTCGACCTGATGGTGCAAAGCGTGTTGGCCGCCGCCGCAGACGCTGGCGGCCACGGTCTCGACAGCGTCGATCGCATCGCCGTCGTCGATGCGCTGAGTTGGGAAAACAGGCCAGCCCCGATTCACCCCGATCTTATCGAACGGCTGCGGCTGACGCCGCGCCGCGCCGAAACCTCTCCATCGCCCAGCGGCAACTATCCAGTGCGGTTCCTGAACGACGCGGCGAACGCCATCGCCGCCGGGGAATGCGAGGTGGCGCTGGTGGTCGGCGGAGAGGCCATGCGCTCCATGGGGCGCCGCAAGGCGGATGGCGGCGGTCAGCCAGCCAGCGGCACCGAGATCATCCGCGCCTATCGCGGCGGCGGCGAGGAGGACCTGCCACAGCGTTACGATTTGCTGACCCCGATGGACGTATACCCATTTTACGAGCAGGCCACGCGGCACGCTTGGGGCCAGAGCCAATCGGAGGCCACCGGCGAGACCGGCGCGATCTGGGCCGAAAACGCCCGGGTCGCGGCCGAGAACCCGCATGCCTGGATCCGCGGCGGATGGGACGTTCGACGGATCACCGAGGTCGCCGCGGACAATCCGATGCTCACCTTTCCCTACACCCGGGCAATGGTGGCCAACAGCGGGGTGAATCAGGGTGCCGCAGTGCTGCTGACCAGCGCCGGCGCGGCCAGGCGGGCGGGGATCGACGAACGTCGCCTGGTCACGGTGGGCTATGGCGCCGCTGCCGACGAGGCCACGCACAACCTTGAACGCGAAACCTTCAGTCGCTCGCCCGCCATGCAGGCTTCCCTTACGCGGACGCTGCGGCTGAACGGACTGGAGACCGAAGATCTCGATCTCGTCGAGCTCTACAGTTGTTTTCCCTGCGTCCCGAAGATGGCCCGGCGCATCCTGCGATGGCCGATGGAAAGGCCGCACAGTGTCTACGGAGGGCTGACCTTCGGCGGCGGACCGATCGGCAACTGCATGACCCACGCCATTGCCGCCATGGTCGAAAAACTGCGCGCCGGCGCGCGCGCGGGCCTGATCTTCGCCAACGGGGGGTTCGCGACGCGCAACCACGGCATTGTCCTGCGGCGCGGCGTTCAAACGGCGCGGGACGCGTTGAGCTATGACGTCCAGGCAGAGGCCGACCGCCTCAGGGGACCCACGCCACCGCTGGTCAGCGATTACCGCGGCGCGGCGATGCTGGAGACCTTCGCGGCCCCGTTCGCGGCAGGCCGCCCGCGATATGCCAATGTGCTGGCCCTGACGCCGACGGGGACTCGCTGCCTCTGCCGCGTTCCCGCAGACGATGAAGGAACCCTGGGCTGGCTGACCAGCGGGGCGGAGCCCGTCGGAAGCCCGGGACAGGTGGTCTCGGGACCGGGTGGACTGGCCCACTGGCGGCGCCGCCACTGAAGTGCAGAGCCACCAACGGTAAGGCGCGGTTCACTATTGCGCGGTGAACCCTCCATCGACCACGAGTTCGGCTCCGACCATGAAACTGGCCGCGTCGGAGGCCAGAAAGACGATCGACTGGGCGATCTGATCTGGCTCCGCGATCGGGGCGGGATTGGTCGCGCGCGTGGTGACCTGGTCCTGCATGGCAGTTCGCACCCGCCCGGGATGAATGGAATTGACCCGAATTTTCAAACCTAAGGCCGCACATTCGAGGGCGGCGGCCTTGGTCATCAACCGCACCGCGCCCTTGGAGGCGCAATAGGCGAGCGCCATGGGGCTACCGACGATCCCGGCGACGGAGGACAGGTTCACAATTGCCCCGCCGCCCGCCCAACGCGCCGACCTTTTGGCGATCAGGGGGATGGCCGAGCGCATGCCCAGAAAGGCGCCCTCGGCATTGACCCCCTGCACCCGGCGATAATCGTCCAGGGTGGTCTCGAGGAGCGGTTTAACCAACAGCACGCCAGCGTTGTTGACGAGGATATCGAGACCCCCCAACCGGGCCTCGCTCAGCGCCAACAGGCGCGCCCAGTCGTCTTCCCGCGTGACATCATGGGCGCAGGACAGACAGACTTCCCCCTCCGCCTGGAGCCCGGCGGCCACGCTCGCCGCCGCCTGCTCGTGAATATCGGCAACGATGACCGAGGCGCCGGCCCTGGCCAGGGCTTTGGCCGTGGCGGCGCCGATCCCGTGCGCCGCGCCGGTGACGATGGCGATACGACCCTCTAGCGTTCGCATGACATATCCTTCTCCGCTCCTAACCATGATCTCAGTCGGGCTTAGTCTCGGGCGCGAAATCGAAATCCTCGGGGTAGGTGGCCTCGAACGATGGTCTCTGCTCGAGGTAATCAACATAGGCCGCGAGGGTGGGCAGGCGCTGGCGCCATCGGTGGAGTTCAATTTCGAGACCCCACGCGTCGGTCAGGAAATCCAGCATGGTGAGGTTGACGGCGATGGCGATGTCCGCCTGGCCGAAGGCGTCGCAACACGCGTAGGCTCGCCTTTCCACATGGCTGGCCAAGGCCTCGCTGGCAGCGACGATCTTGCTGCGCTGACGCCGCAGCCAGTCCCGGCTCTGGTCCGGTCGTCGAAGGTCGATCGCCACCGACGCCGCGGCGTTCATGATCCCTTCGGCGAGAACCATGAGTTTCTTGGCCAGGAGCACCCCGTTGGTGTCCACCGGCAGCAACGGGGGCTCGGGATAGCGCCGCTCGAGCCATTCCAGCAGGTAGGTCGATTCGTAGGCGATCTCGCCGTCATCGGCGATCAGGATCGGCAGCTGGGCGAGCGGATTGTAGTTGGCGACAACCGTCGTCTCGCGCCACGGCGCGTCCCAAACCGTCTCGAAGGGCAAACCCTTTTCACGCAGCGCGATCGCCACCTTTCGGCCGAAGGGGCTTGGTCGCGCGTTGATCAGCTTCATGCTCGTTGCCTCCTCTCACCCCAGTGCGCCCGTCAGACCGCTTGGGTGTCCTGTCCGGACCGAAGAACCTGCCCGTTCAACCGGCCCGTCGGTCGGCCATGGCTGATGGCGACGGCCCCATTGACGATGACGTGGTCGATGCCGAGAGCGTCGGCGTAGAGCCTCGGCTCGCCTTGCGGCAGGTCGAACTTCATCCGCACCGGACCGCAGTCGATGAGGTCCGGATCGAAGACCACCAGGTCGGCGCGCATGCCGGGCGCGATCCGCCCCCGATCCTTCAACCCAAAGCGAGCGGCCGGGACGCTTGTGATCAGCTCGACGGCGCGCTCCAGATCGATCAGCCGACGCCTCCTGACGCCTTCCCCAAGCAGCTGGGTGGAGAGGGCAAAACTGTCGATCATGTCGAGATGCGCGCCCGCGTCCGAGCCGCCGACGATCAGGCGGGGGTCCCGCCAGGCATCGGCCCGCATTCGCCACGACTCGTCGTCGTCGCCATCAACCGGCGGTGAGAAGGACAGGTTCAGCTCTTCCATCACGGCCAGGTCGAACAGGGCCTCGATGGGCGGTCTCCCCACGGCGCGCGCATAGTCGGCGAGCAGCCGCCCGCTCCAGCGCGCATTCTCGCCCGATCCCACGCTCTCGATTGTAATCGCCCCCCAATCCTCGAGCATCATGCGCAGGGCGGGCGCCTCGATCCGCCTCGCCCCCGACTCGAGCCGCCGACGTACTCGCGGATCCGCCAGCGCCTTGATCTTCTCAGCCTTGGGCAGCAGCAGAACCTCCGACCAGCCCGGCAGACTGTCGAGGAGAAATCCGGTGATGAAGTTCATGAGCACCTTGGTCGGCATGGCGGGTACCAGGCCATGCACGCGAGCGCCCCTTTCATGCGCGTAGTCGGACGCCCGTAGTTGCGATTCGTAGGCGCTCCTGGCTCGCGCCGAGACCGTCACCAGATTCCAGTTCAGGGGGCGACCCGCCGCGAGCGCCACGTCGGTCATGAGCGCGTGGTCGCTCTCCTCCATCTCGGTCTTGCCTGTCACCATCTCGACCCAGGTGCCAGGATGCCGCTGAAGCACCGCCGCTAGGCTCAGCAGCTCCTCGCGGGAGGCCCAACGGGAGGGGACCGGCCGCCCCTCCCCGTCCGAATGGGTATAGGAAACGGTCGTTGAAAAGCCGGCGCCCCCCTGAGCGAGGGAACGGTCGAGCAGAGCGCACATCGCGTCGATCTCCGCCTTGGTGGCGGACCGCCCCACGGCCTGATCACCCATCACCAGTCGTCGCAAGGCGCTGTGGCCGACAAGAAAGACCGCATTGATAGCCAGCCTGCCGTCCAGAGCCGCGAGGAAACTCCCAAAGTCAGTCCAGGTCGGCTTCAAGGCGGCGCGCAGGGTATTGAGCGGCATGGCCTCCACGCGTGCGAGCATGCGTAGGAGATAATCCGTGTCCGCGGGGTCACCGGACAAGGGCGCGAGGGTGAAGCCGCAATTCCCCGCGATGACGGTCGTAACGCCGTGGAAGGACGACGGGCTGAGCATCGGGTCCCAGAACGCCTGTGCGTCGTAGTGCGTATGAACATCGATGAAGCCCGGCGCCACAACGGCGCTCGCGAGCTCGATCTCACTCGCGGCGCAGCCACGCACCTCTCCCACCGCGACCACCCGGCCTTCGCTGATGCCAATGTCGCCGGAGAAACGCTCGCCCCCAGCCCCGTCGACGATAACCGCGTTGCGTAATGCGAGCTCCATGGCCGG
>JAYTRF010000284.1:0-4844 GCA_043746375.1 Caulobacteraceae bacterium | reverse complement strand
TAGTACGAGAGGACCGGGATGGACATACCTCTGGTGGACCTGTCGTGGCGCCAGCCGCGCAGCAGGGTAGCTAAGTATGGACGGGATAACCGCTGAAAGCATCTAAGCGGGAAACCCACCTCAAAACAAGGCTTCGCCGAGAGCCGTGGTAGACCACCACGTTGATAGGCCAGGTGTGGAAGCGCTGCGAGGCGTGCAGCTTACTGGTACTAATAGCTCGATAGGCTTGATCGTTCTTATCAAAGCTTATGCGCGACTTTGGTTTACGCGCCAGGCAATTGATGTCTTCTTCTCATCCCTTTCATTGACCTGGTGGCTATTCCGGATGGTCCCCACCCGATCCCATTCCGAACTCGGTCGTTAAGCCCTCCAGGGCCGATGGTACTTCGTCTTAAGGCGCGGGAGAGTAGGTCGCCGCCAGGTCTATCAAAGGGATGCCCGTTCGATTACGACCCTTCATCACACTCGAGAGATTTCACGGTTGACGCGGGGTGGAGCAGCCCGGTAGCTCGTCAGGCTCATAACCTGAAGGTCACAGGTTCAAATCCTGTCCCCGCACCCATTCTCGCCTTTGAAGGTCCTCCTGATCGGGGGCTCTTCCAATATCGGCAAGTCGACGGTCGCCGCTGCCCTGGCCGCCCGCCTCGGCTGGAAACACGCCTCCACCGATCTGTTGGCGCGCCATCCCGGCCGACCATGGCCCAAGGGCGAGACTCCAGTCCCGCCGCACGTCGCCAATCATTACCTTGGCCTGGCCAACGACGATCTCCTCGCCTCTGTGCTCGACCACTATGCGCGGCTGTGGCCGGCGATCGAACAGCTGGTGCGGGGTCACGTGGGAGGCCAGACCGGCGAACGCATGGTGATTGAGGGGTCCGCGCTCTGGCCGGCCACGGTCGCCGACCTTGGCCTGGCGGGCGTCGGTGCGATTTGGCTGACCGGATCGGACGCGCTCTTCCGGGCGCGTATCCGCAGCGAGAGCCGGTACGCAGAAACCGACCGCCACGGCCGCCGCCTGATCGACGTTTTCCTGGAACGGACGCTGCGCTACAATCGCGCGATGATGGCCGAGGTCTTGTCGCTGAAACTGCCGTTCATCAAGGTCGGATCGGCGACACGGGTAGAGGATCTCGCGCAGCAATGCCTGAGCGACGCGGTTTTGCTCTGCGGCCGGGGTCTATGAAACAGACGGCGGCAAGATGCAGATTCATGGCAGCGCCGCCAGCGCATCGGCGACGAACTTCGGCGCGTCGAATTGGGCGCCCCCCACGTCATCAGAATGAAGTTACCGCGCCAGTCGGTTTCGACGCTGGTGTGGGTCAGGCCGATCGGCCAGAGCAGTTCGGTGGACGGAAACGAGACGAGGCCGGCGCCGTCGCCCAACCGCGTCCGCAGCGCCCGCGCGGCCAGTAGGGCGTCATGATTGGCATAGCGGAAGCGTTTTCCTGTCGGGCCCATCGACGCGCTGCGCTCGCCAGTCTCTTGGTCATTCATGCGCCGAATTCCTTACGCCACTTTGGGAAGAACGTAGACGCCCGGGTAAGTATTCCCATCTTTCGTCGAGGGATGTTGGCGCCCATTTGGAACCTTAAGCGCAAACGACGCCTTTCGAGCTTGGCGATGGAAGCGAGGCTGCATGCAAGACCACGATCCGCGAGCGTGGATGTGGGGCGAAGCACTGGACATGCTGGCGCGGGCCGAGCGTTTGCACAGCCAGGTGTTTCAGCCCGCTACTCGCAGTGCGAGGCAGCCCGCCTGGGAGCCGCCAGTCGACGTGCTGGAGGTCGCCGGCGCCGTACTGATCATCGCCGCCCTTCCGGGGGTAGCCGAAGGCGACGTGCGACTGGCCATTGACGGCCCTTGCCTGCTCATCGCGGGCGAACGGGTGCTGCCTGGCGAACTCCGCACTGCGGTGATACACCGGATGGAACTGCCGCAGGGCAGGTTCGAACGCCGCGTACCGTTGCCCGCCGGCCGCTACGACCAGATTCACCGCCAGACTGTGAACGGCTGTCTGGTCGTCAGCCTCCGCAGGGAGGCCTGACAGTGGCGGCCACTCTGGAGACCCGCGGTGACCCGCCGATCGGCGAGGCGTCCGCGCCCGTCGATACGGCGGAGCGGGTCTCCGCAGGCCTGGCCTCCCTGCCCTCCGACGCTTTCATCATCGTGCCGATCCGGGGCATGGTGCTGTTTCCCGAGATCGTCCTGCCGATTACCCTGGCCGGCGCCGGCGCCATCGCCGGGGCCCAGCAGGCCGTGCGCGAGCAACGTCAGGTGGTGGTTGTACTGCAGCGCGATCCGCAGGTTGTTGAACCCAGGCCGCAGGAAATCCACCCGGTTGGGGTGATCGCAAACGTCTTGCGCTATGTGACCAGCCAGGGCGGCGAGAATCACCTGATCTGCCAGGGCGTCGAACGCTTCTCGATCACTGAATTCGTCGAGGGCTGGCCTTATCTGGCGGCGAAGGGCGTTCGGCTGGCCGAGCCCGCCGGCTCCGGCGACGAAATCGAGGCCCGGTTTCTCAATCTGCGCGGCCAGGCGATGGAAGTTCTCGACCTCGTTCCCCAGGCCCCGGCCGAATTGAGGGCAACGGTGGCCCAGATCGCCTCGCCCGGCGCCCTGGCCGACATTGCCGCCGCCTACATGGACGTGAAGGCAGAGGAAAAGCAGACGGTCCTCGAGACACTCGACCTCAAGGCGCGCCTCGACAAGGTCTCCGCCATCCTGGCTCAGAGGCTGAATGTGCTTCGGCTTTCGGCCGAGATCGGTCGCCAGACCAACGCCGCCCTTTCGGAACGCCAACGCCAGGGCCTGCTTCGCGAGCAGATGGCGGCCATTCAAAAGGAACTAGGCGAGGGCGAAGGAAACGCCCAGGAGATTGCCGATCTGCAGATCGCGATCGAAAAGGCGGCCATGCCCCCAGAGGCTGAGGGGCAAGCGTTGAAGGAGCTTGCGCGCCTGCGCAAGATGCCCGACGCGGCGGCGGAATACGGCATGATCCGGGCATGGATGGACTGGATGGTGGAGTTGCCGTGGTCCACGCCCGCCCCATCCCCGATCGACATCGCGCAAGCGCGCGCCGTGCTCGACGCCGATCACTATGGGCTCGAGAAGATCAAGACCCGGATCGTCGAATATCTGGCTGTGCGCAAGCTGGCGCCCGACGGTGCCGCGCCGATCCTTTGCTTTGTCGGCCCGCCTGGGGTGGGAAAGACCTCGCTGGGCCGGTCGGTCGCCAAGGCCATGGGCCGCCGGTTCGTGCGCATCAGCCTGGGCGGTGTTCACGATGAGGCCGAAATCCGCGGCCACAGACGCACCTATGTCGGCGCGCTACCGGGAAACATCATCCAGGCGATTCGGCGCGCCGAAGCGCGTGATTGCGTGATGATGCTCGACGAAATCGACAAGCTCGGCAATGGCAGTCACGGCGATCCGTCTTCGGCGATGCTGGAAGTGCTCGACCCTGAACAGAACAATAGCTTTCGTGACAACTATCTCGGGGTGCCATTCGATCTCTCCCGTGTAGTGTTCATCACCACCGCCAATATGCTTGAGACTGTTCCGGGGCCGCTGCGCGATCGAATGGAAATCATTACTCTGAGCGGCTACACACCCGGCGAAAAGCTGCAGATCGCCCAGCGCTACCTCGTTCGCCGCCAGATGGAGGCCAATGGCCTGAAGCCTGAGCAGGCCGAGATCGACGCGGCGGCGCTGACGGCGATCATCGACGCCTACACGCGCGAGGCCGGTGTGCGTAACCTGGAGCGTGAGGTCGGGCAGGTCCTGCGCCATGTCGCGGTGAAGTTCGCCGAAGGGACCAGCGAGCCTGTGCGAGTAGGCCCCGGCGATCTGCAGTCGATGCTCGGCGCGCCGCGCTTCGAAAGCGAGGTCGCCATGCGCACCAGCGTACCGGGCGTGGCGACAGGTCTTGCCTGGACGCCCGTTGGCGGCGACATCCTGTTCATTGAGGCGGCTCGGACGCCCGGTGACGGCAAGCTTATTCTGACTGGTCAACTGGGCGATGTCATGCGCGAGAGCGTTCAGGCTGCGCTCAGCTTGGTCAAGACCCAGGCTCAGCTCCTAGCCATCGACCCGATCCTTTTTCGTCAGACAGACATCCACGTCCATGTGCCAGCCGGAGCGACGCCCAAGGACGGGCCGAGCGCCGGCGTCGCCATGTTCATCGCCCTGGCGTCCCTGCTGACCGGGCGGACCGTGCGCAGCGATACTGCCATGACTGGCGAGATCAGCCTGCGCGGGCTGGTTTTGCCGGTGGGCGGCATCCGCGAGAAGGTCGTCGCAGCGGCGGCGGCCGGACTTGCGCGGGTCATGCTGCCCGCCCGCAACCGTCGGGACTTCGATGACATTCCCGCCGAAGCGCGGGAAAAACTGGAGTTCATCTGGCTCGAACGCGTCGAGGACGCCGTCGCCGCTGCGCTGGAAGCGCCAAAGCCCGTCTCTCACGCGGACGGGGGGACGCCCGTTTGATGACCGCCGCGCTTTCCGGCGGGAGGAGGGACGCGACGGCGCGCCAGTGACCGCTACAGTTCGGCTACCATGAACTGGCGGAGGCTGGCGGGAGCGAGGACGTGAAGAGAGCCCTGGATGCGGCGAACGCCGTCTTTCGACACGAAGCACACCAAGGATCACAAAGATCACCAAGGCGCTTCCGGAGGTGGGCGGCGCCGCGGAGTAATACCAGACCTTGGTGAGGCTGACTCATTTGGGGGATTCCCGAGCGGGCCGAATTCCGAATCAATGCGGAGGCGCGGCGAATCGCGTGTCGGAGGCATTGGATGGGCGCTCCCTTGGAGATTATCCGCAAGGATCACACGGCCGAGGAG
>JAYTRF010000283.1:0-6655 GCA_043746375.1 Caulobacteraceae bacterium | reverse complement strand
GGCCCCTAGCCGCCCCCAACGTTTGCCAGAGGCGGCCGAATAGATGCATCGCCGCGCGTCTGGCGAAGCCACAAGGCCGCATATTCTCCGCCGGCGGCGAGCAACCCCGTGTGGTCTCCCCGCTCGACAATGCGTCCGCGGCGGACCACCAGGATCTGGTCGGCATCGGCGATCGTCGACAGCCTATGGGCGACTACCAGGGTCGTACGACCGGCGCGGACCTTGCGCAGGGTCGCCTGGATGGCTTCTTCGGTGCGTCCGTCCAGGGCGCTGGTCGCCTCGTCGAGCACCAGCAGCCTGGGATTGGCCAGGAGCGCGCGCGCCAGGCCGACCCGCTGACGCTCGCCGCCGGACAGCTTGAGGCCCCGTTCGCCAACGCGCGTCTGCATCTTGTACGGCAGCCGTTCGATGAACGGCGCGAGCTCGGCAGCTTCGGCGGCAGCCCACACGGCCCCCTCGTCGATGTCCGGATCGGCGAAGGCGATGTTGGCAAAGAGGGTATCGTTGAACAGGGCCACGTCCTGCGGAACCAACGCCACGGCTGCTCGCAATGCCGCCAAACGCACCTCGCGCAGGTCAACGCCGTCGATCAGCACCCGTCCCGCTTGAGGGTCCAGCAGGCGCAGGGCCAGCCGCACGATGGTCGTCTTGCCCGATCCGGACGTGCCGACCAGCGCGGTTGTCGAGCCGGGCGCGGTCGAGAAACTGATTGCGCGCAGCCCAACAGAACGCGCGCCGTGGCGGAAGGCCACGTCTTCGAACACCAGCCTTGCCCCCTCACCCGATGCCGGCGGCAGCGCCCGGGCATCCGCGGCGTTGACGATCTCCGGCTTGACCGCCATCAGGTCGAGCATCTGTTCCATGTCGATGAAGGCTTGGCGGATTCCGCGGTAGTTGGCTCCAAGGTTGAAAAGGGGCGAATAGACCTGTTGCAGGATGAGGATGCAGGCGGTGACCCCGCCTAGGCTCATCGTTCCCTGCAGCACCTCCAAACCCGCCAGGAGGGTGATCGTCACCAAGCCGAGGTTGAGCACCACCGACTGGATGGCATTGAGCAGTTGCAGTGACGTGTTGGCCTTCACCGCCGCGCGGGCATAGTCCACCAGTGCGCGCTGGTAGTTGGAAACGATTCGCTCTTCGGATCCGAATGTCTTGATCGTCTCGTAGTTCATCAGGGCGTCGACGGCGAGACCCGCAGCTTCGGAGTCGGCCTCGTTCATTACCCGCCGATGCTTCAGCCGCCAGTTCGAGATGCCGAAGGTGAAGACGATATAGACGACGATGGTGGCGACAGCGACCGCAGCTAGCCTCCAGTTGAAGCGCGTGGTGAGGACAAAGGCGGCCATCAACAGTTCGAGCAAGGTAGGTCCGAGGTTGAAGACCACGCTGCGCAGCAGAAAGTCCGTCGACTGGGATCCGCGCTCGATGATTCGCGATAGCCGGCCGGACTGCTTGCTCTGGTGAAAGTTCAGCGACAGCGAAAGCGAATGAGCAAATGTCTCCATCGCCGACTGTGCCAGGGCCATCTGCGAAACGGGCGTGAAGATCGAGTCGCGCATGTAGGGCGTTGCCCCGGAGACGAACCGCAGCAGCACCCACCCGACGGCCAAACCGGCGAAACCGACGAACACCGCCTGGCCCGAAGCGCGGCCGTGGTTGAGGTGATCGATGGCGTTCTGGATCAACAGGGGCGCGATGACCCCCGTCCACTTGCCGATCAGCACCAGGGCAAGGGCGATCCCCAGGCGGCTCTTCAGGCCCCTCGCCTTGGACCGAACCACGAGCCTGATCAGATCGGCCATCGAGGACCAGAAGCTGAACTTGGCCACCGTCGGCGCATCGGTCTTTAGCGCAGCGTCGGCTCCGGCGGCCTCACCGTGATGATAGGTCAGGATGAAGGCTCCCCGGGTATGACGAGCAGGGTTGTCTGTATGCCCCCGCCGGGCGTCAGCCAGTCGATTCTCCAGCCGGTCTGGGTGCGCTCGGCCCGAAACGGCCCGGCCAGCGGCGCGGCCGGCGACACACTCACCACCGCCTGGGCGTGCGCGGCGCCTTGGGTCACGGCCAGGCTGTGATCGCCGGGGCTCAGGGGTTCGAGCCCCATGGTGAATCGGCCGGCCCCGTCCGCAGGCTCGCCGCCACGCGCCTCGCCGTCTACCGCAACTGCCACCGGGCGGGAAGGAACCCCGAAGCCCGAGACGACCGCCGCGCCCTGGGCGTCGAAATCGATGGCGGAGATTCTCAATCCGGCGCCTGACCGCGGTATGACGAGCGCGCCGGCGCCGGCGCGCAATTGGCCGAACTCGCCGCCGGGCGTCGCCGCCAGATACCCCTGCGCCTGGATGGTTCGGGCTGCCTGGCTCATCGACAGTCCGAACAGACGCAGCTCGGTCGCGCCAGGAATGACCATCCGCCAAAACCCACGGGAGTCAGCGGTCGCAAGGGTCACCTGCCCAGACGGTGTCGCCAGTCTGATCCGCGAGCCGGGATCGCCGGTCCCAATGAGCCCGATCCGGCCGCCTGAAACTCTCGAAGCCGACACCAGAGTGGGCGGGGCCCAATAGGCTCGCTCGGCCTGCGACGAACCGGTTCGCTGCGGGCTGGCGATCCCGCTCTTGTCCTTGATCCCGCACGCGGCAAGCGCGCCCCCCATGAGCAGGATTCCGGTGAGCTTCGCCATCGCCTCGACTTGAATAGGACTTCCCTTCCACGCGAAGATGGCCGGCGACACTCGTACACCTGAACCGGGGGCGCGATGAATGTCTCCGGCAAAAGGATGCGTGATCCATGCCCACCCTGTCCACACGCCTGGACTCGGTCTGCGTCTACTGCGGATCATCTCCGCGGGCCGACCCCCGTTTGCTGAAGGCCGCCGCTGCGCTCGGAAGGCAATTGGCCGACGGCGGCCTGCGTCTCGTCTACGGCGGCGGCGGGGTGGGTCTCATGGGCGCCTGCGCTAAGGCTGCGCATCAGGCCGGCGGCCGGGTGCTTGGCGTAATCCCGCAGTTCCTGACTGGTCATGAACATCCGCTTGCAAGTATCGAGACTGTCGTCGTCACCTCCATGCACGAGCGAAAGATGCGGATGTTCGAGGAGGCTGACGGTTTCGCGGTGCTGCCCGGCGGCATCGGCACGCTTGAAGAGGCCATCGAATTGTTGTCCTGGCGGCGCCTCGGCCTACACGTCAAGCCGATCGTCTTCTACAACCCTGGCGGCTTCTGGTCGCACCTCTTCGACCTCTTTGCCCAGATGACCGACCAAGCCCTGACCCCGGAGGAATTTCGCGCATGCTGGCGCGCTGTCGACGACATAGAGGCGATAGTTCCGGCTTTGCGGGAGATGCCGACCGACGTGTTCACCATCCCCATCGGAACGTAGAGAGCTAGCGGCTTGCCCGGTCACGAAATCCATTGACGATCGGATATCGCCTGTCGCGCCCGAAAGCCTTGCCGCCGATCTTGACCCCCGGCGCTGCCTGGCGTCGCTTGTACTCCGAGCTGTAGAGCAGCCGCTGGATCCGTTCGACGGTCGCCGGATCGTGGCCGCAGGCGATGATCTGGTCGAGGCTCGCGTCATTTTCGACGAGTTCCTGCAGGATAGCGTCCAGTTCGTCGTATGGCGGCAGGCTGTCCTGATCGGTCTGATCGGGACGCAGTTCGGCCGATGGGGCTTTGGTCAGGACGCGCCTGGGGATCGGATTTGCCGGACCGTCCTCAAAGGCGTTGGCGTTGCGCCACTCGCAGACCTCATAGACTTCGACTTTGTAGAGGTCCTTGAGCACGTTGTAGCCGCCGCACATGTCGCCGTAGAGAGTGGCGTAACCCACCGCCATCTCCGACTTGTTGCCGGTGGTCAGCAGCATCAGGCCAAGCTTGTTGGACAGCGCCATTAGGGTCACGCCGCGTATGCGCGCCTGCAGATTCTCCTCGGTGATATCGGCGATCAGACCCGAGAAGGACGCGGCGAGCATGCCGCCAAAAGCTTCAACCGCCGGCTCGATGGGAATGGTCTCCAGGGGGATGCCGACGGCCCTGGCGCAGGCGAGGGCGTCCTCCCGGCTCTCGCTCCCGGTGTACCGCGATGGCAGCATGAACGCTTTCACCCCCCCCGCCCCCAGAGCATCGCGAGCCACCACCAGCGAAAGGGCTGAATCGACCCCGCCGGAAAGACCGAGGAGAACCCCGGAAAAGCCGGACTTGGTCACATAGTCGCGCAAACCAACCACCATCGCGCGGTAGATGGCCCCTGGGCCATCTGGCCACACAGCGCGCGGCGCACTTTCGCAGCGCCACCCGCCGCTGATGTCCTTTCGCCAGGTCGAACAGCCGATCGCCTCTTCGAACGACGGCAGGCGCATGCAAATCTCGCCATCACCCTGAAGGGCGAACGAAGACCCGTCGAAGACAAGCTCGTCCTGGCCGCCGATCTGGTTGACGTAAATGAGTGCCAGGCCGGTTGCGGCTACGCGCGCGCCGGCGACAGCGAAGCGTTCTTCGCCTGAAGAGCGCCGAAACGGCGAGCCGTTGGGAACCAGAAGAATTTCAGCTCCCTGGCGGTGGAGGTCGGCGCAGACAGTCTCCAGCCAGATGTCCTCGCAGATCGGCGCGCCGATCCTGACCCCGCGAAACTCGAAAACCTGTGGCTTCTCCCCAGGCTCGAAGATGCGTTTTTCGTCGAAGACGCCATAGTTCGGCAGGGCGATTTTGCAGGAGATGCCCTTGATCTCACCCCCCTCGATCAACGCCACGGCATTCTTCGGCCGTCCGTCGTCGCCGCGGCAGGGCAGTGTGATCAGCGCCGCGCACCCTCGCGCGGTATCACGGGCGAGGGATTCCAGCGAAGCTCGGCAAGCGGCCAGGGCGGCCGGCTTGAGGGCTAGGTCCTCAGGCGGATAGCCGATCAGAAACAGCTCGGAAAATACCGCGATATCGGCCCCAAGCTCGGTCGCCCGCGCCATCGACCTGCGCGCAAGGGCCTCGTTGGCGCGAATGTCACCGACGGTTGGATTGGCCTGGATGGCGGCGATGACGAGGCGGTCGGTCAAAGGTTCGTGTCTCCCCGACCGGCAGAACGCTCTGCAACCCTAATCGTCGCGATGGACCCGTTCGCGGCGTTCATGGCGCTCCTGGGCCTCAAGGCTGAACGTGGCGATTGGACGGGCTTCGAGCCTCGCCAGGCCGATCGGTTCGCCAGTCTCTTCGCAATAACCATAAACGCCTTCGTCGATTCGCCGCAGCGCCTCCTCGATTTTGGCGATCAGCTTGCGCTGGCGGTCCCGGGTGCGCAACTCGAGCGATCGATCTGTTTCCGAAGAGGCACGGTCGGCGAAATCGGGGTGGTTCTCTGTCTCGGACTGGAGGTGAGTGACTGTTTCGCGCGATTCACGAAGGATGTCCTCCTTCCAACCGAGCAACTTTTGGCGGAAATAATCAACCTGCCGACCGTTCATGAACGGCTCGTTGTCCGATGGCCGATAAACGGCTTCTCTAAGCAGCATCGAAGATGCCTGCATCGACCCCTCACATGCTCTCAATAAGGGCCCGCTTCGATCTCGGGCGAGGCGCTTATAGCAAAACCCTCTGAACGGGCAATGAACCGTGGCCATGGCGCGCCATCAAGCCGCAGGGCCTTGCCTTTCGTCGTGCACGAGGGGCCGAGTCGCAGTGCGTAAGTTCGTGTTTTGTTCTCGCAGAAACCGCGACTCCGTCTATTAAGTTCACGAAGGCTTGCCCGCGACCGGCGCGGATGGTTCTTGAAAGAGAGCATGTCTGAGCAAACTCGTTTCATCCGCGTGCGCGGCGCGCGCGAACACAACCTCAAGAACGTCAGCGTGGATATTCCGCGCGGCGAGCTAGTGGTTCTGACCGGCCTCTCGGGGTCCGGCAAGAGCAGCCTGGCCTTCGATACCATCTATGCCGAGGGTCAACGCCGCTATGTCGAAAGCCTGTCAGCCTACGCACGGCAGTTCCTGGAACTGATGGGCAAGCCCGATGTCGATCTGATCGAGGGCCTCTCCCCGGCCATTTCCATCGAGCAGAAGACGACCAGCCGCAATCCCCGCTCGACGGTCGGCACGGTGACCGAGATCCACGACTACATGCGGCTGCTGTGGGCGCGGGTCGGGGTGCCCTATTCGCCGGCCACGGGCCTGCCGATCGTCAGCCAGACGGTCAGCCAGATGGTCGACAAGCTGACGGCCCTGCCGGACGGGGAGCGAATCTACCTTCTGGCGCCAGTGGTTCGGGACCGCAAAGGCGAATACCGCAAGGAAATCGCCGAGTGGCAGAAGGGCGGCTATCAGCGGCTCAAGATCGACGGGACATTCTACCCGATCGAGGATGCGCCGACGCTGGAAAAGACATTCAAGCACGACATTGACGTCGTCGTCGACCGGCTGGTTACCAGGGCGGGCCTCGAAAGCCGCTACGCCGAAAGCCTCGAGGCCGCGCTGCGTCTGGCCGACGGCATCGCGGTCGCTGAATGGACAAAGGCCGACGATGGCGAGGGCGAGCCTAGGCGGCTGATCTTCTCCGAGAAGTTCGCGTGCCCGGTGTCCGGCTTTTCCATCGCCGAAATCGAGCCGAAGCTGTTTTCCTTCAACAGCCCGGCCGGGGCCTGTCCGGCCTGCGACGGGCTTGGCATGAAGCTCGCCTTC
>JAYTRF010000282.1:0-2226 GCA_043746375.1 Caulobacteraceae bacterium | reverse complement strand
TGCCGACAGTTGCGTTCGAGCCGCAGGAGGGCGCGCCCGGCGATGGTACGTGGCGGGTGGCGGCCAGCTTTTCCCATGGCATCACCAGCGCGCTGACTGCGACGGCAGGTTTCGCGCAATATACGCCAAGGCCGGGCCCCGCGCGGGAAATGGGCGTGCTTAGCCTGAGCACCGCCGTGCAGGGGTACTTCCTGCAGCTCGACGCCGCGCACGACAATCTGGGCGGATCGGCGCTGGGCTTCGGCGTCGCCGGCAAGCTTGCGGGGGTCTCGGTCGTCGCGCGCGATGTCGAGTACGCTGGCGGCTTTATCGACGAGGTTGTTCCCGCCGCCGTGACCGGCGGCGCCGATTTGAGGCGCGACACCACCTTGGCTTTAGACTTCGTAGAGCGACTGGGAAACAATGGTTTACCTATATCACTTCGAGTGACGCGAGATCAGTTCGTCGATGGTGAGGAGCGCATAGAGGCCCAGGCGCGCGTCTCGCAGGCCCTCGGCCGCTACCTGTTCTCGTCTGGTCTCGACTACCAGCGCGATTCGGGCGGGTCGGTTACGGCCAGTCAGACACTGATCGGCTCGCTGGCCGCTTCCGGCCTGACCTACGACAAGTGGCAGCTGCGCGGCGAACTGGCCTACCAGGCCGCGCCGACCGTGAGGCTCAATTCCATGCTGGTGACCGCTGACCGCCAGACCGGCAGTGGCAGCGCTCTGCATCTGGGCGTCGGCCAGGCGTTCGACACCCACCAGACGAGTTTCGAGGTCGGCCAGACCTGGCGCCTGCACGCGATGGATGTGTCGCTGGTCGGCAGCTACACTACCAACCCCGGCGATTTTCGCATCGGCGTGCAGATCAGCCTGGGCCTGAGCTGGGACCCCCTGGCGCGCCGCTACCGCGCGATGGGCCCGGGGGCGGCCGACGGCGGCGCGGCGGTTGTCGACGCCTTCGTCTCCAACGATGGCGGACCGGTGCGACACGCCAAAGATGCGGCGGTCGCAGGCTTGTTGGTGCAGGGCGACGGCCATCAAGCCAGGACCGACGCGAGCGGATCGGCGATGGTCACCAACCTCGGTTCCGGCGCCTATGCCCAGGTCCGGGTCGACCCCGAATCGATCGACAATCCGTATCTGACCGCGCCGCCGCGGCTGATTCGTCTGGTTCCGCGGCCGGGCCGCACAGCGGTGATCGCCTATCCCCTCATACTCACCGGCGAGGTGGAGATCCGCGTGATGTTCTCCGCCGCCGGTTCAGGGCCGCGAGGGCTTTCCGCGCTCAACGTTCAGCTGGTCGATGGCGGCGGGCGCGTGATCGCGCAGGGCCGGACCGAATACGATGGAACGGTGGTGCTCGAAGGGTTGCGGCCCGGGAAGTACGAACTTCGCCTGGACCCCGAACAGGCTGGGCGGCTCAATCTGGCGCTCACCGCGCCGCTTGCCGTTGTCGTGCCCCAGGGCGGCGGATTCGCCGGCCGGCTCTCGGCGAACGTTGCCGTCGCGGGGGCGACCCCCGAGCGGGTTACATCGGGTCCTGGCCCTGCCCCGGCCGAGGCGCCCACGGCCCGTGCCAAGGCGCGCCCTGCCAACCGCCCCGTTCCGGCAATCTCCGCGCGACATTGGCGACCCAGAAAACATCACCGGCGACGCCCGAGCCACGGCCGCCGTTCGCATCATCGCTGGCGCGCGCACCACTGCCGGGTCCACCCGCGCTCAATGGGGGAACCGAAATGGGAGAGCGGATTTTGCCACCGCGTGAGCCGCCCATGAGCCCCGCGCGTCGATTTTGGCCTCTCGCGGCCGGACTTTGCGCGCTCTTGGCATCCGGCCAGGCGTTGGCATGGCGCCTGACCGAGCGGTCGATCGCAACCCTGTCGCTGGGCACGATCGTCGCCGATTCGAGCGTGTCGACCTTCAATGTCGACGCCAGCAGCGGCTCGGTTACCAGAATCGGCGGAACGGCGATCCGGCTGACACCCGGCAGTGTGACGACGCCCACCGTGACCATTAGCTGCGCTTCGGGCGGCGCCGGCGGGAACTGCGATCACATCTACACCGTGCAGATCCTGGCAGGCTCGACCGTCTCGGGGCGTCCCACGACGATCACCAGCTTCAATGTCCCGAACCTGTCCGGGGCGGGCGTCACCTTTTCCCCTGCCACGCCGGCCGCCGGAGCGCCGCTCACCTTCTCGATCATTAGCAGTTCCAGCAGTTTCACTGTCACGTTTAAGCTGGG
>JAYTRF010000281.1:0-10754 GCA_043746375.1 Caulobacteraceae bacterium | reverse complement strand
GGCGACAGGCGCCATGTACCGGGACCTCGCCGAAACACTGACCAACCCTGAAAATCTGTTCACGGCCTTCGTGGCGATGGTCGCCTTCGCCACCATCGTCACCCTGGTGATGCCCACTTTCGCCCGAAACGGCCTGGAAGGCCGACTGAAGTCGGTCGCCAACCGGCGCGAGGAACTCCGCCGGCGCTCACGCGAAGCCCTGGCCAAGAAGACCAGCACCGGCACGCTGCGCCAGACCGACGAGGGCCTCTACAAGGGGGTCGTCGAGCGGCTGCAGTTGCGCAGGTTCCTGGAAGACACCTCGGTCACCGACAAACTCGCCCAGGCGGGCTTTCGCGGGCCGCGGCCGGTATCGACCTACTACTTCTTCCGGTTCTGCACGCCGTTCATCTTCGGGCCTCTCGCCCTGTTCTACCTTTTCGTGATCAACGGCTTTGGGCTGCCGATGATGACCAAGCTGTGTGCGGGTATGGCCGCTTTCGTGATCGGTTTCTATGCGCCCAACGTCTATGTCGGCAACGTCGCCGCCAAGCGGCGGACATCGATCATGAGCTCGTTTCCCGACGCGCTCGACCTTTTGCTGATCTGTGTCGAATCGGGGATGTCGATCGAGGCGGCAATCCAGAAGGTCAGCCAGGAGATCGGCGGTTCTTCGATGGAGCTGGCCGAGGAGTTGAGCCTGCTCGGGGCCGAACTCTCGTATCTTCCTGAACGCCGTTCAGCCTACGAGGGGCTGGGAAAGCGCACCAACCATGCGGGCATCAAGTCCGTGGCCACCGCAATGATCCAGGCCGAGCGCTACGGCACGCCGCTGGGCTCGGCCCTGCGGGTGATGGCCAAGGAGAACCGCGACCTGCGCCTTTCCGCCGCCGAGAAGAAAGCCTCGGCCCTCCCCGCCCAGCTAACCGTGCCGATGATCCTCTTTTTCCTGCCGGTGCTGTTCGTTGCCATCCTTGGTCCGACGATCATCCGGGTGCAGGACGTCATGTCGCATCAGGCTGCCCACTGACCGCGCGCAACCATCCGGTCAGCGGCCCCGCGCCGTGGATAACCCGCAGCAGAAACCTTGAGAACTACGGAGGGCGTCCAGGATGAAGAGACCCTCTGCACCCTATGTCGGCGCCGTCCTCTTGATGCTCATAGGCGCCGCCGATGTCGCCAGGGCCCGGGACATCGCCAGACCGGCCCTGAGCATTGATCACGCCTGGCTTCGACCGGCGGCGGCGGGCGGCGGCGACGCGGGCTACCTCAGGATCGTCAACCACGGCAAGACCGCCGACTGGCTGGTCGGGGCGACGACGCCGATCGCCGCTGGCGCCTCGCTTCATGAAAGCCGCATGGCAGGCCAGGTAATGACCATGCGGCAGGTCAGGGCGCTGGTGATTGCGCCGGGGTCGGCTGTGACCCTCGCCCCGAGGGGATTTCATCTGATGTTCGAGGGACTCAGGCGCCCGGTCAGGCTGGGCCAGAGCGTTCCGGTTGTGCTGACGTTCGCCCGCGCCGGACGCGTGACGGTCCGGTTCGTCGCCCGCACGCAATACCCCGCTCAGCCGATGCCGGGGATGTAGAATGTTCGTTGACTGCGCGGCGGCGCCTGGGTTTATGGTGACCCTTCGCTGCGGCGCGGAGAGGCTCGTTGGTCAGTTGGAACTATGCCGACGTATGGGAATCCGTGGCGCGAGCCGTTCCCTACCGCGCGGCGCAGGTTCATGGGCAGCGGTTGATCGACTGGGCCAGTTTCGACGCCCGCGCGGACGGCCTCGCCAGACATTTGCTGGATGCAGGCCTGGGCGCTCAGGCCAAGGTCGCGGCCTACCTCTACAACGCCCCTGAATATCTTGAGACTTACTTCGCCGCTTTCAAAGCTGGCCTCGCGCCGGTCAACACCAACTACCGCTACGTAGCCGACGAGCTTATCTATCTGTTCGACAACGCCGATGCAGAAGCGGTGGTCTTTCATGCCTCCTTCGCCGCGACGGTCGAGCAGATCCGCCACAGGCTGCCCAAGGTCAGAACATGGATCGCGGTCCAGGAGCCCGGACATCCGGTTCCGTCTTTCGCCGCCGATTATGAGAGCCTGGCGGCGCGCGATGTCGGCCGCACGCTGGCGCCATGGGGCCGATCCGGCGATGACCTGCTGATCCTCTATACCGGCGGCACGACGGGGATGCCCAAAGGTGTCATGTGGCGCCAGGACGACCTGTTCCTTGTTCTTGGGGCGGGCGGGAACGCCCTCCAGGGGCCGCCGCCCCTGACCAGCCCTGAGGAGGCGGGCCTTCGCGCTGTGGCGATGGACCCGGGAGTGATGATCGCCGCAGCCCCCCTCATGCACGGCACGTCCCAGTTCACCGCGCTGATGACCCTGACCACGGGGGGCACGGTCGCCTGCCTTCCAGGGACAAAGTTCGACGCTGTCGAGTTCTGGAACGAGGCGGCCCGCCTGAAAGCCAGAGGAGCGGCCATAGTCGGCATGGCGTTCGCCGCCCCAATGCTGGACGCCCTCGAAGCCAATCCAGGTCGCTGGGATCTCGGCAGCCTGGGCAGACTGGGCTCGTCCGGCACAGTGTGGAGCATGGAAAACAAGCAGGGCCTGCTGGCGCATCTTCCAGGCTGCGCCATTTTCGACAGCCTGGGGTCCTCGGAGGCGGTTGGACTTGGCGCCTCGGCGTCCGCGGCGGGGGTCACGTCGGAAACGGCCAAATTCATGGTCGGGCCGAGCAGCGCGGTTTTCAATGAACACGGCCGGCGGGTCGAGCCCGGTTCGGGCGAGCGGGGCCAGGTGGCGGTGAGCGGTTATCTCCCGGTCGGCTATTACAAGGATCCTGAGAAGAGCGAGCGGACATTTCGCCAATTCGAGGGCAAGCGCTGGAGCGTGCCGGGCGATTTCGCCACCGTCGAGGCCGACGGATCGTTGCGGCTCCTCGGCCGCGGGTCCCAAGTCATCAATACCGGCGGTGAAAAGGTGTTCCCGGAAGAAGTCGAGGAGGCCATCAAACGCCATCCTGGCGTGCGCGACGCGGCTGTCGTCGGCGTTCCCGACGCGCGGTTTGGCGAGCGTATCTGCGCGGTGATCGATGTCGGGGAGGGCTCGCCCCCAGACCTTGCGGCGATCTCCGGCCGTGTGCGCCAACACTTGGCGGCCTATAAGGCCCCGCGTGAATTGGTGGTCGCGCCCATAGTACGGGCCGCGAACGGGAAGCTGGACTATGCGGCCATTCGCGCCCTGGCCCTGCAGACGCTGGCGATCTCTGCGTGAATTGGGGGTCCGTGAACGCGTGTATCGAACGCGTTGGGGGCGATTTTCGTGCAATATCGCCGCAATTACATCAATCTTGCCAAATACAGAGCCGTTCATGAGACATCTTCTTCAATACGTTTCCGCCGCCGCGCTGATGCTGACCGCCGCAGCCGCCGGCCCCGCCTTGGCGGCGACAACGGCGCCCGGCCAGTCGCCCTCCGCGGCCAGTCCCCAGCACCTGGGCAATTGGGGCTTCGATCTGGCGGGACGTGACACCACGGTTTCACCGGGCGCGGATTTCTTCACCTACGCCAACGGCGACTACATGAAGTCGCTGGTGATCCCTCCTGATCGCTCCCGGTACGGCACCTTCGACGCCCTGCAGGTGTTGTCGGAAGACCGTCAGCACGTGTTGCTGGACCAGGCGGCGGCCGACGCGGCCGCTACCGGGGACGAGGCCAAGGTCGGCGCTTTCTACAAGGCGTTCATGGACAGGCCCCGCATCGAGGCGCTGGACGCAAAGCCATTGGCGGGCGACCTCGCCGCGATCCGTGCGGCCAACACGCGCGAAGCCCTGGCGGCGCTGATGGGACGTTCGAACAAGGGCTTCGACGGCACATTTTTTGGCCTGGGCGCCGGCGCGGACGCGAGGGCCCCCCTGCGCTATGCTGTCTACCTGGGGCAGGGCGGTCTGGGGCTGCCGGATCGCGATTATTACCTCCAGGCAAGCTTCGCGCCGCAAAAGGCCAAGTACGAAGCCTACGTCGCCGAGATGCTGAAGGCCGTTGACTGGCCAGATGCCGAGGCCCAGGCCAAGGCGATCGTCGCCCTGGAAACCCAGATCGCCCAGGTCAGCTGGTCGCGCGCCGAGCAGCGCGATCCAGTGAAGACCTACAACGCCATGACCCCGGCCGAACTGGCCACTGCCGCGCCGGGATTCCCCTGGGCCCCGTTCCTGGCCGCCGCCGATCTAGGGGCCGTCAATCGCGTGATCGTCAACGAGAACACCGCCTTCCCGAAGATAGCGGCGATCTTTGCAGCCACGCCGATCTCGACGCTGCAGGCCTGGGAAGCCTTTACGGTGGTCGACAGCGCCTCGCCGTACCTCTCAAAGCGATTCGCCGAGGCCCATTTCGAGTTCCGCAACAAAACCCTTTCGGGGCAGCTTGAGCAGAAACAGCGCTGGAAGCGGGCTGAAGGCGCCGTCGATGGCGGGCTCGGCGAAGCGGTTGGGAAGCTTTATGTCGCGCGCTATTTCCCCCCTGAGTCCAAGGCCAAGATGGAGGCCTTGATCGCCGATCTGCGCGCCGCACTGGCCGCGCGGATCGAGCGGGTCAGCTGGATGAGCCCGGCGACGAAAGCCAAGGCCGAGCTGAAACTCTCCATGCTCAACGTCAAGGTCGGCTATCCGGTGAAGTGGCGGGACTACACCGCGTTGAGCATTTCCCCTGACGATCTCTACGGCGATGTCGGCAAATCGGCCAATTTCGAATGGGAACGCCAGGTCAATCGCCTGAACGGTCCGGTCGATCGAACCGAATGGGGCATGACGCCCCAGACGGTGAACGCCTACTATTCGCCAACAGAAAACGAAATCGTCTTTCCTGCCGCGATCCTGCAGCCGCCGTTTTTCGATCCTGACGCCGATCCAGCAGTCAATTTCGGGGCCATCGGCGGGGTCATCGGCCATGAGATGACGCACGGGTTCGATGACGAGGGCCGTCAGTTCGACGGGACCGGCGCGCTATCGGATTGGTGGACGGCGGAAGACGCGGCCAAGTTCACCGCTCAGACGGACCGGCTCGGGGCGCAATATTCGGCCTTCGAGCCGCTCAAGGGTGCGCATGTCAACGGCAAGCTGACCATGGGCGAGAACATCGCCGATCTGGGCGGAGTGCTGCTGGCGCTGGACGCCTACCACCTCTCGCTGCATGGACGGCCGGCGCCGATCCTGGACGGCACGACCGGCGACCAGCGCGTGTTCCTGGGATGGGCGCAGGTCTGGCGCGGCGCGACCCGCGATGACGCCTTGCGCCGCCAGCTGGTCTCCGATCCGCACTCGCCCAACCACGAGCGTGTCGACGGCGTCTTCCGCAACGTCGATGCCTGGTACCGGGCCTTCGACATCAAGCCGGGCGATGCGATGTACATCCCGCCCGACCAGCGTGTGCATATCTGGTAGTCAGCCGTGGTCGCGCGTCGCGCCAGGCTGCCATAGGACGTCTCCAGCGCCCTGGGCGTTTGCCGCGCGAGCGGTGACGAACAGCAGGTCCGATAGCCGGTTGAGGTAGCGCAGCGCCTGGTGGTGGCCGCCGCCGACGGCATCCTTCAATGCGAAGGCGACGGTGACCCGCTCCGCCCGACGGCAGACGGTCCGCGCCACATGCAGGGCGGCCGCCGCGGGCGAGCCGCCGGGCAACACGAATGACGTCAGCGGCTCTAGCGACGCATTGAGCGCATCGATTTCCCTCTCCAGGCGCGTCACCTGGTCGCCGACGATCCGCAGCGGCTCCGGCGCGTGGTCGATCCGACTGGGCGTCGCAAGGTCGGCGCCAAGATCAAACAGGTCGTTCTGGATTCGGGCCAGAATCTGATCGATTGCAGGATCGTCCGCCGTCGACTGGCGCGCCAGGCCGATGAAGGCGTTCAGCTCGTCGACGGCGCCGTAGGACTCGACCCGGGCGCTGGCCTTGCTCACCGGCTCGCCACTGGCCAGGCGGGTCTTACCGCCGTCCCCCGCACGGGTGTAGATCTTGTTCAACAACACCATGGCGGGCGACCGATCAGTGCATGCGCCCGCGCCACACCGCAGCCGCGACCAGGATGAGAATCGCGCAAAACTGCAGCACCACGCGCAGGCGCATCAATTTGTTGGACCATGAACGACCAAAGTCGCCGCCCCGGAAGAGCGCATAGATGCCAAAGGCGAGGGTAATGGCCACCGCTGCCAGGGCGGCGGGCAGCAGGATATCGAAGGCGTCGCGCATGCACCGCCAGCTTAGCGGTGCGCGGGCGGTCGCGCCACCGTTGCAGACCGGGCCTGTTGCAGACCGGGCCGACGAAGGAACGTCAGGCTGGGCGGGGGTCGATCCTTGAATGGGTCAGCCTTGGGCATTGCGGGTCGTGTCCCGCGGCGTGGTGTAACTTCCGCGGCGCCGTCACCACGATCTCCGGTGGGCCGGGATCGATCAGGCCGCCAGGATTGGCAGGCTGACGATGGGATTATCGTTCAATCCGGCGATGGATTCCAGACTGAGGTAGCGTGAGCGCTGAACGGCCCATTCGTCGTTTTGCTCGAGCAGGATGGCGCCCACCAGTCGGATGATCGCCGCTTCGTTGGGGAAGATGCCGACGACCTCGGTACGGCGCTTCACCTCGCCGTTGAGCCGTTCCAAGGAGTTGGTCGAGTGGAGCTTGGCGCGGTGGGCGGCGGGAAAGCCCATGTAAGCCAGGACGTCGACTTCGGCTTCATCGAGAAGGCCGGCGAGCTTGGGTAGCTTGGGGCGCAGCTGATCGGCGACCTTGCGCCATTGGGCCTTGGCGGCCCCGGCGTCGTCCTGGGCGAAGGCGGCGCTCATGAAGGCCGATACCACGCGCCGGCCGCTCTTGCCGGCGTGGGCCATGACGTTGCGCATGAAGTGAACCCGGCAGCGCTGCCAGGTGCAGTTCATCACCTTGGAGACCGCCGCCTTGATGCCTTCATGAGCGTCGGAGATCACCAGTTGCACCCCACGCAGGCCGCGCCTGGCCAGTCCGCGCAGGAAGTCGGTCCAGAAGGTCTGGGCCTCCGAGGGACCGACGGCCATGCCCAGGACCTCGCGCCGGCCGGCGGCGTTGGCGCCCACCGCGATGATCACCGCGACCGAGACGATGCGATGGTTCTGACGGACCTTCACGTAGGTCGCGTCGATCCACAGATACGGCCAGTCGCCCTCGACCGGACGGGTGAGGAAGGCCTTCACCCGCACATCGATCTCTTCGCAAAGCCTGGAAACCTGGCTCTTGGAGACCCCGCCCATCCCCATCGCCTTGACCAGGTCGTCCACCGAGCGGGTCGAGATGCCCTGTATGTAGGCCTCCTGGATCACCGCGGTCAGCGCCTTCTCCGCCAACCGCCGAGGCTCGAGAAAGAATGGGAAGTAGCTACCCTTGCGCGCTTGCGCCTGGCATGGGCCCAGCAGGCGACCTCGACGAGGCGTGGGGCGCCGATGGCTGGATGGTGGGCGTAGAGAGTGTTGAACCCCGCATAGGCGTCGGCGTGGAGGAAGCCGCGACAGTCGCGCAGCAGGGTCTCGGCATGCTCGCCCTTGCGATCGGGCGAGTAGAGGTAGGCCGCCGCCGGCGGGACGGCCGATCCCCATGGCCGCTCGTCGCGGACCACGACCCACAGCCTGCCGGTTCTGGTCTTGCCCCGTCCTGGGTCAAGCACCGGCACGGGGGTGTCGTCGGCGTGGATCGAAGGTCCGGCCCGGGCATGGCGGCCGATCTCATCGGTCAGGGGCTCCAGGAGCCCGCCCAGCTTGCCTATCCAGTCGGCGAGGGTGGAGCGGTCCAGCTCGACACCGTCCCGGGCGTAGATGGCGCCCTGGCGATAGAGGGGCAGGTGATCGCAGTACTTCGAGACCGCCACATGGGCCAGCAGGCCCGGCCCCGGCCGCCCGCGCTCGATGGGCAGGGACGGCATGGGTGCCTGGCGGATGGTCTCGCAGGCGCGGCAGCTAAGCTTGGGACGGACGTGAACCACGACCTTGAAGTGGGCCGGGACGTATTCCAGCACCTCACGCTCGTCCTCGCCGATCTTGGAGGCGGCGGCTGCGCCGCACACCGGGCAGGCGGCCGGGGGCTCGTGGCGGACGATCTCGCGGGTCAGGTGTTCCGGCAGGGGCTTGCGCAACGGCGCATTGGTCTCGGGCGTTGAAGGCTTCGAGGCCACCGGCGCCCGACCCGCCCGTTCAGCTTCCCCTTCCTCCAGGTCTCCCAGGATCAGCTCAAGCTGTTCGATCTGACGATCCAGCGTCTCGGACGAGGCGCCGAAGCGGGCGCGCTTCAGGACCGCGAGCTGGGCGCGGAGCTTCTCGATCATCAGGTCCTTGGCCTGAAGTTCGGCCCGCAGCGCCAGGGCCAGGGCGCGCAGGGCGTCCGGATCGGCAGGAAGTGCCGCGCGGCGACATGCCAGAGACCCTACCCGAAAAGTCCCTTGAACACCACTAAATATGAGTTGAATCAGCGGCTTGTTACAACACCGCCGGCTGGGCTGGAGCCCGCGGCGCCACCGCCCGGCGCCAGTCGATCCCCTCGATCAGCAGCGCCAACTGCCCCGCCGACAGCTTCAGCCGCGCATCGACGATGGCGGGCCAAACGAACCGACCCGTCTCCAGCCGCTTGGCGTAGAGGCACAGCCCCGAACCGTCCCAATGAAGCGCCTTGAGATAGTCGCCCCGCCGGCTGCGGAACAGGAACGCGCTCCCCGAAAAAGGATCGGCCTTCATCAGGCTCGCCACCTCCGCCGCCAGGCCGTCAAAGCCCTTCCTCATGCTCACCGGACGGCAGGCGAGATAAACCCGTGTCCCTGGCGCGATCCGCATCACAGAGCCGCCTTCACCGCCAGCAGAACCCGGCGTAGCGCCTCGCCGTCCACCCCCGCGACGACCCGCACCCGTGCCCCGCCCGGAAGCTCGATCTCGATTATCCCGCCGTCCCCCTTCGGATCGGCGATCACCGCGGCGCCCGTCACGCCCAGGTCGATGAAGGCCATCGGCGCCGGACCCTCCAGACGCCTTCGCCCCCGCCGGCGGTAAAGCGTCCCCTGCCGCGCCCGGCTCACCCAGAGGTGGAGATGGTTGGCGTTCATGCCGTGGCGCCGCGCCACCACCGCCACCGGGTCGAGGCCGCTCTCGGCCTCCTTCACGATCGCCAGCTTCTCATCAGGCGTCCACGACCGCCGGCCGCGCCGACGAAAGTCCGCCGTGGCCACTCCCGCCACCCTCTCCACGAGTTCGCCCATTTTAGGTGTCCATCTATCAAACAGGTGGACACTTATCGCCGCTCACAGGCGTCAGAGGCAGGCGGCCATCAGCAGACGCTTACCAAGCGGCGTCCGTCAGTCATCTGGTCGGAGACGAAGTCCAGGCTCCAGCGCTGGTTGCCCGCAGTGGGCAGGTCGATCGGCCGCCGCTCGCCCAGCGCCCGCTTGCAACCGCCGCGTCGGCGCACGGTCAGCTTCTCCTCACGATAGAGCCGCTGGACCTTCTTGCGGTTGACCAGCAGGCCTCGCGTCGGATCAGCACATGCAGGCGCCGGTAGCCGAAGCGCCGGCGCTCCGCCGCCAGCGCCTTGAGCCGCTCGCGCAACGGCGCATCGTCGGGCCTGGTCGAGGCGTACCTGACGCTGCTGCGGTCCTTGCTGATCACTCGGAGCGCCCGACGCTGGCTCATCTCGTGGGCGGCCCGCAGATACGCAGCGGCCTCCCGAGCGGCGGCAGGCGTCACCATTTTTTCCGAGCAGACCCTTCAGCGCGACGTTGTCCAGCATCGCGTCCGCCAGCAGCCGCTTCAGCTTGGCGTTCTCGTCCTCCAGCGCCTTCTGCCGCCTCGCCTCCGAAACGTCCATGCCGCCGTACTTCGCCTTCCACTTGTAGAAGGTCGGTGAGCTGATCCCGTGCTTGCGACAGAGCGCGGTGACCGCGATCCCCGTCTCCTGCTCCTTCAAAACCCCGACGATCTGCTCCTCGGTGAACCTCGACTTCCTCATTCGTCCGTCCCTCTCTGATGGGTCGGACTCTCATCATAACTGGAGGAGTTTCAGGGGGTCAGGTCAATCAGAACCTCACCGTTGGCCCGATTGATACAAGGGAGAGCAAACGTGGGTTGATGTTCTGTCTCCACATGAAGGCGACTATTTTTTGCAAACCGTAATTAATCAGGCGGGGGCGCAGAAGCCGCGAACGACCCAGCGCACCGCGAAATAGATGGCGGCGAGAATTCCGAAAACCACTCCCGCGTAGCCGAGGATGCCCGCCGCAACAATGGGGGTAGTGGGTTGGCATGCCGCAAATAATTCCCGATAGAGCGTATCGTTTGCGACGGCTTTGACGGCGTTATCTACGCACAATCGCTGCTCGTGGAGGCCGAAGGCGAGCGCGGCGACTATCGCCGATATCCAGTAGAGCCCAGAGAGCGCGATCAGGAGTCGGCGCGTCCCTGCATGGAGACTCATTTTCCTCTCCTCCGCAAGCTGGCCGACTCGCAGGTCATTAGCCATCTGATCCCGCCGTCGTGGTGCAGCGCCCGTGACCCCACCACCACCGTGGTGAGCAGGTCGGTGACTTCAACATAGGTGCCATCCGGAGCGATCTTGGCGAACGCTAACATTCAAGAGGTGCAGCCGGCCATGATAGATCGGAGGGGCGGAACTTTCAGCTAGCGCGTCCGACCGCTGAGATGAATGTGATCGGGGATGGGATTTCATTTCTGCTGATGTGCTGAATCAATGGGAGCCGGTGAATTGGGGAGGCTTC
>JAYTRF010000280.1:0-1500 GCA_043746375.1 Caulobacteraceae bacterium | reverse complement strand
GCGTGTTGCAGCGGCGATGATTTTGTCTGGATCGGCGGTCCAGACGAAGGGTTTGGGCTGCTGATTGTGATCGACGACGAAGCGGTTGATGGCGGCCTGTAGATCGACGACGCCCTTGAAGACGCCGCGCTTGAGGCGGCGCTTGGTGAGGATCGCGAAGAAGCCCTCGACGGCGTTGAGCCAACTGGCCGAGGTGGGCGTGAAGTGGAACGTCCAGCGCGGATGGCGGCCCAGCCAGGCGATCACCTTGGGGTGCTTATGGGTGGCGTAGTTGTCGAGGATGGCGTGGATGGTCTTTCCGGCCGGGACCTCGCGCTCGACGGCGTTCAGGAACCGGATGAACTCCTGATGCCGGTGGCGCTGCATGCAGCGGCCGATGACCTTGCCCTCCAGGACATCGAAGGCGGCGAACAGGGTGGTCGTGCCATGGCGCTTGTAGTCGTGGGTCATGGTCCCGGCCCGGCCCTTCTTCAGGGGCAGGCCAGGCTGGGTGCGGTCCAGGGCCTGGATCTGTGACTTCTCATCGACGCTGAGCACCACGGCGTGGGCAGGCGGATCGACATAGAGGCCGACAATGTCGCGGACCTTGGCCGCAAACTTTGGATCGTTGGACAGCTTGAAGGTGCGGATGCGGTGCGGCGCCAGGCCATGGGCCCGCCAGATGCGCTGAACCGAGGTCAGGCCCACGCCCACCACCTTGGCCATCAGTCGACCGGTCCAGTGTGTCGTCTCGCCGGGCGGATCGCCGAGCGTCAGGGCCACGACCCGGTCGGCCACATCCTGCGGCAGGCGAGCCGTGCCAGGCGGTCGGGTCTTGTCGCGCAGCAGGCCTTCGACGCCCGCCTCCATGAACCGCGCCTGCCAGCGCCAGACCGCCGTCTTGCTGACGCCGGCAGTGCGCATGATCGCCAACGTCCCCAGCCCGTCGGCCGTCCCCAGTACAATCCGGGCGCGCCACACGTGCTTTTGCAGACTGTTGCGATCATCGACGATCGCCCGCAGGCACCTACGATCGGTCGGGCTCAGATGAACGGTGACGCCAGTACGCATCCCGCAGCCTCGCACGACGCCACGCCCCAGGGAATCCCACCCTGGACTCTTATGTCCCGATCAATCCACTAGGGTGACGATACGGTAGTGATCGCCCAGGCGCGCGACCCACGGCTCCCAAGCCTCCAGCGGGTGCTGTCAGTCTAACGGCAACTCGTCTCCAGGTAGGCGCAGCTCACCCAAACCCACGCGGGGTTTAGGCCATGACTGCCCGCCACTCCGCCAGCGCCTGGGAGCGTCGTTCCTTGTAGTGTTCCCGGCTGATGAGGTGGCGCTCCTGGTTGAAGTGGTTGGTGACCGATCCGTGGACCGAGGCGAATTTCTGGAGTGTTTTCATCCTCCGAAACCGGCTCATCGCCCGCTCCCGTCGTCGGAACGGTAGGTGTGAGTTTTCAGCGCGGTTGTTCTTCCAGCGCCCGACTTCCTGGCGATCGGCAGCGCCGATCTCCT
>JAYTRF010000279.1:0-11388 GCA_043746375.1 Caulobacteraceae bacterium | reverse complement strand
GTCTCCTCGGGCGACTGCCCCGGTCGATAGAGTTCAGATCCCAGGCCAAAACCCCATGCGCCACTGGCGCCCCACGCCGGTATCTCGGCTGGCCCAACGCCACCGACAACGACCACGCGCGTCCCCTCCGGCAGCACTGCGCGCAGCGCCTTCAGATGAGCGGGGCCATAGGTCGAAGCCGGAAAAAGCTTGAGTATCGGCGCGCCCGCGGCCAGCGCCGCGAAGGCCTCGGTGGGCGTCGCGATCCCGGGTATGGGCGTTAGGCCAAGGCTCAGCGCCGTCCCAACCACCCGTGCATCGAAATTGGGCGCGACGATGAACCCGGCGCCAGCCGAGCCGGCATGCCGGGTGCTGTCGGTCGACAGCACCGTTCCGGCTCCGCAAGCCATCCTGCCGGCCATCACCGGGGCGAGGCGCCTCAGGCTTTCCAACGGATCAGGGGAATTAAGTGGGACTTCCACCGCGCGGACGCCGGCGTCCAGCAACGCCTGCGCAACGGCGACCACGTCGGTGGACGACACCCCTCGAATGATGGCGATGATCGGACACGGTTTGAGCGCCTCATCGAGGGTCATTGCGCAAGCGTCCAGATTTCCTTCAGGCCGGCAAGGGCGGCCGCCTCGCCATCCGCGAACTTCGAGGCGACGCCGCGTTTCGCGAACGCGCGGCCGTACCAGGCGCAGAGCGCTGCATCGCCCACCAAGTCCACCGACGCGTCCGCTGAAGCGGCCATTATCGGGTGGAGCGCGGCGATCTCGGCGCCGATCAGCAACCCCGAGAGATAGGCGGCGGAATTGCCGGGCGCGAGTTCACCGGCGATGAGCCGTCCGCGGAGGCTGAACAACCTGGCGCTCAACGCGCCGCCATCGCCGGCGGCCCCAAGCCCCTGATCGAAAGCTTCAGCGTCGTTTTCAATGGCGTCGCCCGCTCTTTGGCCGAAGCGCAACGTGCCATGGTCATTGAGCAGCGCGTACAATTCTCCGGTCATCGCGGTGATAAAGCGCTCGACCCGGCCATCGGCAACCCGCACCCACTTCGCGTGGGTGCCTGGGTGGCAGACGAGGCGCCGGCCCGATGCGCGGGCCGGATCGCTGGCCAGCCAGCCAAGCAACTGGGTCTCCTCCCCGCGCATGACGTCGGGGCCGGCGAGGCCTGCGCACCGTAGTCCGGGCACGATCCACACATTTGGCGCGGCGGTCGTCAGCGATCTGGCGATCGCGCCCAGGCGCGCAGGGCATTCAACATAGCCGGCGGAAACCCAGCCCAGGTTCGAGCCAATCATGCCGCTGAGCAGCGCCGGCATTCCTTGAGCGTCCATGGCCGGTCGCACTTCGTCCTCGAACCTTTCGGCCGCCTCCCCGGGACCCAGCCCCCCCACGCCGAGGGCAAACCGGCGGAATGCACGCACGTCGCCATCCGGCCCAATCACCCAGGTCCGCAAGCGGGTGGTCCCCCAATCGCCGAGAAGGACTGCCATTCGTGTTGGCTCTCTTCAGCCGCCGAAGGGCGGCAAGGCCAGCCCGCGCACGCCCGGCCTCGTGGCCAGCAGGCTCCCTGCCCAGGGTTGACGATCCAAGGCTTCGGCCGACAGGCCCCAACGGGCCGTGGTAATGTAGAGGGTGGAAAGGTCTTCCCCGCCAAAGCTGCAGCTGGACGGCTGGTCAACGGGGACGGGAATGACGCGATCGATCGATCCATCGGGTGCATAGCGGACGAGCCGCGCGCCCCCCCACTGAGCATTCCACAGATAGCCATCGGCATCCACCGCCGAGCCGTCAGGGGCGTATGCCTCCCCCCGCGTATGCGCGAACGGCCTGCGCGCGCCCGCCTCGCCCGTGACCGGGTCGATCTCGAGCACGTCGATGGACTGGTCCAGGGAATCGACGACATAGAGCCGGTCGCCTGAAGGACCGCAGACCAGGGTGTTGGAGATCCCGAAGCCGTCGAGCACACGGCGCCATGACCAGTCAGGATCGAGACGATAGACGGCTCCGGTCCGTCCCCGCTCGCCATCGTGCATGGTTCCGAACCAGAACCGCCCGGCTGTATCGACATTGCCGTCATTGGCGCGATTGCCCGGCCGCTCGCGCTCGGCATGGAAGCGATGTTCGAATTCGCCGGATTCTGGGTCCAGGATGCCAACGCCATCCTGGCGCGCTGCGAGAAGGCCCTCGCGGCAGGCGCGCGGTGCGACCGCACTTACCTGGCCATCAACCGCGCAGCCGCCGCTTTCGCCGCTGTGGGGATGCAGCCACTCCAGGCGGCCGCCCTTGATGTCGACCCAGTAAAGCCGCCCCGCGGCGGCATCCCACACTGGGCCCTCGCCAAGCAGGTTCTCCCGCTTCGCCGCCATGACTATTGCGCTCATTCGCGAGGCGCCGATCCACTATTGGCGGGGCGAATCTGCCTTCGTGCCGCCGTCTCGAACGCGGGCATTGCCCGCGCCCTGCCTGACCTCAAACCCCGCCGTCTCCAGGGCGCTGCCGGCCCGGTCGGCCGCCGTGGCCGTCGCCTGCCTCGCGCGATCAGCCGCCGTCTGAGCCGCAGCTCCCGTGGCCTCGGCCATATTGCCGGCGGCATCAGAGGTCGCCGCGCCCGCGGCCCGCATGTCCGAACCGGCCTTTGCGACATTGGCATTGTCCGACCTGGAACAGCCGGCAAGTAACACAGCGGCGAGGAAAACGACTGGAACCACACGCATTCTGAGCTCGCTCCTGTTGACTGAGGCCTGGCCAATTTAACGACCGTCGATAGCAATGTAATCGTGACAGGGACAGGGACAGGGAGACAGCAGGTTGGGTTCTCTATATTGCGCGCTACCGGCCAAAATGCGCATCGAGCACGGGCGGCAGGCTCGCCGCCAAGCCGTCCAGCGGCCCCGATGAAAGCAGAAGCACCACCTCGTCGCCGCGCAAGGATGTACGCAGGTGGTCAATAACCGCCCGACCGTTTTCGAAGGCTTGCACGCGCACCCCCGCGCCCTCGATACGCGACAGGATTTCCGCCTGGCTGAGTTGCTCGACCCCCTCGGCGCCGTGGCGTGGGGGCGGTAGCAGAAGGACCCTGCTTAGGCCCTGAAACACCGTGTCGTACCAGGCAAGGGAGGCACGGTTGCGCCAGCTGAACGTGTGAGGCTCAAAGACGACGACCGCCGGGCGGTTGGGGAAATGCAATGCGATGGCCTCGATCGCGGAACGGGCCTTTTCGTATGACGAGCCGAAGCCTTCGTAGACCGGTACACTGGAGGCAACCGTCTTCTTGTCGAGGCGCCTGGCAAGGCCGCGAAATCCGGCTACGCCCGCTCGCAGCGCCTCCGCTGTGACATCACCGCGCTCCAGCAGCAGGGCGGCAGCCCCCACGATGTTTTCTATGTTGTGCAGCCCCAAGAGCTGCGTCTCTAACGCTAGCCTTTCCCCGTCGGGAGTCACCAGGGCGAACCGCGTCACCTCGCCGATACTCACGGCCTCGGCGAAATAGCCCTCCCCAGGGTTAAGCCCGTACCACACCGGATCTCGCTTCCGCGTGAGCAGGCGAATCGGCTCGCAATCCCGCGCGCAGACCAGCAACGCGTCATCCGCCAGAGCGTCTATCAGTTGCGCGAAAGGAGTCTCGTAAGACTCCATGGTGGGGAAGACGTTGAGGTGGTCGTGGACGATGGAGCTGATCAGAAGCGCCTGCGGATGGTAGAGTAGGAACTTCGAGCGGGGGTCGTCCCCGCCGACCACGTATTCATCGCCTTCGATCAGGAAGGTCGGATCAGCCCCCCAGTGTCCCGATGCGTCCAGATCTAGCGGTGCGGCGCCGATGAAATACCCGGGGTCGCGGCCCGCTTGGCGCATCAAGGCGGCGCACAGGCAGGTGATCGTCGACTTGCCGAAACTGCCGGCGATGACGACGTTTTCACGCGTCGCCGTATGGAGGCCGAGGAACGCCGCGAAGCTGTATCGGGGCACGCCCCGCCAAATGAGTTCGGTCAGTTCGGGGCTGGCCGGCAAGCCGAGCTTGGCGCTCGAACCGATGATGGCCATGTCAACGTCTGTCGGGATTTTCGCCGCATCGAAGCCGACGTGAAAGGCGATCCCCATGCGTTCGAGATAGGTGGTGACCGGCGGGAAGACGCCCTCGTCGGAACCGCAGACTTCATAGCCCTGCGAGGCGAGCACCGAGGCCAGGGCGCTCATGCCGGCGCCGGCAATGCCCAAGAAGTAAACCTTCATGCCAGCGCTTGAACAGAAACTCCGACGGACTCGCCGAACATTTCGGCGCGGACAAACCTTGCCGGGGGCGATCCGAAAGCCAGCACGGCGTTGTGATAGCGTTTCAGCCCGAAGGACGGTCCCCAACGCTTCTCAGCTTCACGGCGAATATCCCAGTGCTCCTCGGAGCCGACGAAATAGGACGGCAGTTGCGCGGATGTCACCGACACCCGCACCCACTTTCCGGCCGCCTCGCCTTCCTCCTGGAACGCTGTCACAGTCATCAGCTCAAGCGCGTCCTCGCGGCTCAAGCCATCGACGTGGACCGCCTGGTCCAGAATGGCGTTGGTAATGCTTCGAAGCTTGGTTTTCAGCACCACAAGCCGGTAGAGCGGATCGCCATCCAGGAAACCCTCCTCCGCCATCATCGATTCGGCGTAAACGGCCCAGCCTTCGACGAACACGCCCGACCAGAGCACGGCGCGAAGCGTCGACGGATAGGCGCTGGAATGGGCCAGCTGGACGTAGTGGCCGGGCATCGCCTCGTGAGTGGCGATGTCGGCGATGGCGCGGCGGTTGTATTCGCGCAGGAACGAGAGCGCGTGGGCCGGCGTCCAATCGTCCGGAAGCGGCGAGACGGCATAAAAGGTCGCTTGGCCCTTGTCCAAGGGGCCGGGCGCATCGCAATAGGCCACCGCCACGCCGCGCCGGAAGGCTGGCATCAGAATGACTTCGACCGGCGCGGCCGGCAGGGTGATCAGGTCCCGGCTGCGCACGAAATCGGTTGCCTGGACCAGAGAGGCCTTGGCGACGTCGACGACCTGATCGGGGCCTGGATGGTCGGCGGCGGCGAGGTCGAGCGCGGCCTGGATCACCGCCTGTTGCTCATCGGCGCTGGGCGCCACAGGAGCGGCGGGCACACCGGGACGACCGGCCAGCACGCCAGCGGCGATGGCGTACATCTCACGGCGCGTGGCGATCACCGCCGCTTCCGCTCGCCGACGGATCTCACGGCGATCGAGCGACGATTCCAGCGCGAAGGCCAGCTTGGCGTCGTAGAGCTTGGCGCCAAGTCGAAAAACCCCGCCCGCAGAGGGTTCGAGTGTGGTCTCAAGCCATCGCTGGTGTTCCTCGACGGCGTGAAGGAGCGCCGCGCTGGCCGCCTCAAGGCGTCGGCGATCGTCAGGGGCGAGCACGCCAGCCTGCGAAACAATCAGGTCGGTTACCAGGCTCGCAAGCCCCCTGTTTTGCGTAGCCGCCGTCTGGGCGTGAACCTTGGGCACGCGGGCTGGATCCAGATTGGTGCGCGCCTGGCTCAGGAGCTTTGGCAGCTTTTCCATTCGGGCAGTCGCCGCGCTCAGGCGGGTGGGTAGCGGCGCGAAATCCCGCGCCATCACCGAATAGAGCGCGTCACCTGCCAGCGCGCTGTAGATCAGCGGATCCCACACCCAGCTCTGCAACACGTCCTCGGTCCACAGATCGAAACGCAAGGCGTTGGCCAGGATGGCGGCGTCGATCTGATTGGTGCGCGTCAGGCGCTGGGCAGGAATCGCCTCCAGGTCGGCGAGTATCGCGCGTTTGGCGGCGGCGGCGGCTGCTCGGCCGGCCGGCGACATGTCGTCCAATTCGCCGTCGAGTGTATGGTCGCCAATCTGGGTCGCCCACACCGGGCTGAGAACCGCCGTGGTCTTCAGCCACCGTCGCGCCAGGGCGGTGAATGCGGCGTCGGCCGCCGTCGGCGCCCCCTGAGCGGCCAACGAGCCTGGCAGTCCAGCAGCCGCCAACAGGCCCATGGCGCCTCGTCGAGACATGCTCCCCCCCATCGCCTCCCCTTCCCGCCTGTCGCTCAGGTCACTGCGCCGCCGACCCGCCGCGACGCCTTGCGCCAGGATTCGGACTCCATGATCTCATACAACGTCTCGACCGCACGCCACACGTTCTGGTAGCGCAGGTAAAGCGGCGTAAGGCCAAAACGCAGAATATCAGGATCGCGAAAATCGCCGATGACGCCGCAGGCGATCAGGCTCTGGACGATTGCGAAACCTTGAGGATGGCGAAACGCGATATGGCTGCCGCGATCAGCGCCCGTTGTCGGCGTGATCAGCTCGAAGCCATGGCGCTCGCAGCGAAAGGTCATGCGCCGCGCAAAAAGCTCCCACAATCGCGCGGCCTTATTCCACACTTGCGCGCGATCGACCTCGAGCCACAGGTCCACCGCCGTCTCCAGCGCCAGAAGGCTCAGCATCGGCGGCGTACCGCAAAGAAATCGGCCAACGCCCGGGGCCGGTTCGTAGGCGTCGAGAAAGTCGAACGGGTTGGCGTGGCCCATCCAGCCACTGAGCGGCGTATGAAGCAACGGTTGCAGGCGCTCGGCCACGAACAGCCACGACGGCGCGCCGGGACCGCCGTTCAGGAACTTGTAGCCGCAGCCGACAGCCAGATCGACATCGGCTGCGCGCAGATCGACCTCCACCGCGCCGGCGCTGTGGCTAAGGTCCCAGAGCGTGAGCGCGCCCGCGGCGTGGGCTGTAGCGGTAATCGCCGCCATGTCGCGCCGCGCGCCCGTCTTGTAGTGGACGTGGCTTAACAGCAGCACGGCCACGTCCTGATCGAGGGCAGCCTCAATCTCGCTTTCGGACACCGCCCTGACCTCTACGCCCGGCAATACGGACGCGGCCCCCCGCGCCAGATAGAGATCGGTCGGGAAGTCTCCGGTCACGGTCAGGATCACGCCTCGCCTGGGGCGGGCGGTTGTGGCGGCCATCAGCAGCTTGAACAGATTGACCGACGTGGAATCGGCAACGACGACTTCATGGGAGGCGGCCCCAATCAGGCTGGCGATCTTGCCGCCCACCTTTGCCGGGGCCCCGATCCAACCCGCGTCATTCCAGCTGCGCACCAGCCCCCGGCCCCATTCGCCGGCGACAACCGCAGCCATGCGGGCCTGGATCGCGACCGGCGGCGGCCCGAGCGAATTGCCGTCGAGATAGATCACCCCGCGCGGCAGACGGAAGCGCGAGCGAAAGCCGCGCAGAGGATCGGCCCGATCCGCCGCCCGCGCCTGTTCCAAGGTTGTGATCACGGTTGAGCGCTCGATCTCGCCGACAGGTGACGGCAGATCGCGATCGGGGGGCTGAGCGCCAACGGCCACAGCAGGCCGGACAGCGCCGCCTGCAGAACCAGGTAGGTCATCCGCGGCGGAGACATCGTCGCGCCGATGGAGGAAAAGTCCGGGCGGGCGATCACTGACAGCGCGTCCGCGCTGCCACCGGCCAAGGCTACAGCGGCGGAAATCATTGCAAAGCCCAGGAACCAGACCACCAGACCCAGGGCGGCGGTCTGACAGTAGATGCCCAGCATCGACCAGAAGCGTCCCCGGGTCAGGGCCCAGGACTCGGTGAGGCCTATTTTGCGGGCGGCGAAGGTCAGCGGCGAGGCCAGCGACAGCCTGACCCCGAAAAACGCCATCGCACCGATCAGACCGACCAGGGTCAAGGCCATGGCCGCGGTCCCCGCGGGACCGACGATCAGTCCGACCAACACTGCGGCGATGAGCGTGAGGCTATAGAGGGCCATGACGAGCGCCAACAAAATGAACATCAGAACCACTTGCCTCAGTTCATCGCGGCCCAGGCGCATGTAGCCAAACCGGTCGTCGTCCGGGGTCAGAACCGCGCGGTTCATCGCCGCGAGCACGACAGGATAAATGGCGAATGCGAGGACCAGAGCGCCGGCCAGCACCGGCCAAAGCTGGGCCATCAAAACGGCTGCAGCGCGCGGATCACTGCCTGGCTGGAGCGCCATCAGTTCAGTGAAGGTCGGCCCGGCGGTCGCGGTAATGAACAGGCTGAAAAGCACTGAGCTGGCGACCGAGAGCACCGCCCAGAGCGCGGCCGCCCTTGGATGCTCGCGGACAATGCGAAAGCCTGTAAAGGCGGCGTCCAGCCGCACGAGTTCCGCCATGATTGGTTCCCACCGCCCGCACGCATTGCCGATCCTCGTCCGTGTCAGCCGAACCGCAGCCGAAGGCAAGCCAGAGCCGGTTGCCTCTCTCGTCCGGTGGTGGCTAATTGAGCGCGAAGGGCCGGGATTGTGAAGGACGGTGCATGAACGCTGGACCGAAAGGCACCGATCTGCTGCTTCGCGGCCAGCAGGGCGCCGTCGTCAAGTTGACCCTGAACGACCCTGTTCGGGCCAATGCTCTGTCCATGGGGATGATAGCGCAGCTGAGAGGCGCCATTGCCGACGTGGCCGCAGACGCTTCCGCCGCGGTCGTGGTTGTTGCCGCGGCTGGTCGGGTCTTCTGCGCCGGTCACGATCTGGCAGAGCTGCGCGCCACCGAAGACGCGGCCGAGCACCGGCGGATTTTCCGTCAATGCAGCGACCTGATGCGGGCGATCGTCGACTGCCCAAAACCGGTGATCGCTTCGGTTGCGGGCGCCGCGGTCGCCGCGGGCTGCCAACTCGTAGCCAGTTGCGACCTGGCCTATGCCGACGAACGGTCCCGTTTCGCGGTGTCGGGCATCGATCTGGGACTGTTCTGCTCAACGCCGGCCGTCGCTCTCTCCCGCGTTGTCGGCCGAAAAAGCGCCCTTGAGATGCTCCTGACCGGACGCTTTGTCTCCGCGGCCGAGGCAGCCGCGATCGGTCTGATCAATCGGGCGGTCCCGCCGGAGGAGCTCGAAGCCGTCGTCGACGCCATCGCCGCAACCATAGCGGCGAAGCCCCAGGACGCGGTGGCGCTCGGCAAGAGTATGTTCAACCGGCAACTCGGCTGCGATCTTGAGGGAGCGTATGCGCTCGCCGGCGCCGGCATGGCCGAGAACATGGGGTTCGGTTCGGCAAGGTCCGGCATCGACGCCTTCCTGGCAAAGAGGGCCCAATGAGCGGCGCGGCTCGGTGGACCTACGCCAAGGGGCTCCACGATCTGGGCGGCGGGGCCTTTGCCTACCTTCAGCCGAACGGGGACTGGGGATGGTCGAACGCAGGCTTTGTGCGTGACGGCGAGGCGTCGCTTCTGGTGGACACCCTCTTCGATGCGAGCCTTACAGGGCAGATGCTTGCCACGATCGCCGACGCCACCGGCCTGCAGGCAAAGGACATCGGCGTCCTCGTCAACACCCACGCCAACGGCGACCACACCTTTGGCAACGGCCTGGTGTCCAACGCCCGAATCATCGCTTCCGCCGCCAGCGCAAAGGAGATGGAGGAGCGGTCCGCCGCCGACCTGGCTGGCATGATGCGGCACGCTTTGGAGGGGGGCGAGACCGGTGAGTATCTGACGCGCATCTTCGGCCAGTTCGACTTTGCTAATGCCCGCCCTAAGGCGCCGACGGAAACCTTCAGCGGCGAGGCCAGGGTTCGCATCGGCGATAAGACCGTGGCGCTTTACGAGGTCGGGCCGGCGCACACCGCCGGCGATGTCATCGCCTATAGCGTCGAGGACGGCGTGGTGTTCACCGGCGACATTCTCTTCATCGACGGAACGCCGATCATGTGGGCCGGACCTGTCGGAAATTGGCTGCGGGCATGCGATCTGATCGTGGCGCTTCAGCCAAGAGCGATTGTTCCTGGCCACGGACCGCTCACCGATGTCGCGGGAGTTCGTCGCGTCCAGGACTACCTTCGGTACATCGATGGGCAGGCGCGCCCGCGCTACGAGGCCGGAATGTCCGTGCTCGATGCGGCGCTCGACATTGCGCTGGGCGACTTCGCAGCCTGGGGGGATGCCGAGCGCATCGCCGTCAACGTATCAACCCTCTACCGCGAATATCGAGGCGGGCCCGATCCTGCCGGCGAGCCGTCGCCGTTTGCCTTGATGGCCAATTTGGCCAAGCGCGGGCCGCGGCGATAGCCGGGCGCCTCATGCGAGGACCACGTAGATTGGGTTGCCGATCATCATCAGGCGGCCATCGCCGGCGCGAACATTGAGCCGAACCCAGTGCCGCTGTCCGTCGGCGAGAAGGGTGAATCCCCGGGTGGTGGCGGCCGGCGCAACCGTGGTTTCGCAATCGAGCGGCATGGTTTCTCCGTCCATGATCACTTCGAAATGACCTGCGACTCCCGCGACGGTTGCCTCAAAGTCTAAAGTCTCACCTTCGCCCGCGGCTATTTCCTCGCCCATAATCGCGGTGCGACCGGCGCAGCGGGCCGTCAGATCCAACGTGCGATCGCCGGCTCCGTCCAGGTCGATCGCCACTCGGCCCATGCGTATGGCTTCCACGATCGCCGCTTCGCACAAGGACGCCGCGTGAATCAGCGTCGTCGGCTTGCCGATGGCGGAAAACACGTCAGGAGCAAGGGACGCGTCGTGGTTGTCGCTGCCTCCGATGCCGGTGATCCGGTGGCCCTCGTTCAGGCGCGCGTGCCAAAAGGGAATGCCGGAAAACGGGCCCTCCTCGCCGCCCATCACTCGCTCGGCGCCGCCGTTGGCGACTTCGATCGCCTGGACGCGGGAAAAGTCAGTGCTTGGCGCGGTCCAGCCGCAGCCCATGCACAGTTCGTTCGAGGGCAGGCAGGGATGGTTCACCGCCAAAAGGCCGCCCATCGCTTCCGCCGCGTCGCAAAGGGCGTCCGCGTCGGGCAGACTTTCAGCGCCGAGCCGAAAGTCGATGAAGCCCGTGGGCCCGAAAATATTGGCATGACCATGGAAGGTGGTGATCTCACGGCCCGGGATCAGCAGCAGCTGGTCGAAGGCCGGCTGCAGCTCGCGCATGGCGTGAAAGTGCGATGTCGTGTTGTGGTCGGTAATGGCGATAAAATCGAGGCCCCGCGCCGCAGCTGCCTCCACCGAGCGATAGAGTGGCGACGGCGCTCGCGACCCACTTTGTGCACAGCATCCACCATCGCTGTGGGCGGTGTGCATGTGCAGGTCACCCCGATACCAGGCAAGTCCGGGCCTGAGCGGCTGGTCGGAAAACGTCGAAACTCGTGGCGCCGCCGGCGCCCTGGCAAAATAGATCTTCGCCGTGTAGGCGGCCGTGATCCCGACGCGGATGTTGGGAACACCCAGAACGAGCTTCCATCGGCCAGCGCCGATCGGACCGGGAAGGTAAGAAGCCGTGGCGTCCTCGGCGGCCAGGGTGAACAGCGACTTGTCTCCCCCGCTCCAACCGCGAAACCTGTGGCCATCAAAAAGGCCGAGGTCGATGGTGGTTCGATGGGCGCGATCGTAGGCAAACGCGATGGTCAG
>JAYTRF010000278.1:0-2756 GCA_043746375.1 Caulobacteraceae bacterium | reverse complement strand
CGCCTGCCCGGCTATGAAGACCTGGCGGCGCGGTGGATGGAAGGCGGCCTCACTGACGACATCGCGGACGTGATTGAGGCGACCATCCTCGGCCAGGGCTGGGACGGCGCCGCCCATTGGCGCGCCAGGTGGAAGACAATGAAGCCCGCAAATCTTGCCGCCTGCATGCATACCCTGGGCGGGCGGGACGACGTTACCGGCCGGTTGGAGGAGATTCGGGTTCCCTCGCTGGTCATCCACGGCGACGCTGACGCAGCTATCGATCTTGCTCTGGCCCGGGCACTCGCCGCCGGCCTCCCCGATGCGCGCCTAGTGGTCATCCCAGGGGCCGGACACGCCGCGAACCTCACTCATCCTCGCCCGGTGAACGCCGCCATAACAGCGTTCCTAGACAAGCTGAAGAAATAGCGGCCCGACGAAGCGTTTTTCGCACTTCGTGGACTTCCACCGGAGGAACGAGACATAAGCTACCGGCCCCGATATCCTTCGGGGATGCACGCAGCGCGTCAACTTACGGCGTGGCGAAGTGGCTGTTGGGCCGCGTTTCCGCCGGCCAATCCGTGGGCCCTACGGGCTGACGGGATGGCCGCGATCACCCTCGGTGAAGGCCAGCAAGACGATCCCGCCGATGAGTCCACCAAAGCCCAGGAGCGCCAGGGTATCCCTATGGTCGTCATAATAGCCACCCTCATGGCGAGGGGGGACGCAGGAACGCATGAAGTCGTCCCGATCCTGGGTGCCGGTGGCGTTCTGCGAAACCATGTCGTCCCATTTGTGGGTACAATAGGCCACGGTACCTGGAGCGGGGCCGCTGGACTCTTCGGTTTGCGCGAAGGCGGCGGTCTGGCTGGTCAGCAAGGCTAATCCCGCTACTGCGGCTAAAATGGTCTTTTTCATTGGTCGTCCCACTAATAAACGGGTCATGCTCACACAACTCCCTTAAGCGGGCATGGTTTCTCCCGCAAGGCGAAATGGTCGCGGCGGGCTCAATTGCCTCCGTACGGTTGCCATTGCGCAGCGGTCTAGGATTTACGGCGCGGCCGACATGGCCGGCTCGCTTGCTCAGCAGGGCGCCGCTGCGGCCGGTGAGACCAGTCCAGGCAGGCCATCGATCGACTTTGCATTGGAGGCGTAGCGCGCGGTCGCCCATTCGTTGTCGGTTTTTGCCGCGACCCACCGCTTCAGCTGGTCACGCTCGCCCTGGTAGTCGAACAAGGGGACCCCCCAGCCGCAGCTGTCCGCAACGCGGTCAATATAGACTGTGATCACCCCCCGAGCGCGCGCAAAGGCCGGAAACAGCTTCAGCCGCTCTGCATAACCCGGCTCATCGAAGGCCACGCTTTCGCCGCGCCCGTACACTCGCAGGATATTGGCCGCGCCTTCGAAGGCGCAGAACATCAGTGTGATGCGTCCGTTTTCCCGCAAATGCGCGTGTGTCTCGATGCCCGAGCCGCCCAGGTCTACATAGGCCAGCGTGCGGTCATCGATGATCGCCAGGCTGTCGTAGCCCTTGGGCGAAACATTGACCCTCCCCTCGGCAGATAGCGGCGCCGTGGCGACAAAAAACAGCTTCTGGCCGCGAATGAACTTGATCAGCGCATCGTCCAGCCGATCGTAAGACTTACTCATGGTCGCAATCCTTTGCCTCCGCCCGCCTAGCCGCCATAGCGAGAGAGCAACTCCTTGGTCAGCACCGCTTCTGGAACCGCCGTGCCTGCGGCGATGCGAACGGCCCTGACCTTGCCGTTCTTGCCACGCATGCGGCGCACCGGCTCGCCGTAGCTTTCGAAGGCGCCCGCCTGGACGATGCGAGCCTCGTCGGACCCGGTGACCCGCAGTTCGGAGACCTTGAGGAACGGGTCGATCAGGCCGGGTGCGGCGAGCAGCACCTTGTCGCCCATCGCCACCAAGTCGGTCGCACCCCAGGCGCTCCACCATCGGCCGGTCCAGTCAGCCGTTCTCTTGCTTGGCGCTCCCTCCGCACGGAAGCGTTTGAGTATGTGCAGGGCCCCGTCCAGCCACGGATGCGACAGCCCGTCTGAGGCATTTGTCAGCACGCTGATCGCCAGTTGCTCTTCCGGAACCACGGCGGTGCGGGTGATGTACCCCTGAAAGCCGCCGCTGTGACCGAACCACGTCCAGCCGTCGAGATCGCCGCTGATCGTGCCAAGGCCATAGCTGCGGGCAATAGCCGAGTGGCTGTCCCGCCACTGCGGGCGTGTCATCTCGCGTCGGCTGGCGGCCGACAGCAAGCCGGACTTGGCGTGCGGCGCCAACTTACCAAAGAACCTGGCCAGGTCAGAGGCGGTGCTGACAAAACCGGTTGCAGCGATCAGGCCGTGGGTCGGCTGATCGCCGCCGAACACCAGGCGACGGCCGAGAAGCGCCTTGCCGCTGTGACCTTTGGCCAGCTTCGCCCTGGGCGGCAACGGCATGTCCGGCGTGGTTTCAGCAAGGCCGGTCGGCTCGATGATTTCTCGCCGCATCCAGGTCGCATAGTCCTCGCCGGTGATCGCCTCGATGATCAGGCCGACAAGAGCGAAGCCGTGGTTGGAATATTTGAGCCGGGTATTGGCGTCGATCGCCGTCGCCGCCTTGAGATCCTTGCGCACGGCAGCCGCGGCGGCGAACGGCGCGCGACCGGCCCAATAGGCAGCGTCGACGCCGTCTCGCACAATGCCGGCTGTGTGCGACAACAGCTGCGCCACGGTCGCGCCGGCGATGTCGCGGTGGAGACCGTCGACGTACTGACCCGC
>JAYTRF010000277.1:0-3287 GCA_043746375.1 Caulobacteraceae bacterium | reverse complement strand
GACCCGGGAGATCTGATGGCCCCGCGCCAGAGCGATCCGGTCGACGCGGCGCGGCGCCAGACCGTGCTCGATCACTACCGAAAGGGTGAGATCACCTCTTCGGCCAAGGATGACCAGGCCAACGGCGCGGTCTCGACGGCAGTTCAGTAGGGATCGGACATGCAGCCCAAAGCCTCCGAAAGCGACCCGTTCGATCTCGATTTCGAGACCGACGACGAATTCACCTCCCCGCGAGCCCACGACGACGGCTTTGGCGGGTCCGGCGCGGCAGCCGGCGGGACTGGCTCTGTCCATCCAGATCCGTTTGTCGGATTGGCGATGTCCGCCGAAGGTCTGGCGGAAAACGCCGACGCGCCGCTGGGGCCAAGCAGTCTCAATCCCATCCAGGCCTTCGCCAGCCTGCATATGGCGCTTGAGGCGGCGGAAGATCGGATACCCGACCCGGTCGCAGCGGACGCTACAGTTCCTGAAGTGTCCGCGACGGTCGGATCCCCAGTTCCCCCGCAGCCCGCCAATCCCGTCGGCGAGATGATCGCGGGCGTCGCTGCGGCACTCGGCGAAATCGTGGCTCCGCGGATCACTGTCAACGCCTTTTGCACCCAAACCGACACACTGGAGCTTGTTCGAAGCGCCGCGGGCGACAGGCGCATGGAGCGCGCCTCGACCGTCGTGCGCCCGGGCGGCCTCGCCGCCGCGGTTGAACACTACCAGAGCCACTCAACGCCATCGTTGATCATTGTCGAGGCGGCCGAGCCGGCAGCGCAGCTGCTGGGCATGCTTACCAGCCTCGCGGAGGTCTGTGACGCGGGCACCAAGGTCATCGTCATCGGGGCCGCCAATGACATCGCGCTCTACCGCGAGCTGATGCGCCAGGGGGTCAGCGACTATCTGGTGCCTCCGTTGAGCACCCTGCAGCTGATCGCCGCAATCACCGGTCTCTACGCCGATCCATCCGCCCCTTTCGTCGGCCGCCAGATTGCTTTCTGCGGGGCAAAGGGTGGGGCAGGCGCCTCGACCTTGGCTCATAACGTCGCCTTCGGCATCTCGGAGCGGATGGCGGCGGCGACGGTGATCGTCGACCTCGACCTGGCGTTCGGCACCGCAGGTCTGAACTTCAACCAGGATCCGCTGCAGGGCATTGCCGACGCCTTGTCTCAGCCCGACAGACTGGATCCGGTGCTGATGGACCGGATGATGGCCAAGCACACCGACCACCTCAGCCTCTTTGCCGCCCCGGCGACCTTGGACCAGGACTATGACATCGCATCCGACTCGCTCGAGGAGGTGATCTCGAAGATCCGCTCGACCGCTCCTTACGTGGTGCTCGATCTTCCGCATGCCTGGAGCACCTGGAAGAGGCGCATGCTGCTGACTTCGGACGACCTGATCATCGTCGCGGAGCCGGACCTCGCATCGTTGCGCAACGCCAAGAACATCGTCGATCTCGCCAGACTGGCCCGGCCAAACGACTCTCCGCCAAAGGTGGTTCTCAACCGCGTGGGACTTCCCGGCCGCCCGGAAATCCCGATCAAGGACTTCACTGAGGCGCTGGGCGCCCCGCTTGCCCTGACTATTCCTTTCGACGCCAAGGTCTTCGGCCAGGCGGCCAATAACGGGCAGATGGTGGTCGAGGTGGCGGCCAAGACGCGCACCGCCGACGCCATAGATCAGTTGACCCGACTGGTGCTCAACCAGCGCTCGGCCCAGCCGGCGGCAGCCGCCGCCAAGCCTTCTGTGCTCGCCAGCCTGTTCAAGCGTAAATAGGGGCTCAAGCGACCGTGTTCGGCAAACGCCCTTCGGATCAGTCCACGGCGCCGCCACGTCAGGCGCCCCCTCCGGCGGTCGCGGGCGGAGCTCCAATTGCGACGCGCCCGCAACGCGTGGACCCGCTGCCAACGCCTCCCGCGGACGGCCGGCGACCATCGCCAGCGTCGGGCCCGCCTGTCGACCGCAAGCTGGCGGCCAGCGTCGCCGCGCCGACCGAGATCATCCGCGAGCAGAGCGATTACTATCACGCCACCAAGAACACCATCTTCAACGCCCTCCTCAACACCATCGATCTCGCCCAGCTGGCGCAGCTCGATGCGAAGTCCGCCGCTGATGAGATCCGCGACATTGTCGCCGAGCTGGTCGGCATCAAGAATGTCTCGATGTCGGTGGTCGAGCAGGACCACCTGGTGCAGGACATCATCAACGATGTCCTCGGCTACGGTCCCCTGGAGCCCCTGCTGGCCCGGGACGAGATCGCCGACATCATGGTCAATGGAGCCAACCGCGTATTCATCGAGGTCGGCGGCAAGGTTCAACTGACCAACGTACGCTTCCGTGACAACGGGCAGCTGATGAACATCTGCCAGCGCATCGTCAGCCAGGTCGGCCGGCGGGTCGACGAAAGCTCGCCGATCTGCGACGCGCGATTGCCCGACGGCAGTCGCGTCAACGTCATCTCCCATCCGCTGGCGCTGGACGGCCCAACCCTGACCATCCGGAAGTTCCGGAAAGACAAGCTGACGATGGGAAATCTGGTCGAATACGGATCGACCAGTCCCGAGGGGGCCAAGGTGATGGGCGTCATCGGCGCGTGCCGGTGCAACGTGGTCATTTCCGGAGGCACCGGCTCTGGCAAGACCACCCTGCTCAACTGCCTGACCGCCTATATCGATCCGACGGAGCGGGTGATCACCTGTGAGGATGCGGCCGAGCTTCAGCTTCAGCAGCCGCACGTGGTTCGCCTGGAAACCCGGCCCCCCAATCTGGAAGGCTCCGGCCAGATCACCATGCGGGATCTGGTCAAGAACTGCCTGCGCATGCGGCCGGAACGGATCATCGTCGGCGAAGTCCGCGGACCGGAGGCCTTCGATCTGCTTCAGGCGATGAATACCGGCCACGATGGTTCGATGGGCACCCTGCACGCCAACTCGCCGCGGGAAGCCATCAGCCGCATGGAATCGATGATCACGATGGGCGGGTACGGGCTCCCGTCCAAGACCATCCGTGAAATGATCGTGGGCTCGGTGGATGTGATCATCCAGGCTGCGCGGCTGCGCGACGGCTCGCGCCGCATCACCCACATCACCGAGGTCGTCGGTCTCGAGGGCGAAGTGATCGTCACCCAGGACCTGTTCGTCTTCGAGATCACCGGCGAGGACGAGCACGGCCGCGTGGTTGGCCGTCACCGCTCGACCGGCATCGCCAGACCCCGTTTCTGGGATCGGGCTCGCTATTACGGCCTGGCGCTGGAATTGGCCGAAGCCCTGGACGCGTCAGAGTAGCGCCGTGGGCCAGGG
>JAYTRF010000276.1:0-3468 GCA_043746375.1 Caulobacteraceae bacterium | reverse complement strand
CTCCTGGCCGCCATCGCCACGTTCATCGACAATGTTGTCATGCCAAAGCTGCAGAGCGACGAGCTGAACATCGATCCCTTGCTGGTGCTGGTCTCCATCGGCTTCTGGGCCGCGATGCTCGGGGTTCCAGGCGTTCTCTTATCAACGCCGTTGACCGTAACGGTCATGGCCATCGCGGCCGAATTCGACGGCTCACGCTGGCTGGCGGTGCTGATCTCGAGGGATGGCGACCCGATTTCGGACGCCCGCAAGGGTTGAACTGCTCGCCTTCATTGAGTGCGAGCGAGCAATTGCCCTTAGCTTTCCAGCCGCGCCAGGCCGCGGGCGAGGTCGGCGATGAGGTCCTTGGGGGCTTCGACGCCGACGGAGAGCCGGATCATGCCTTCGACGATGCCGAGCGCAGCGCGCTCGTTGGCGGTGACCCCTGAATGGGTGGTGCTGCCGGGGTGACAGGCCAGCGATTCAGTGCCGCCGAGACTTACCGCAAGCTTGAACACCTCAAGAGCGTCGAGCACCTTGAACGCCGCTGCACGGCCGCCTTTGACGACGAAGGAAAAGGTGGCGCCCATGGCCCCGCTCTGGCGCGCCGTCACCCGCGCTGCGGGCGACCCCGGGGCCGCGGCGCCGAGGTAGGCGACCGATTCGACCCTCGGCTGCTCGCCTAGCCACCGGGCCACCGCGCCGGCGCTCTCGAAGGCCCGATCCATGCGCAGGCGCAGCGTCTCAAGCGACCTGGTCAGCATCCAGGCGCTGTGAACGTCCAACTGATTGCCGATCAGATTGCGCAGCGAGCGGACCTTGCGCATCGGCTCGGCGGCGCCCAGCACCGCGCCGGCGACAAGATCGCTGTGGCCGCCGACGTACTTGGTCAGCGAGTAGACGACAAGGTCCGCGCCGTGCTTGATCGGCGACTGGTAGAGCGGGCCCAGAAGGGTGTTGTCGACGATCACCGCCGGCTTGTGGCCCTGGCCATCGGCCGCCGCCTCTGCGAGAGCGGCCATCAGATCGAGGTCGACGACGGAATTGGTCGGATTGGCGGGCGTTTCGACATAGATCGCCGCCACGGGTCCAAGCTTCATCGCCTCGTCGAGCGCGGCCCGCGTCGCCCCAGGGTCCACGCCATCGACAAAGCTGACGCTGGCGATGCCGATCTTGGCCAGGAGGGTGTCGAACAGGGTCTCCGTGCCGCCGTAGAGCGGGCGGCTGCGCAGCACCACCTGGCCAGGATCGACGACAGCCAGGATCGCCGTTAGGATCGCCGCCATGCCGCTGGAAAACAGGCAACCGGCCTTGGCCCCCTCCAGCACAGCCAGACGCTCCTCGACAATCTGCAGATTGGGATTGTTGAACCGCGAATAGATCAAGCCCGCGGTCGACCCGGGCGGCACGTCGGCGCGCCCGCTCATGTAGTCGAAGAGCAGCTTGCCCTCTTCGCAGGTCTGGTAGGCGAAGGTCGATGTGAGGAATATCGGGGTCTTTACCGCCCCCTCCGAAAGGCCCGGATCGAAGCCGTACCCCAGCATCAGCGTCTCCGGTTGGAGCTGGTGGGCGCCAACCCGCGACTTTCGAAAATCCCGCTCCGTCATCGGCCCTTCTCGCCTCATCGACTTTGTCTGCGCACCTTAGCGAAGTTCGACCCGGTTTGCGCGACCTTGCGCCCGGGCGCTCCCGCTGGGCTGGACAAGGAGGCCGGCCCCGTGTTGCTAGGCTCTGAAATGCGCGTTCTGATCACCGGCACGGCCGGATTCATCGGCTTTCATCTCGCTCGCCGGCTGCTGGCCGATGGCTGGGATGTCACCGGGGTCGACGGGATGACGGCCTATTACGACGTCGAACTGAAGAAGGCGCGCCATGCGATCCTGAAAGCGGACAGTCGCTTCACCGAACGCATCGTGATGCTGGAAGACATGGTCGCGTTGACGCGGGCGGCAGATGCGGCGCCGCCGGCGGTCATCGTCCATCTGGCGGCTCAGGCCGGCGTCCGCTACAGCCTCGAAAATCCGAGAGCCTATTCAGATTCCAATTTAATCGGTACTTTCAACATCCTTGAAATCGCTAGGCAATTACAGGTCGGTCATCTGCTGATCGCGTCGACCAGTTCGATCTACGGGGCCAATGCCAGCATGCCGTTTGGAGAAAACGACCGGGCCGACCACCCCCTCACTTTCTATGCGGCGACCAAGAAATCCACTGAGCTGATGAGCCATGCCTACAGCCATCTGTGGAACCTGCCGACGACGGCGATGCGATTCTTCACCGTCTATGGGCCGTGGGGCCGCCCGGACATGGCCCTGTTCAAATTCGTCGAAGCCATTGCCGGCGACCGGCCCATCGAGGTCTACAATCGCGGCGACATGGCGCGTGACTTCACCTTTGTCGACGACACCGTCGAAGCCGTGGCGAGATTGATCAAGGCCGTTCCAAGGCGCGGTCACCCGGCGGCGGACGCAGAGGATTCCTTGAGTCCCGTCGCGCCCTGGCGAGCGGTCAATGTCGGCTGCGGCGCGCCGGTGCAGCTGACCGCGTTCATCGACGAGATCGAGCGGGTCCTGGGCCGCAGGGCCCGCCGGGAGCTGATGCCCATGCAGCCCGGCGACGTTGCCGCTACCTTCGCCGACTGGCGCCTGCTCCATGCGCTGACCGGCTATCGGCCATCGACCACCATCGCCAAGGGGGTCGGCGCCTTCTGGTCGTGGTACCAGGAATTTTACTCCCCGGAGAAGCGCTGATGGCCACACATGTAGCCGTGATTGTCGGCAGCCTGCGCCGTGGATCGCTCAACCGAAAGATGGCCCATGCCCTGGCCGCCCTCGCCCCTGCGGAACTGAGGCTGGGCATTGTCGAGATCGGCGACCTGGCGCCCTACAACGAGGATCTGGACCAAAATCCGCCGCAAGCCTGGCGCGCCTTTCGCGATGCCGTTCGACCCGCGCACGGGGTGCTGTTCGTCACGCCCGAGTACAACCGGTCTGTCCCCGGGATCCTCAAGAACGCCATCGATGTCGGTTCGCGCCCCTACGGCCAGAGCGTCTGGAGCGGCAAGCCGGGCGCGGTGATCAGCGTCTCGCCGGGCGCGATGGGCGGGTTTGGCGCCAACCACCATCTGCGCCAGTCGATGGTGTTTCTCAATGTGCCGATGATGCAGCAACCCGAAGCCTACGTTGCCGGCGCGGACAAGCTGTTCGATCCAGAGGGTGCGGTGCAAAGCGAAGGCACGCGCGCCTTCCTGACCAAGTTCATTACCGCGTTCGGGGCCTGGATCGAAACCTGCAACAGCGCATGACTCATGATCACGGCCATGGCCATGGCCACCACCATCCTCCTCCGGTCGCGTTCGGTCGGGCCTTCGCGGTCGGCATGGCGCTCAATGTGGCCTATGTCGCAGCCGAGGCCGTTTACGGAGTTCTGGCGCATTCCCTCGCGCTGCTGGCCGACGCCGGACACAATTTCGGCGACGTGCTCAGCCTG
>JAYTRF010000275.1:0-2230 GCA_043746375.1 Caulobacteraceae bacterium | reverse complement strand
CGATGGCCGCACCTTGGCCAGATACAGATCCACAAGCTGGCCCGAAGTGGACAGCTTCGCGTCGACGGCGCCCGCGTGCGGGCCGATACGCGCCTGGTGGGCGGCGCGCAGGTGCGTGTGCCGCCGATGTCCGAGGCGCCCGCAAAAGCGCGGGGAGCGGCGCTGTCGCCCCGCGACATCGCCTTGGCCAGAAGCCTTGTGTTGTTCGAGGACGATCTGGTGCTGGTCCTCAACAAGCCGGCCGGCCTTGCGGTGCAAGGCGGGACCGGTACTTCACGCCACATCGATGGCCTGCTGGGCGCCTGGGGAGCGGGGCTGGCCCGCCCGCGCCTCGTCCACCGGCTCGACCGCGACACTTCGGGGGTTCTGGTGCTGGGCAGGACGCCCGCGGCCGCCGCCGCGCTGGCCGGGTCCTTCGCCAAGAGGCTGGCCCGAAAGACCTACTGGGCCATTGTCCACGGCCTGCCGTCGCCGGAGGAGGGGACCATAGAGCTGCCGTTGGCCAAGGTCGGCATCGGCGACCGCGAACTGGTCACCGCGGTAGGTCCCGACGATTCGAGGGGCGCCCCGGCAACCAGCGAATTTTTCACCATTGCGACATCGGCGGCGGGAGCCGCCTGGCTGGCGCTGTCGCCGCTGACCGGGCGCAACCACCAGCTTCGCGCCCACCTTCTGGCGATCGGTCACCCCATCGTCGGCGACCCCAAATACAACACGCCATCGTCGAAGGTCTTTGCCGGGGCGTTGAAGCTTCAGCTCCACGCCCGCCGGCTGGCCATCCCGCATCCAGCGGGGCGCGGCATGCTCGATATCGAGGCCCCCCTCGGCCCCGAAATCACCGCGGGCTTTTCCCGCTTCGGCTTCGATGAAACGATCGCGCCCCCAGACCCGTTCGCGCGGCGCGGGTAAACCTTTTCTTCCCTGACCTTTCCCCGAACAAGGCGAAAGGAGAAGAGCAGGAAGCGTTGGGAAAGGATCAAAGAGTGATGCGATCGGCCGTATGGCCCAAAGCGGACACTCCAAGCGGCCGCTAAACTAGGCGGACACTCGTTGACACACCGAGGCCAGGGCTTCGGGATCAAGCGGCGTGCCGACCGGATTCGCTGCAAACGCCGCGCTGCGGAGGAATGCGTGCTGCTCCTCGGGCGTGTCAAACGTGTCGATCTTCAGCTCAACTTGGTTGTTGTCAGGATCGGTATAGTAGAACGACGTCGACGAACCGTGATCGGTGACCCGCTGCGGTGAGATACCGAGCGCCTTCAGACGCTCATATGTCGCGATCAACTCCCCAAGGTTTCCGTAAGTGAACGCCAAATGGTCCAGGCCGGCCGAGTTCGGGTCACGCTCAGTCGTTCCGGGACGGGCGATAATGACCAGGCGATGATTTTGCTCGTCATAGCAAAGGAACGCGAGCATGGGGTTCTCGAACGCAATATCGGCCTGCAGCACAGTGGCGTACCAATCGACCATCGCCGCCAAACGCGTCGTCCGCAAGCCAGCGTGCTCGAATTTGAGAGGGGACAGCCGGCCCTTCTCACGGGCAGTCATAATAGGTCGAGTATTCACGCGCTTGCTCCATTCAAAGCGACCCAACCCGGCACTCAACACAACATAACGAACGCAGGCGCTCAAGCAGCATCGCCGTCGCAGTTACACCACGCATTGGGACACGACCGAGCGGCGGGCTACGATGATCGCCTAACGGCGCCGCGGAACCTACACCACGTCCCGGGACACGACCTTGCCAATGCCTTGTGGGTCCTGCGTTGGTATTCCGGGACCGGTTTCGCGGGGGGCGTGCGGCGGGCCGCAACAGCGCTCCACGGCTATCTGGCGGAACTCCGTCTGGACTAGACTGCGTCTCACGTCCGGCAGGTCCAACCCATCGCCTGCGATTGCGCCTCCCAATGCAACCAGGGGCAGCTTATGACTCGGCCATGAAACGTGATCTTTCGGAGGCCTCGCCAGAGGATGTCGGATTGTCGGCGGCGGGTTTGGCCCGTGTCGACGAGGCGCTTGTGGAGCTGATCGCAGCCGGGGAGCTGGCCGGGGCAGTGACGCTGGTCGCGCGCCACGGGCGGGTCGTGCATCGCGCGGCGCTGGGGGCCAAGGACCTGGCCAGCGGCGAGGCGCTGGCCAACGATACAATCTTTCGCATCTACTCGATGACCAAGCCGGTCACGGGCGTGGCGATGATGATCCTCTACGACCGCGGCCTTTGGCGGCCCAG
>JAYTRF010000274.1:0-12244 GCA_043746375.1 Caulobacteraceae bacterium | reverse complement strand
AACGCCGGGTGCGTGAGCGCGCAGCGCAGGGACAGAAATCCACCCTGTGACATGCCGGCCAGGATGGCCCGCTCGATCTGCAGGTGGGCCAGGAGGGCGGCCAGATCATCGGCGGAGTCGTAATAGCTGAATGGCGCGAGGGTATCGCCTGCGGTGGCGCCGTGGCCGCGTTCGTCCCAGGCGATGCAGCGCCAGCCGCCCTGCAGCGCCTCGATCTGGGGCGCGAACATGGTGTGATCCATCAACAGGCCGTGGGAGAAAATCACCGCCGGCCCCGCGCCGCCCGTGTCGGTATAGAAGATCCGCTGGCCGTTGACGTTGGCGACGGGCATGGCTTGGGCTCCCTCTCTTTTTCCCGATGACGAGGCTCTGCGTTCGATTAGGCGAACCTTGGCGTCCGCGCCACGGCAGATTTCTTTCCGCTGGGGCCCGTGTAAGGTGTGCGATGGGTGGGGAGCTGGGCGTGGGGACATCAGCCAAGCAGCTTTTGGCGACGGCCGCGTGTCTGGCGCTGTTCGCGAGCGGCCCGGCGATGGCGGCCGGCTTCTATGGCCAGAAGCAATCGATGGAGGGGCGGGGGTGCGCGCCGCGAACCACCGTCGATGTTGCGGCAGCCTATGTCTCATTCCGCCATACGCCGATCGGCAGCCAGTTTTCGGCCTTCGCCGGCGCCCCGGTCGCGACTCCGGTCAGCCTCGCTGGCGACCTAGCCGCTCACGCAGTAGTGCTGTCGTTCGCGATGCGAGGGGTATTTTAGCGGGTCAGCCGTCTTGGGATGCCTGACGGCTCGTTCCAGACATGGTTCGGCCCGGGGAGGCGTGAGCCTCTCCCGGGCCTCATTCCCGCCTGCAGTCGGGGGGGCGAAACAATAGGCGGGAACTACACGACCAAAACGCTGCCTGCGCCACGCGGTTCCGGCGCCTTTGCGAAAAATATTCCGCAGCCTCGCCCTGAACTCACCCTAAAGCCGCAAGCCACGGGCTACGAACCAGGCGACGCCCGCGGCCACGGCGGCGGCCACGACCACACGCCAGGGTCCTGCGAAGCGCAAGGCGGGAGCGTCAGGGGACAGGGTGGCGCGACCGGTGATCATCGGCACGGTGAGGTGGCGGCCCCGAAGGGCATAGGCGGCCACGGCGAGGAGGTGAAGGGCGATCAAACCTAGAAGCACCGTGAACCCAAGGTGGTGGAGGTGGGCGATCGCGCGGCCGGTGTCGAAATCGACGAACTTCGACAAGGGTCCAGCCTCCAGACCGTCTTCATCGACGGAAAAGAGGCCAAGGCCGACCTGTACGATCAGCATCGCGAGCATGGCGACGATGCTCCATCCGCCAAGCGGATTGTGCCCGATGCCGCCCTGGGCGCCGCTGCGGGCATAGGCCAACACGGCGCGCGGCCCGCGCAGGAAATGGGAAAAGCGCGCGGTCTCTGATCCCGCCACGCCCCAGATTACTCGAAAGATCAAAAGGCCCAGGACGAGGTAACCCGACAGACGGTGCCAGGAGAGATGGTCATGCGTCGCTGACCACCAGGAAAAGACGACGAGCCCAGCAATGAGCCAGTGGACCAAGCGGGTCGGCAAGTCCCAAAGCCGTCCTGTCGCGGCGCGAACGTCGCCGCCCGTGCGGGAACTGTTGGTCAGGATTTGTCGCGCTCGCGGAACTTTTCGTGGCAGCCCTTGCAGGCTTCGCCGACGTTGCGCATCTGCGCGCCGACCGCCGCCATGTCGCCGGTGTCCGCAGCGGCGTCCAGCGCCGCGGCGGCGGCGACCATGCGGTTCTGCGCGACCGCGAAGGCGGCCGGGTCGGTCCAGATCGTCGGCAGGGCCTGGGTCTTCACTCCGGCTTCCTTGCCGCTGCCGCGCGGGAACCATCCGTGCATGGCCCTGGCGGCGACAAGAACCCGATCCGCCTGCAGCTTGACGACGGCCTTGTCGGGCGCACCCGACCTGAACTGTTCGCCCAGCGCCTTGGCAGCGGCGCCGAAGGCCTTCATGTGCACCTGCCGATCCTTCAGCGCGTCGACACCGGTGGCGCCGGCGGTCAGCGCCACGGCCCCGGCCATAGCGGCGAGCGCGCCTCCCAGCATGGCGCGCCTGCGGTTTCTGAGCATCGTGGGTTATCCTGTTCGTTGGCCTGTCGAGCGATCACGAGAGCCGTCTAGCTCGAGAACGTCAAGGGGTCCAATGCGTGCGACCGCCCAGAGCGGCGGCCAGGTCGCGGCCGGCGGCCGGCAGCAGAGACCATGGCTCGATCAGGTAACGCGATCCGAGGCGAAACGGCTGGTTGATCAGACGGAACAGCCATTCGATGCCGAAGCGCCCGCTCCAGCGGGGTGGAGTGGCTTGCGCCCCCGCCTCGTAGTCGAAGGCCGCCCCAACCGGGAAGATCACTCCCTTGGTGAAACGGCCCCGGTTTTCCAGGATCCAGCGTTCCTGGCGCGGCATGCCCATGCCGACGAAAAGTATGTCTGGCTCGAAAGCCTCAATGCGATCGAGCAGCCGCACGTTGGCTGTCGACCCCGCCCCGCTATCGAAAAAGCCATCCTGTGAAGCCAAGGTGACATTCGGCCATGCGTCGCCCAGTCGCCGGCAGGCGAGGGCCGCGACCCCCGGGGCTCCGCCAAGGTAGAACACGCGCCATCGCCGCAGGTCGGCGAGCGGCCAGAACTCCGCCCGCCAGTCGAGATAGGTCGAGCGATGCGCGCGGGTGACCGGCGCGCCTAGCAACCTGCCCCACGCGATCATCGGGGTGGAATCGATCTGGATGACGTCGGCCTGCTCAAAAAATTCGGCCAGCGCGCGGTCGCGGCGCATCAGGGCGAGGCTGTGGGCGTTGTGGTTGGCGATCACCGCCGAGCCGCCGGCAGCGGCGACGATGTCGACAAAGCGAAGCATCTCGCCAGGCGTGATCAGGTCGACCTGCGCCCCTAACAGGTTGACGCGCGAAGGCGAACAGCGGGCATCCATCGACGCACCCTAGGGCGCCTTACCTTGAAGGAGCGTTAGCGCCCCTGGCGATGCTGAAACGCCATTTCAGAGCCAGCACCGCGCCGGACATCGCCAGACAGACGAAATTCGAGGCGATCAGCGGCCAGCGGCCGATCAGCGCCCCGTAACCAACCCACAGCGCAAAGCCGGCCACAGTCACCAGGTACATGTTCAATGAGATCGAGCTCGCGTCGCGCTCTTTCCAGATCTTGATCAGCTGCGGGGCGAAGCTGGTCATCGAACAGACCGCCGCGCCGACGCCGACGCCATTGGTCACAAGAGAACTCATCGGGGTTCCTTCGGCGAAAGCAAAGGCGCCTAAAACATCGAACGCCCGGCGATGAACAGGTCGTAGCGCGTCTCGCCCGACCGGAAATCGGCGTCACCCTCAAGCGCCACGTAGGAATACTGGGTCCCTCCCTTGATGGCGAAACCGATGGTCACCCATCCGCCCTTGTCGTTGCCGGGCACGATGGTGAAAGGCGAGCCGCCGCTGAAGTTGGCCACCGTGTTGCCGATCTCGCCCGAGAAAATTTCCCGATAGCCGCCGATCAGTTCGGACCTAAGCCAGCCTTGCTGACCCCACTGGTAGCCGACGGTCATCAATCCGGCCCCGCTGAGCCGCGTGCTTGTGCGACTGGCGACGTTCAGGTCGAATCCGCTGCCGCCGCCGGTGTCCCGTCGCGCGTTTTCCCCCAGGTGCAGGTAATCGATGGAAATCTCGGGGCGCGCATAAAAGCGACCGAACTTGGCTTCATACGACGCGCCCGCGTGGCCATCGAAGAACACGCCGTTCCAGGTGGAAAGCGCGGTGTTGGTCACCAATGGCGCCAGGAAGCGGCGGTCGCCGCTGAACCAGGCATAGCCTCCGGCGCCGCGGACCGAGACGGTCAGACCGCCGATGGCGCGCCGATAATAGGCGCCTGCCTCCAGCATCGAGGCCACGACATGCTCGCCCACCGCGGCGGCGGAATCCTGTTCCTGGCTGTTCAGGTAGGAGACCGTGAGGCCCAAGGCGCCGCCGCCGCTCCCCATTCGCTCGTAGCCGCCCACGAGCCCCAGGAGCTTGGCCGAGGAACCCAAGGTGGCGGCATTCCGGCGGCTGACGCGTTCGTTGACCTCCTGCAGCCACAGGCTGGAGCCGGCGATGCGGGTCCCAGCGTCGGGCGTCGTCCCGGTCATTTTGGAAATGTTCTGCGCGGCTGCGTCCAGGGCTTCGAAGAGACCTTGGCCTTCGTCGGGAAGGAGCTGGTCGTAAACCGATTTCAAGCCGGCTTGCGTGGTCTGGGCCAGGATCGAGCGTTCGATGTTGGGGTCGTTGGGCAGGGCCGCCAGGACGGCGTTCAGCGCCGCCGCTTCGTCGCTGCTGAAACCGAGCTGCGCCGCAGAACGTCTGGCGACGACCAGTTCCACGGTGCTGCTCTGGGTGGCGGGATCGACCGCCTGGACCACCAGAGGCGTAGCCGTGAACAGGAATGGCGCATTGTTCAGCACGCCGGCGGCAAAAGTTCCCGAGTTGATCGTTCCCTGCCCGGGAACGGTCTGGAGAATGGTGTAGGTGTGCGAAACGTCTGTCTGCAGGCTGAGCAGGGTCAGACCAAGCTGCGCCCCGTTGGCGAAGTTGGACGGGCCAGTGGTCCGAAAGAGCGTATTCGTCCCGTGCAGGGGGTCGGCGGAGACCAGAAGCACGCCATTGGTCCCGACATTGACGCTGCGCGCGCCGACGACGCCGGGATTGGTGTCGCTGAGCGTGCCGTGGTTCACGTTGAGGGTCAGCTGGCCACCCTCATCGAACACCGGTCCGGTGACCACCGTATTGACGTCGCCGTTGACGTTGATGGTGTTGACGCCCGCGCCAAGATTGATCGGGCCGGTCACCGTCCCCGCGTCAACTTCCAGGGTGCTGCCACCTGAGCCGAAATAGACGCCACCGGTGATTGACGGCGTCGTCGTGCCAATGAACTTGAAGATGGTTGGACTGCTGGCCGGGTCCTGGCCAACGGCGGCGGCCGCGATGGCGACATAGGCGCTGGAGCCCTCGGTAACCGTGGCGCCGATCGCATAGCTCTTGGTCGCATCGTAAACGGTCGCGCCGGCTATCCCGGGGGCCAGGGACTGGGTGATTGTCTGCGGCGCACCTGATGCGGAGATATCGATGGCGGTCAGCGTGCCGGGCATCGGCGCGGTGACTAGGGTCTGGTTGAGCTGGGCGGCGATTACGCCGCTGTTGGTGATCGAATGCACCGACCCTGACCGGTCGATGATCGCGCCCGCATTTCCCCCCAGCCCACCCGTCCCGGTGATGCTGGCGATGATGTTGCCGGTGTTGCCGATGGATCCAACCGACGCTCCGGGGTCGATGAGAATGCCGTTGACGTTGAGCGCCACGCCATTGGTGCCGGTGTTTGTCTGCGTCGCGGCGGCGGTAAGGGTCCCCCCGTTTTGGATTGTCGGCGTTGCGGCCCCCGCCCCGAGATGAATGCCCGTGGCGTTCGCCTGGTAAGAGCTTGCGGTGATCGACCCGGTGTTGTGAATTCCCCCGGCGATGGTGACGGCGCCGCCGCCCGCAACGCCGATCTGGATCGCGGTAGCCGGCGCTGCGGCTGGCAGAAGGGGCGTGCTGATCACATCGAAGAGGCCATTGGACGAAACAGCCCCCTCGATGACCAGACCGTAAGCGCTGGCTGGCTTGGCGACGGGTCCGATGGCGACGTCATGCCCGACCGCCCCGATGCTGAGCGCCGGAGCAGAGCCGAACTGGGTTATGCTTCCCGCCGTCTGGCTGGCATCTGGAACGCCGTCGGCGTCCTGGTCGGTGTTGGTGGTGCTGAGCGGTGACGGTGGCGTACTGACGATGATTCCGCCGGCGACATTGGCCGCGATGCTTACCGCCGGTCCGCCTTGCTGCAACTGTGCGGCGGTGAACTTGGCCAGAACCGCCGGATCGCTGGTGCCGAGCGCCGTGTTGGTGACGCGGCTGGTCGCCCGATAGCCCGTGGAAGATACGGCCCCGGAAATGTTCACTGTGCCGCCCACCGCCCCGTCGATGGCCACGGCGCTGCTGCCGGCGCCACGGGCGCTGATCGCGCCTATGCGTACATTGCCGCCCACCGAACCGGTCGGGGCGATCTGCAGGCCGACGCTATTGTCGCCGGTGAGAATTATCGTGCCGTTTGTAACCGTTGTCCCGTTCACCTGCAGCATGGTCAGGGCGCCGGTGAGGGGCGCCTGGATGGAGATCCCAGCCGAATTCTCTCCCATGACGCTGATCGGACCGGCGACGGTAATCGAGCCGGTGAATGCACCCGGTCCGACCAACTCGATGCCGATTCGGTTGGTCCCCTTGGCGAAGGGGCCGGTCAGCAGGCCGTCGGCGGTATCGGTCGAGGCGACATAGGATTCGGTGATGTTGATCGCACCGGCATCGATGACCTGACCGGTGTAACCGCCGTCGATAAGGATGCCGACGGCGCCGCTGACGTCCTTGAAGGTGATCGCCCCCTGGTTGGTGACGGAGTTGTTGCTGTTCAGTGTGACCGCCGCGCCAGGCGTGGTTGGATTGATCGAGCCCCCCGCAGCGATGGTCACATCGCCAGCCGCCGCCGTCGCCACGGGCGTGGAGGTGCTGGAGGTGATCTGAGTGGCTGCCGCGGCTGGGGAGGCAAGGGCGACCAGCAACGGCGCCGCCGCGACGGCCAGGGCGAGAAAACTTCGCTTCATCAGAAGGGGACTTTCACTCGCGGCGGGTTATACGGCTGGAGACGATGGGGTCAGGCTAATACGACCGCAATTGGGCGCCTTTCAAGGCCGGCGACGGGATGGCGGCGATTGTCACGGGCGCGACACCCTAGTGACGCGATAGCGGCGGAGATGCTGGCATGAACGTTCTCTTGGTCGGCTCGGGGGGCCGTGAGCACGCGCTGGCCTGGAAAATCGCGCAATCGCCCCTGGTGGACCGGATGGTCTGCGCCCCCGGTAATCCGGGCATCGCCGGGCTCTGCGAAACCCGCAATGTCGCTGTGCGCGACGTCGATGGCCTGACCGCGCTGGCCGGGGAGCTCCGCTGCGACCTGGCAGTCATCGGGCCGGAGGCGTCGCTCGAGGCGGGTCTCGCCGACGCCCTCGAGCGTCAGTCGATCCCCTGTTTCGGTGCGTCGACGAGGGCTGCGAGGATCGAGACGTCGAAGGCCTTCATGAAGGTCTTCGCCCAGCGCCACGGCTTGCCTACCGCCGCCTTCGGCGTATTCGACGACGCTGACGCGGCTCGTGCGCACCTGGGTGGGATTGGGCCGCCCTACGTGATCAAGGCCGACGGGCTAACAGCGGGCAAAGGTGTGACCATTGCCGGGACGATCGCCGAGGCCGGCGCTGCCATCGACGCCTGCTTCGCGGGCCGCTTTGGCTCCGCTGGTGCGCGTGTCATCGTCGAGGAGCATATGACCGGGGAGGAAGTCTCCCTCTTCGCGCTCTGCGACGGTGAGGGGGCGATTCTCTTTGGTTCGGCGCAGGATCACAAACGCGCCTTCGACGGCGACAAGGGACCCAACACCGGTGGGATGGGTACCGTATCCCCGGCGCCGGGTTTCACCGCCGCCCTTGAGGACGAGGCTCGGCGGCGGCTGATCGAGCCCACAGTGCGCGGTTTGGCGTCGGAGGGCTCGCCGTTTCGCGGAGCGCTTTTCGCCGGGTTGATGCTTACGCCGGCTGGACCGCGGCTGGTCGAGTTCAATGCGCGCTTTGGCGACCCTGAGTGCCAGGCGCTGATGCTACGTCTGGAAAGCGACATCGTCCCCTATCTGATGGCGGCAGCGGCTGGCGGGCTGGCTCGCCTGCCCGCTCCGCAATGGAGCCGCCAGGCGGCGATCTGCGTGGTCATGGCGGCGAACGGCTATCCCGACGATCCGCGGCCAGGCTCGGCGATCACCGGCGCCGAGGCCGATTTTGGCGAGGATGTGGTGGTTTTCCAGGCCGGTACGCGCCGCGGCGACGATGGCGGCCTGGTGGCGGCCGGCGGCCGGGTGCTGAACGTCTGCGCGCGAGGTGAGACCCCCGCGGCGGCCCGCGCGGCAGCCTATGGCGCGATCGAGCGGATCGATTGGCCGGGCGGCTTCTATCGCAGCGATATTGGCGCCCGCGCCTAAGGTCTGGATGAGATCCGGCGGCCACGCGCGGCGTCTTTGCAAGGGTCGGGGCCCTGGCTAATGTGCGGCGGGGCGCGGTTTCAAAGGGCATGGTCATGGTCGACGCTGAGGTGAGCCAGTCCGAGCGAACGCGTGAGGCGCTGAACACGGGCACCAAATCCGTGGCGGAAAGCCATCGTTTCGACGAAACGCGCCTGGACGCCTGGATGGGCGCCAATGTCGAAGGCTATCGCGGACCGATGGAGGTTCGCCAGTTCAAGGGCGGGCAATCCAACCCCACTTATCAGCTGATCACGCCCGCCAGGCGCTATGTCATGCGCCGCAAGCCGCCCGGCCGCCTGCTGCCATCGGCTCACGCCGTGGACCGCGAGTTCAAGGTGATTTCGGCCCTCCATCCGACCGGTTTTCCGGTGCCGCGGCCCTATGGCCTGTGCCTCGACGACACGGTTATAGGCACCATCTTCTATGTCATGGACATGGTCGAAGGCCGTATCCTCTGGGACCAGTCGTTGCCCGACTACGCGCCCGCCGAACGCCACGCCATCCACATGGCGGCGCTAAGGACCCTCGCCGACCTGCACAACACCGACTATCAGGCCATCGGCCTGGCCGATTTCGGGCGGCCAGGCAATTACATGGCCCGCCAGATCGGCCGCTGGACCAAGCAGTACAAGGCCTCGGAAACCCAGCACATCGAGTCCATCGAGCGGCTGATCGCCTGGCTACCCCAAAGCGTGCCAGATGACGATCAGACGACCATCGTCCATGCCGACTATCGCCTCGACAACATGGTCATGCACGCTACCGAAGCCCGCGTCGTGGCGGTTCTCGACTGGGAGCTGTCGACGCTCGGCAATCCCCTGGCGGACTTCACCTACGTGCTGATGCAGTGGGTGAACGGCTCGATCGCCTCGATCCCCGATCTGGAGGCGCACGGCATCCCGACCATGGAGGAGTACGTGGCCGAATACTGCCGCCTGACCGGCCGCGGCGGCCTGCCGGAACTCAACTGGTATTTCGCCTATAACGCCTTCCGGCTGGCGGGGATCATCCAGGGCATCGTCGGCCGGGCTCGCGACGGCACCGCCAACAGCCCCCAGGCTGCGGCCATGGAGGCGCGCGTGCCGGCGCTTGGCGAAGCAGCCTGGAAGTTCGCACAAAAGGCGGGGGCGTGACCGGGGCCCTCCGGCCTGCAGTTTACGACGGCGCCAGGCGAATCAGCAGATCATCCAGTGCTGCCGGATGGTCGAAAACCGCCTGTACCGGCCAAGGGTGAACGCGCTTTCGCCAGGCGGGGCTGAGTCGAGCCCAGTCCTTTTCGCTGGTCACTAAGCCGGCGCCCGCTGAGCGCGCGCGCCTTGCGAGAAAATCGAGCGCGTCGGAGTGCAGGACCGCGTGGTCCGGTAGCGGCGCGAAGTCGACCAGTTCGCAGCCTGCCGCTTTCAGCGCTCGCTCCATCTTCCACGGCTTGGCGATGCCGGCGAAACCGATCTGCGGACCGGCGGGCGGCGGCCGGGTTGCGACCAAGTGAGCGGTGAGCACCGCGTGGCCCTTGAACAGGGCCAGCAGATCGTCGCTGGGCGCCTCCAGATCGGCCGGAGCCAGCACGATCACCGCGTCGGCGCGAGCGAGACCGGGGCGGAGCGGCTCACGCATGGGGCCGGCGGGAAACACCCGCCCATCGCCGAACGGCCACTCGCCGTCGCGAGTTTCGCCATCGACGGCAATGAGGGACAGGGTCTTGCGGATGGCGGGGCTCTGAAAACCGTCGTCCATGACCAGGATCGTCGCCCCGCCGGCGACTGCCGCGGCTGCGGCTGCGGCGCGGTCGCGCGCGACCCACACGGGCGCCTCGCGCGCCATCATCACCGCCTCGTCGCCGACTTCCACGGCGGTGTGCCGATCGGCGTCGACCCGCACGGGACCGGCCAAGGCGCCGCCGTGGCCGCGAGCGATAATGTGCACCGCCCGCCCTTGGGCGGCCAGCCGCCGGGCGAGAGCCTGAACAATGGGCGTCTTGCCTGACCCCCCGACGGTCAGGTTGCCGACGCAGATTACCGGAACGCCAGGATCGAACGGGCGTCCGCGACGGAGGCGCCGGGCGGTCGCCCATGCCCAGATCCAGGAAATCGGGGTCAGCAGGGCGCGCGTAACCGGCATGGAGGTGCGGTCGCGGACGTACCACCATCGAGGGGTCGCCAGCCTCACCTCATGGACCCAGCAGTGCGACGAGGGAGTGGGTCATTGCGCGCACCTCGGCGTCCCTGGCCTCGACGAATTGGCGTGCATTCTGGGCCATCCGCGCCAGGTCATCGCCGCTGCCGCGGGCGCTGGCGAAAAGACAGTCAAGGTCTGTGGGCTTGGCAATGATCCGCGTCGCTCCGAGCCTCTCAAGCTCGGCGTAAACGGGCCAATTGCCGAGGTGCGGCCCCGCCACGAAGGGACAGCCCAGTCGCGCGGCTTCGAGCGGATTGTGCCCGCCAACGCCCGCGACCAGGCTGCCGCCGATGAACGCCAAGCGGCTCAGCCGATACCAGAGGCCGAGGTCCCCCAGGGTGTCGGCAATGAAGACGTCGCCGCGGGCGCTGTCGGCATGGTTGCTCGCCAAGCGCGCAGAAAGTGTGGCCGCGCCGGCCAGTGAGGCGATTTCGCCGCCCCGTTCCGGATGACGGGGGACGATGACCAGCAGGGCGCGTGCGTCGCAGGCGGCCCTCATCGACGCGAACCACTCGATCAGCGGGCCGTCTTCCCCGCGGTGGGTGCTCGCCGCAAGGATGACGGCGCGTCCGTTCAGGCTGGTACGTAGGTTCGACAGGACAGCCTCGTCGACGGGCAGCGGATGGGCGCCGAACTTCATGTCGACGCAGCCGTCGACCCGGGCCCCCAGCGCCCTGATGCTGGCCGCGGCGGCTTCGTCCCGCGCCAGAACCCGATCGAAGGCCCCGAGCGTCGCGCGAAACAGGCCAGGCGCCAATCGCCAGCCGCGCACGCTGGCGTCCGAAAACCGCGCGGAAACCAGCGCTAGCCTCGCGCCTCGCGCCTTGGCCGCGAGAATGAGATTCGGCCACAGCTCGCTTTCGACGAAGACGCCGAGCCGCGGGCGCCAGTGGTCGAGAAAACGGGACACGGCGCGGGGTGCATCGACCGGGGCGTACTGGTGGATGGCCGCAGAGGGCAATCGACGGCCGAGGAGCTCGGCGGACGTTCTTGTGCCGCTGGTGACCAGGACCGCCGCGTCGGGCCGTGCCTCGGTCAGCGCCTCGATCAGTGGCAGCAGCGAAAGACTTTCGCCGACGCTGGCGGCGTGCAGCCAGACGAGCGGGCCCTCCGGCCGCGGCAGGCTGGAGATGCCCTGACGTTCGCCAAGGCGGTGGCTGTCCTCCTTGCCCCGGCGCGCCCTGGCCCTGAGCACTGCGGGCGCGACGAGGAACGCGGCGGGTGCAATCGCTCGGTAGAACTTGAGCGAGGCCGGGGCTCGTCCTGACATCGTCATCGCCTCCGCCCTGGCCTGGGCGGCGATCATTCGCGCCTGCCAATCGCACCGCACCGTTTCGAGGGGCCTGTCATCGACGCGATGAGGCCCTTCGACGACCAGGCAGCCGAGGGCGAAGGGCAGGGGAATTCGAGCCTCATCCCAACTGGCTATGGTGATAACGGGATGCGCCGCCAGTCCCATCAGGACTACCGGACACGCTGCGGCACGCGCGATCTGTAACGGCCCTTGCGCCAGCCGTAGGGCCGGTCCCCGGGGTCCATCCGGCGTCATCAATGCCGCCCCGCCGGCCTGGATGAACCGAACAGCCTGGCGGTAGGCCGATGCGCCCCCTTTTGCCATAGCATGGCCTGGGCGCCCGGCCGAGCCGCGGATCGTTGGGATGCCGAGCCGTTCGGCGGCTTTGGCGATGAACTCTCCGTCCCGCGACAGGGAAATTATTACCCGCCTGGGTTTGCCCCTCAGCAAGGGTCGACAGGCGATCGCCTGGGTGAGGCGCCCGTGCCAGAAAAGCGCCAGAAATCCGTGAGAGGATTCCAACACCTCGCGGGCCGCGTCCTCGTCGACAAGGCGCCAGCGCATGGTGGCGATGACCACTTCGAAGTAGCAAGACACCAGCAC
>JAYTRF010000273.1:0-1618 GCA_043746375.1 Caulobacteraceae bacterium | reverse complement strand
GTGCCCGGCGCCGGCGCGCCAGCCTTCGTATGCGAGCACCGCGGCGACGACGATCATCATCAGCGTCTCGGAAACAGGGGCTGCGGTCGCGCGTGCGTTGTCGCCGCTGATGATATGACGTTGGCGCTCGGCGATCACCGCGGCGACCCGCCCTTCCTCATAGGCCTCGCGGTTTTCCATCTTGACCACCCGGACACCGTCCAGCCCCTCCAGCATGGTGGTGGCCAGGACCGAGGTGGCGACCATGGCTCCGCTGGCGGAGGCGGTCGTGCGGCGCGAGTAACGGCGCAGGACGAGGGCCACGAGGGGCGCTGCGACCATGACCAGCAGCGACAGGCGCCAGTCCTTGGCGGCCATCACCGCCGCCGCCGCCGCCAGAGTCAGGAGCTGCTGGATGAAGTTGACCAGCCCGCCGGTTGCGGCCTCGCGCACCAGGCCGGCGTCGTAAAGCACCGAGGAGACCAGTCCGCCGGTGTGGGAAGCGCGCAGCCGCGCCAGATCGGCGCGGACGAACTTGCCGAAAAGGTCGAGCTGAATATCGCCGACGATGCCGTTGCCGATGCGGTTGACCAAAGTCGCCTGGATCACCTGCGCCAGCCCGCGGCCAAGCGCCAGTCCGACGATGATCAACGGAATTCTGCCAAGCGCATGCGGCTTAGGATGAACAATCAGGTCGTTGACCGCCGGCTGGAGGATACTGAGCAGGCCGCCCGACAGTCCCGCGAACACTGCCGCACAGACGATCGAAACCAGCAAGCCACGCCATCGCGGCGCCAAGTAGGTCTTAGCCAGGCGGGCGACTATGTCTCGAGGGGGGCGATCTTGGGCGGCGGCCTTTGCGTTCATCACGCCTCAACGGGTCCGACGCGCGGCGACGGGTGTCAACCGCGTTCGAATGAAGCGGGCCGGACGGCCTACTTCTTCATGAAGCCGCCATACTTGGCGGTGAAACGCGATACGCGGCCGCCGCGGTCGACCAGGGTCTGATTACCGCCGGTCCACGCTGGGTGGGTCTTGGGATCGACATCGAGGTTCAGCGCCGCACCCTCCTTGCCGTAGGTGGAACGCGTCTGATAGGTCGTGCCATCGGTCATCGTCACGGTGATGAAGTGGTAGTCGGGATGAGTGTCTTGTTTCATGGCGCGATCAGACCGATTTGATCCTGGACGGAACGAAAAACCCGCCAAGGCGCGGGCGGGTTTGAAGGCGCGGCTATACACGACCACCGGCGCTGAAGGCAAGGTCAGCTGATGGACAGTCCGCCCGCAGGGCCCGCCCAAGAGGCTTCGGGGCTGGCGGCGGAGACGACTTCGTCGCCGGACATGGCCCGCGCGGCCGACCGCGGGCGTCGCAATTTGCAACCGCTGGCCCAGCTTGCCCCGTTCATCAAGGCGCACCAAATCGACGCGCTCCTGGCCGGCGTGTTCCTGGTCTTTTCCACCTCGGCGACGATTGGCCTCACGTTCGCGGCTCGGTCGCTGGCCGACCGGGGCCTCGCCTCCCACACAGCCGACGAAATCGGCCGGTATTTCCTTATCCTGGCGCTGGTCATCGCTGTCCTGGCATTGGCCACCGCCGGACGCTTCTACTTTACCAGCAAGCTAGGCGAGAGCGTCGT
>JAYTRF010000272.1:0-2173 GCA_043746375.1 Caulobacteraceae bacterium | reverse complement strand
GCATTGCCGTGGCTAAGGATAAGCGCAACGAGCCGCCGTTCAGCGTCGATGCCAACCTTCTGCACTCCTCGTCTGAAGGCAACGCGCTGGAGGATCCGGCCGAACCGGCCGCCGAATTCGTCCACATGCGGACCATCGCCCCGGAGGACGCCCCGGACCGCGCCTGCCATTTCACGATCGACTTCGAGCGTGGCGACCCGGTCGCCGTCGATGGCGAGGCGCTTTCGCCCGCCGCTCTGCTCACCCGCCTCAACACCCTGGGCCACGACAACGGCGTTGGCCGCCTCGATCTGGTCGAAAACCGCTTCGTCGGCATGAAGTCGCGCGGCGTCTACGAAACGCCGGGCGGGACGATCCTCTTGGCAGCGCACCGTGCAATAGAATCGATCACGCTCGATGGCGGCGCCGCTCACCTCAAGGACGAGCTGATGCCGAGGTACGCGTCCCTGATCTACAACGGCTTCTGGTTCTCTCCCGAGCGCGAGATGCTGCAGGCGGCGATCGATCATTCCCAGGCCATGGTCACCGGTACGGTGCGGCTGAAGCTCTACAAGGGCAACGTTCAGATAACCGGGCGAACCAGCCCGCACTCGCTTTACGACCAGGATCTGGTCACCTTTGAGGAAGGCGCCAGCGCCTATGACCATCGCGACGCCGCCGGCTTCATCAAGCTCAACGCCCTGCGCCTGCGGGTGAAGGCGCGGCGGGACCGGCAGTAGCGAATCTTTTCCCCCTGCACCGGACCGAAATCGCGAGTCATTTTCGGATGACAAATGCGTCGGCAGGGTCCATGTTGTCACCCGCCGATGACAAGTGTCGCCACACCCACGCTCGAGCGGGCGTCCCGCGCCCGTAACGCCGACGCCACCCGCGCTGCGATCCTCGCCGCGGGCAAGCTGCATTTCGCGCACTCCGGTTACGAGGGCGCTTTCCTGCGCGACATCGCCGCCGACGCGGGCGTCGATGCAGCTCTGGTCAACCGCTACTTTGGCGGCAAGGAGGGGCTGTTCGGCGCCTGCTTACGCGAGGCCATTCGTTCTGAAGCCCTGTTCGCGGGGCGGCGCGACGCTTTCGGCCGCGGGGCCGCAAAGGCCTTTGCGGCCAAGAGCGCGCCGGCGGCCGACGAGCCGATGCTGGGCTTTCGCCTGATCCTCCAGGCCGCCACCAGCGCCAACACCGCCCACATGCTGAACGATGCGGTGCAGGAGCGGTTCATGGGCCCTATCCGCGACTGGCTAGGCGGCGAGGCGCCAGGCGCCCGCGCGCGGCTGATCAGCGCCCTGTTCATTGGGCTCCTGGTCGAGGGCAGGATACGCGACCAGCCGCTCGGCGAGCCCGAGCGATCGCAATTCATCGATCGGCTGGCGCCGATCTTTCAATCCCTCGTCGATAACTGACCGCCAAAGGAGTTCCCCATGGCCGACGGCAACATCACCAAGGACGTCATGTACGAGGCTGTCGCGCCGGACGACTTCGAGTCGATGCTGCAGCTCGACCGCTACGGCAATCGCTCGACGGCTTTCGACAAGATCATCAGCGCCACCCACGATCACTTTTGGGATCCGCTCGACAAGAAGTACATCGACTTCGACGAGCCGTTCGACATGGAGAACGTGGCCATGGTGCCCGACAACCACGTCATGGCCCTCAAGGTGCCGTACGTCTCCGAGTTTTTCTCCGATCCCAAAGAGCGGATTGCGTTCATCAACCACATGCAGCTTTGGGGCTTCTCGTCGATCCTGCATGGCGAACAGGGCGCGCTCAACCTCTCGGCCTCGCTCTGCCACGTGCTCTACGACCAAGGGGCGCAGGAATACGCGGCCAATCAGACGCGTGAAGAAGCCCGCCACGTCACCGCTTTCGCCAAGTACATCAAGTCGCGTTGGGGACGGCCCGTGCCTTGCGGCGCTTCGCTGAAGGCGCTGCTGGTCGAGATCATCGAATCGCCGGAGGTCTACAAGAAGATCGTCGGCATGCAGATGCTGGTTGAGGGCCTGGCGATGGGCGCCTTCGCCAACGGCTACAAATACAACAACGATCCGGTGGCCAAGAAGCTGTTCCAGCTGGTGATGACCGACGAGGCTTTCCACCACAAGTTCGGGAAGATCTGGGCGGATCGCACGGTGCCGATGATGACCACCGCCGAGCGCAACATCGTCGAGGATTGGGCGGC
>JAYTRF010000271.1:0-1598 GCA_043746375.1 Caulobacteraceae bacterium | reverse complement strand
GCCTTGGCCGCCACCGCGCCGCGCATCAGCTGCAGGGTGTTGACCGGAAAGAACGGGTTGATCACGAATTTCGCGAGGCCGTGGCGATGGATGAAGCGCTGGGTCTCGCGGCGCTCGTAGGCGAGCTTGGCCGGGACATTGGCATAGGCAACCATCGGCGCCTGGTTGCCGCTCAGCTTGAAGAGGCCGCCCAGCAGTACCGGTTCATAGATGAAACGACGCCCGCTGCGCACTTCGATGGCGGGAATGACCCTGTGGGCCAGGTAGGCATTGGGGCTGCCGAAATCGAAATAGAAAATAGGCTGGGCGGTCATCGGCTCACCAGGTTTCGCCGAAGGGCCGCAGATCGAGTTCGTGGGTCCAGGCGTCCCTAGGCTGGCGATGCAGCTGCCAGTAGGTTTCCGCGATGGACGCCGGATTCATCAGCGTGTCTGGGGGCAGGGCGGCTTCCGCGCCAGGGCCGCGCGCGGCGGCGATCCGCTCTCGCACCCAGGCGGTATCCACCCCTGAATCGATCACCAGATGGGCGACATGGATGTTTTTCGGCGCCAGCTCGCGCGCCATTGACTGCGCCGCAGCTCTGAGCGCCGCCTTGGCGGAGGCGAAGGCGACATAGCCTTTTGCGCCACGCATCGAGGCGGTCGCCCCGGTGAAGAAGATCGAACCCCTGCCGCGCTCCAGCATCAACCGGGCGGCCTCGCGGCCGGTCAGGAAACCCGCATAGCAGGCCATCTCCCACACCTTGCGAAACACACGTTCGGTGGTGTCGAGCAGCGGAAAATTGACGTTCGCGCCGACGTTGAAGATGCAGACTTCGAGGGGGGCCGTGGCGTCCGCGGCAGCCAGGAAGGCGCTGATCGCCTCCTCCGAGCGGGCGTCGAGGGTATGGCCGGCGAAGCTGCCGCCGCTTTGCGCGATCTCCGCCGCCAATGGCGCGAGCTTTTCGCCCTGCCGCCGACCGCCATGCACCTCGTAGCCTTCGGCCGCGAAGCGCCGGGCGATCGCCGCGCCGATGAAATCGCCGGCGCCGACGATGGCGACACTGGCCTTGCGACTGCCCATGGCGCGCTCCGTCTTCCCAGTTAAGTAGCGAGCCTACACCAACAACGCGGCGCCTTACCGCGAATTCACTTCTGAAAATGCATCCAAACGCGCATCTGATGGCCTCTGTTCTTTCAGAAGTCCCGCCGTTCCTGGGGGGCCGAAAAAGAGGAAGAGGAGATAGTCATGTGGCTAGGGCAGATCACCGGCTTGATCATGGGCGTTGCGTTCTGGGTGTTCCTGGGCGCGATCATCCTGGTCCCGGTTTACCTGAAGTCGAGAGACCGTGCGCGGATGCACGAAACTTTGCGCATCGCCTATGAAAAGGGCCAGCCTGTTCCGCCCGAACTGATCGCCGCGCTGCAATCCAATATCTCTCAACGCCAAATGGCGACCCCGGAACGCGATCTGCGTAACGCCGTGGTGCTGATCGCGACCGGGCTTGGCCTCTGCTTCCTGGGCTATGGTCTCTGGTACGGCCTGATGGCGGCCAGCGATACCGCGGCCTATATCACGGGCGGCAGCGTCGCCGGCGCCGGCGCTATTCCCGGGCTGAT
>JAYTRF010000270.1:0-5448 GCA_043746375.1 Caulobacteraceae bacterium | reverse complement strand
GCTCTCGTTCTGACGGCCGTGCGCAGGGCCGGTATTCGCAGCGGAGCGGGGGTCACCTCGAGAGGAATCCCCACGCCGATGTTCTTGGCGAGGCACGCGCCGGTATCCATCATGATGTGCTGACCGATGCAGAAAATATCTTCGTAATGCGGCCCGGCGACGGCGAGGCACTCGTTCAGGTTCAGTTTGGACATCCGCAGGCAGAGGTCGGCATTCACTTCCGTCGTCAGATAGGTCAGCCGGTCGTAGGCTGCGTCGCTGGCTTCGCCGAGGGCCGCGATCGCCGCGAGTTGCAACGCGTGAGCGAGCAGGGGGGTGTAAGGCGGGTGCGCCGGGGCCGCCGAGATGTTCAGTGGAGTCAGGCCCATGGCCGCGCGCTGCAGGACGATCGCGCCGTCGGCGTCGGCGGCCAAGCCGCTCTGGCCGGCGGCCTTGACCCGCGCGAGGCGGCCCGGGCGATCGATGATGGTTTCCTTGGACCAGGCTTGATGCTGAACGTCGTAGGCCGACTGCTTGACAGCCTCGCCGGCGGCGTAAAGGCGAAGCGCGGCGCCGCCGAGCGCTTCCTTGGCGAGGCCAGCCGCGCCATCGGCGCCCTTGAAGGCGAACACATAGTTGGGATCGGCAATGATCCGATTGACCATCAGCCGCCGCGCATCGGCATCGCCGCCGAACGAACGCACCTGCTCTACGAAGGCGCTATCCTGCAATGCCGCCACCGCCGCGTAGGCGACGGCTCCGCGCAGGAATGCCGCCGGCTCATACGATGCCCCGATGCTGAGCGCCTGGGCGACGGACGCCCCGCTTGTGAAGGCCGGCGATATAGCCATCACCCGCCGCAGATAGCTCTGATAGGCGGAAGCGTCGGCCAGCAGCCGGTCCGACAGCCCCACTGGGGCCATGGGCGGCGGCGGTGGCGGCTCATGGACGATCTGCGGCGCCTTCCTGGACCAGGCAACTGTCTCCATCGGCGGGATCGCCAGGGCTGCGGCGCCCAACACCAGGACCAGCAACAGCCGTGCGGGGCGGACCCAGCTCATTGTGTTGAACCCCTTGAAGTCTCGTTCCGCTCGCAGCGATCATTATCTATGGCGCGAATGCGGCGCCAGCGCGGCGTCTCCGCCATTCGTTTCCTTAGTCGAATAGCTTGGAGACGGATTCTTCGTTGGCGATGCGGCGAATGGCTTCGCCGATCAGGCGCGCGCAGCTGACAACGCGGATCTTGCCCACCGGGCCGATGCGACCATCGGTTTCGATGGAGTCGGTGACCACCAGTTCCTTCAGAGCCGATGAACCCACCCGTTCGACGGCCGCACCTGACAACACCCCGTGGGTGATATAGGCCGAGACCTCCGCCGCCCCTGCTTCCATAAGAGAGGCGGCAGCGTTGCACAGCGTGCCGGCCGAATCCACGATGTCGTCGAAAATGATCAGCCGGCGGCCCTCGACGTCGCCGATGATGTTGGCGACCTCGGACGCACCTGGACGTGAGCGGCGCTTGTCGACGATCGCCAGCCCCGCGTTCAGACGGCTGGCCAGCGCCGACGCACGCGCCACTCCGCCGGCGTCGGGGGACACAATCAGCAGTTCGTCGGTCTTGTCGTGGCGCGCCTTGATGTCGACCGCCATCAGCGGGGCCGCTTGGAGGTTATCTGTGGGAATGTCGAAGAACCCCTGAATCTGCCCTGAATGGAGATCCATCGTCAGCACCCGGTCGGCGCCGGCGCGAGTGATCATATTGGCGACCAGCTTGGCCGTGATCGGCGTGCGGCCGCCGATTTTCCGATCTTGCCTAGCATAGCCGAAATAGGGGGTAACGGCGGTAATTCGCCGCGCAGACGCCCGCTTGAGCGCGTCGATGCAGACCAGAAGCTCCATGAGGTTGTCGTTGGCCGGATAGCTGGTCGACTGCAGAACGAAAACATCCTCCCCCCGGACGTTTTCCTCGATGGTCACCCAGGCCTCGTTGTCGGCGAAGCGTTTGACCTCCGCCCTGGTCAGGGGCACGCTTAGTGAAAGGGCGATCGCCTCGGCGAGCGCGCGGTTGGAGTTGCCCGCCAGCAGCTTCATAGACGTTCCCCGCGCGGCCAGTCCTGCTTCGAACAAGCCTCTCACGATCAGGCTTCTACCAGCGCTTGCCGCCCGAGCAAGCACTGGAGCGGCGCTTGCAACAGTTTTCCTGCGGGTGACAAGTGGGCTAGGGTGTCCCCGGGGGAAACGCTTCAATCCGCAGGATCCAAATGACCCGTACCCTCACACTACTAAGCTTGGCCGCCGCCGGCTCACTCTGTATCGCCGCCGACACCAGCGTCGTTCAAAAGGCCTTCGGCAACACCATTCTGCAGACCTATCCCGACGAGCGCACAGGGGAACTGTGGCTGGCGCCCGACGGCAGCTACACGGCTGAGGGGCGCCGGCACGATCCCTCGAACGGGCGGTGGACGACCAAGGGCGGCAAGATCTGCTTCAAGCAGATCAGCCCACGGCCGCTCCTGCCGATCTCCCTCTGCAAGACGATGGCGATGGCCAAGCTCGGCGCCAGCTGGTCGGACAGGGCCATCACCGGGGAACGGATTCAGGTCAAGCTGGTCGAGGGGCACGTCACCGGGCCACACTGACGTCACGCCTGGCCAGGGGAGGGACCACCAGCGTCTCCGGTTCGGATGGCCCGCAGGCGTCGGCCATGGCCCGGCGGCGCATCGCGGTGACGGCCGCCGTCCGGTCCTTGCCGAAAACCAGCAGCCGCGTGCCGCAATAATTGATCAGGTAGGCGGCGAAAGAGCCGGCCACGAGGGCCACATAGCGATTCGAAACCACCGCTCCGTGCAGCGAAATCATGGTCACGAACAGCCAGTAGTTGCAGAGGTTGCCGGTTCCGTTGGCCAGCATGTAACCGGCCCATTGGCGCGGCCATCTGGCTCGGTCCAGGCACCGAAACACGTGAACGCCATTGACCACGAAGGTCACCTGCATCGCGCAAAATAGGGATATGAGCCGCGCCACGGCGGCGGTCAGTCCGACGGCGATGCCGAGCCGCAGCAAGGTGGCGTCCGTGGCCAGACCGACCAGGCCAACGACGCCGAACTTCAAGGCGGTTCTGGCTTCCCATGCTGCTGCACGAGAATCGAAACTCATTGTGTAAGTCTCGCCTGAGGCGCGCTCTGCTCAAGCTTGAAACCCCCGAATGCGCGATCCGTTCCCCTGTCGCCGGTCAGGGTTCCAGGACAATCGCCGATAGCAACCGCCCGTAGTCGGGCTCGCCCCGGCTGACCGCGCGGCGATTTGAGAAAAAATACAGTTCTTCTGCGCAGGTGTCGCGGGCCAGCCATTGCCAACGTCGGACGCCGGCTGCGGCCAGGCGAGAGGCGACGAAGCCGGCCAGGTCGAACTGATGTTTTCCCGGCTTATCGCCGCGAGTGAAGAATCTCCCGGCGCCTGGCGCCTCCGATTCGAAGCGGTCAATGAACTCCGATCCGACTTCGTACGTTGCCTGGGCTATGCAGGGTCCGATGGCCGCCACCATGCGGCCAGGCTCTGCGCCCAGCGAGCCCATTGCCTCGATGGCGGAGGCCACAATTCCCGTCAGCGCCCCTTTCCATCCGGCGTGGACGGCAGCGACGATCCGCGCCTCTGGGTCTACGATCAGAATTGGCGCGCAGTCGGCGGACAGGACACCACAGATAATGCCGGCTTCGGCCGTGACCACGGCATCGGCCTGCGGGCGTTCTGAGCGCCACGCAACCGGAGCGATCGCAGCCTGCGCGGAATGGATCTGGTGACAGAGCGTCAAGGCGCTCTCGGGCATGCCGAACGCCAACGCCGCGCGATGCAAGTTCTCGGCCACGGCCGAGGCATCGTCGGCCGAGCCCCTGCCGACATTGAGGCTGGCGTAGAGGCCCTTTGAGGCTCCGCCGCGGCGGGTGAAGAATGCATGGCGCACGCCACGCATCGCGAGCAGGGGCGAGGTGAGGAACGGCGGGACGCTCATGGGTCGCCATCGAAACCAGGCGGTGATAGCCAGGGCGAGTGTAAGCAGGCAGCCTTGAACAGCGATCCCATCTGCTCAGGATCGACCAGCCGCGCCAGTTGGCGCCCGATGCGCGCTTCCGCGTCCGGGTGAAGCTGCGCGAGCCTTGCCGAGCGGGCCTCGATACCCAGACTGCGCAGGAATTCGCCCTGGGTGCGGATAGGCGAGATCGCCGCTCCGGCCTTGCAGGCGGCGTCGAGAAATGCCGGAAAATCAACGTGGGCCGTCAGATCAGCCTCACCGGGACTGGTCAGGGGATGCTCCCGGGCGTGTCCGCGCATGGCCTGCAGGGTGTCACCGAAACCTGGCCGGTCACGTCCGTAGTCGATGAACAGGGCCGCCCCGCCCGCCCGCGCCACCGCGCCGCCGATCGTGGCCCCGAACGCGACGAGAGTGTTGGAACCTTCGAGCACCGAGCCGTCGGGCGCCGCAGGGCAACCCGCCGGGAGCGGCAGAACGCACGGGGGGGCCAGCTGGAAGCACAGCGCCCCGGCCGCGTCGACGCCGACAAGACGTTCGCGCCAAGCCCCGCCCACGCGCACATGCTGTTTGATCGGCAGGCAATCTAGGAACTCGTTGGCGAACAGGATGAATGGGCCTTCGGTCGGGGCCTCGGCAAGATCGCCAACCCATCGGACCGGAGCCGGCGCCTGGGTCAGCGCGGCCTGCTGGGCCGCTTTCAGCGGTCCGCTGGTTTCGACCATGCAGACATCGCAGGCGCCGAGGAACCTCGGAGCGGCGCGGCCGGCGCGCAGCACATCACCGATCATCGTCCCATCGCCGGGGCCCATCTCGATCAAATGGATGCGCGGGGGGCGACCCAGCCGCTCCCAAACCGCAATGGCCCAAACGCCCAGCAACTCGCCGAACATCTGCGAGATGTGCGGGGCGGTGATAAAATCGCCTCTCTCCCCCAGCCGTGGCCGTTTTGCGTAATAGCCGGCCGCAGGATCGTGCAGGCAGATGTCCATGAACGTCGAGATCGGCAGCGGCCCCTGGGCTACGATCAGGGCTACGAGGCGATCACGCAGATTCATGAATCTCCGGCCCGCCCGCCGCGATGGGGGCGTGCCGCCGTCCTCGCCAGATCAGGACGGCGCCGGCAACCACCATCGGCACCGACAGGATGATGCCCATGGTCAGGCCAAGGGGCAGATGGTCGAGACCCTGATCGGGGTTGCGGACATTTTCCAGAGCGATGCGGAAAGTCCCGTAGGCAACCATGAACAGTCCGGCCACCGCACCCTGGCGCTGCAGCCATCCGGCCCGATGCGTGGCCCAGCGCAGAATGAGGAAAAGCGCCAAGCCCTCGAGGCTCGCCTCGTAAAGCTGACTGGGATGACGGGGAATAAAGCCGGCGATGCACTGGCCGTCGCCGTAGGTCGGCACATGGGGACCGCAGAAGATCATCCCCCAGGGCA
>JAYTRF010000269.1:0-3631 GCA_043746375.1 Caulobacteraceae bacterium | reverse complement strand
GCAACGCAAGCTTGGTCGCCCCGGCGTAGGCACCACTCATAGGCGGCCAAGGCACGGGCCCCCTCATAGATCATGGCGCCCGTTATCTCGGTTGTAGCGGCCTGCGCCTTGTTCGCCCCTTCAGGCATTGTTCCTCGCTGGTGAGGAGAACGCATCCTTGGTGCGGATCGGGCTAGAGAATCAGTCCCGTTCCGTCAAGTATATAGTTCCCCGCAGCCCGCACCGCATGCTCCTAGTCGATACGATTGGCGCTGAAGCAGGAGGGTTTCCAGACGTGGCGGCGCGGGTTGTCTCGGTGGCGTTCCATGGTGTCGAGGCGCGGCGGGTCGACGTCGAGGTCCAGACTGTCGGCGGCCTGGCCGCCTTCGTGGTCGTTGGTCTGGCAGACAAGGCCGTCGGAGAAGCGCGTGAGCGGGTGCGCGCCGCCTTCGCAGGTCTCGGGCTCGCCCTGCCGACGATGCGCGTCGTCGCCAATCTTGCGCCGGCCGACCTGCCCAAGGAAGGCAACCACTTCGACCTTCCCATCGCGCTGGCCCTGATGGCGACCATGGGGATCATTCCGCAGGACGCCCTCGACGGCTGGGCGGCGATCGGCGAGCTGAACCTCAACGGAGAAATCGCCCCGGTCGCCGGGGCCCTGCCGGCGGCCATGGCGGCCGGCGCGATGGGGCTGGGATTGATCTGCCCCGAGGCCTGCGGGCCTGAAGCGGCCTGGGCCGGGGAGACCGCCATACTGGCGCCCCGCTCATTGATCTCATTGGTCAATCACTTCCGGGGCAGCCAGAGTCTCAGTGCTCCAAAGCCGGGCCCGATGCTCGAGGGCGCTGCGGGACCGGACCTTCACGACGTCAAGGGCCAGGAGAACGCCAAGCGAGCGCTGGAGATCGCTGCGGCCGGCGGCCACAACCTGCTTTACGTCGGCCCGCCAGGGTCTGGAAAATCGATGCTGGCCCAGCGCCTGCCGGGCTTGCTGCCGCCGCTTACCGCCGCAGAACTCCTGGAAACTTCGATGGTGCATTCCATCGCGGGGCTCATCGCGCGGGGGGCTTTGTCGCGGGCGCGGCCATTCCGCAGTCCCCACCACTCGGCCACCATGGCCGCCCTCACCGGCGGCGGCGCCCGCGTCAAACCGGGGGAAGTCTCTTTGGCGCACAATGGCATCCTGTTCCTTGACGAACTGCCGGAATTCAGCGCCCAGGCATTGGACAGCCTGCGCCAGCCTCTGGAAACCGGGGAGGTCACGGTGGCCAGGGCTAACGCCCACGTCCGCTACCCTGCCAGGGTCCAGCTGGTCGCGGCGATGAATCCCTGCCGCTGTGGCGCCGGTGGTCTTGGTCGGGGCGCGTGCGGCAAGGCTCCGCGCTGCCAGCGCGACTACCAGGGCCGCGTCTCCGGCCCGCTTATGGATCGCATCGACCTGGCGGTCGATGTGCCGCCGGTGACCGCCGCTGACCTTTCCCTGCCGGCGCCCGCCGAGGGCACGGCCGAGGTCGCCGCCCGCGTCGCGGCGGCCCGCGACATTCAGGCGGCCCGCGCCCTGGCAGCGGGCAATGGGGTTGTCGCCGCGCCCCTGAACGCTCGGGCCGACGGCGCGTGGCTGGAGGAGATCGCCGCGCTCGACGCGCCGGCCAAGGCGCTCCTCGCCAGAGCGGCCGAGGCCGGCGGCCTTACCGCGCGCGGTTGGACGCGCACCCTGCGCCTTGCGCGTACCATTGCCGACCTCGAGGGCGCCCCAGCCGTCCGCCGCGTGCACATTGCCGAAGCCCTGATCTATCGCCGCGTCGCGGCCGGCGCCGAGGGCGTCGCTGACGCGCGCGCCAGCGCCTACGGGCGCTGAGATTTAAATGGGAGCCGCTTGACCGGCTGTTAAGCGCGACTGGCTTAGAACGGCCTGGCGATGAGCCCGCCCGATCCGACATCCGAAGGCGCAAGCCCCGCGGAACATCTCGCGGCGCTAAGCCACGAGTTTCGCACGCCGCTGAACGGCGTCATCGGCATGGCCGGCCTGCTGGCCGGCACCCGGCTCAGCGCCGAGCAGCGGGCCTATGTGGCGGCGTTGACCGAAAGCGGCGAGCACCTCTTGCGCCTGGTCAACGATGTCCTCGACTTCGCCAAGCTGGGGGGTGGGCGCATCGAACTTCATCCTGCGGTGCTCGATGTGGAGGAGCTGTTGCGATGCGTTTGCGAACTGCTCAGTCCAAGGGCGCATGAAAAAGGTATCGACATCGCCTGGGCCGCCGAAGGCGTGACCCGACCGATCTTGGCCGACGAGGCGCGACTCAAGCAGATCCTGCTCAACCTGGCCGGCAACGCGGTGAAGTTCGTCTCCAGTGGCGGAGTCCTGGTGACGGCCACGGCGACCGGGGCCGGTGGTCTGCGTCTGGTCGTCCGCGATACCGGTCCAGGCGTCGCCGCCGGGGCGCGGGAGTCGATCTTCGAGCCGTTCGTCCAGGCCGACGGCGGCAGCCCCACCGGCGCCGGTCTTGGCCTGGCTATCGCGCGGCGCATTGGCGAAGCGATGGGCGGCGCCGTTGGCGTCGGTGAGGCAGCCGGCGGGGGCGCTGAATTCTGGTTCGAGGCAAAATTTCCGCATGGCGGCCCCGCTAGTCGCCGGGCGCGGCCCCTGAGGGGCCGGTCTGTCGCCGTGGTCTCGCCCAGCCTCGTTGTGCGGCATGCGGCGATCACGCAGGTCGAAGCCAGCGGCGGCCGCGCCTTTGCCGGAGCGGACCTTAGCCAGGTCATCGCTCTGGCTCCGGCCGACGCGATCGTACTCATCGATGCGGACCTCGCGACCGGGCGGCGAGCGTTCAACCCCCCAGATGGACGCTCATGCGTAATTTTGCTGCGCCCGGAGGATCGCGCCAGGATCCCGGCCTTGCGCCTCGCCGGTTATGCTGGATATCTGATCAAGCCGCTGCGGCGCTCGTCCCTGGTCGCCAGGGTCCGCGTTGCGACGGGGGCCCGGCCCATTTCGGCCTCGACCCGCGATGAGCGAACCGACCCAACCGCCGATGAGCCGGCTGGGGCGGGCCGTCCCCTGGCGGGCGCGCGCGTGCTCCTGGCCGAGGACAACCCGATCAACGCCATGCTCGCCCGCACCCTTCTGGAGCGCGAGGGCTGCGCCGTCGATCATGTTCCCGACGGCGCGGCCGCACTCTCGGCGCTGAAGAGCGGCGGCTACGATATGGCGCTGATGGACGTGCGCATGCCGGTGATGGGCGGAATGGAGGCCACCCGGCAGTTGCGCAGGAAAGGCGTCACGACGCCGGTCGTGGCGCTCACCGCCAATGCCTTCGAGGATGATCGCCGAGCCTGCCTGGCCGCTGGAATGGATGGCTTCCTGGTCAAGCCGCTCAGCCCGGACGCTCTGAGGTCGGCGCTGATCGCCTGGATTGGCCAGCGCTGGACGGATCGGGCGCCACGGGCCACCCTCGCCTCTTGAGTCGCGGGATCCTTGGCAGGGTCCCAAGCGGTGAGAGGCTTCGATGACCAAGGTGGGGATCGCCGAAAGCTCCGTGGCCGGCCGGCCGGCTCGGCGGCGCATGCGGGACGTCATCGCGGCTCTGGGGCGGCCCAAGGTCGCGCTGATGCTGGCGCTCGGCTTTTCGTCCGGCCTGCCGTTCATGCTGAT
>JAYTRF010000268.1:0-4904 GCA_043746375.1 Caulobacteraceae bacterium | reverse complement strand
TTCCGGAGGCCAGAACCGATATCGTGGCAACGGTGGTCAAGACCAATAGCCGGCTTCCGCTGCGCATCTACAGTTCCGGCCACGACGTGATCGTCGACGGCGGCCTAGGCCTTCGCCCACATGGTTGCCATTCGGTGTTCGGCAAGCCGGCCGCCATGATCTGGGGCATAGGCAGCGTCGGCTTCGACGACATGCCGCAAGTGGTGGTTCGCACGCCGATGGATGTCAGGGTCGCGGCTGGCGACAGCGTCTTTGGATCGATCGGACGTAGCGCCAGCGTTGATCTTTCCAACAGCGGTTGCGGAGATTGGGTGGTTGCCAACGTGACCGGACCGATGCGCCTGCGCCTATCTGGTTCGGGCGATGCGCGGACCGGGTCGGCTGGATCGGCAACCCTGCGGATTTCCGGCTCCGGAGACATTACCACGCGCGATATTCACGGCGGCCTGGATGCGGTCACCTCAGGCTCGGGGGCCATCGCCGCCGCCTCCCTCAATGGGCCGTTTCACGCCAACGTCGCCGGTTCGGGGGATATCGCGGCGGGCCACGGTTCGGCAACGGAGATGGCGGTCTCTGTCTCGGGCTCGGGCGACATAAGTTTCGGCGGCGTGGCCCAGAGCCTCGACGCCTCGATCGCGGGCTCGGGCGACATCACCGTGGCGAAAGTCACGGGATCGGTTTCCAAGCATGTGGCTGGTTCGGGAGACGTGCGCGTCGGCGAATGATCGCGCTGACGTGAGACACGCCTTCGTGTCGAGCGCGCGAAGAATAGTGTGCCGGCCGGCGGCATGGCAGGGTAGCTTGGCCAGGGCCCGTCGCGGACGGACCGGAGATCTCCATGCCCCTGTCGCTGATCAAGGCCGCGTTCGTCCTTCTTGCCGCCGCTGGCGCGGCGCGCGCGGCGCCCACGGTCGAAATCCGCCACGCGGTCGCCAGGGTTGTCATCATACCCGGCGCGCGGTCGCAAATCACCGTCGCCTTCCTGAAGACCAGCAAGAAGCTGCCTTTGCGCGTCTTCAGGGCGGGCCACAGACTCGTGATTGAAGGCAACGCCGGCCACCATGGCGCCGTCTGCCGTACAATCGGCGGCCAGCCGGAGGTAAGCCTGCCGGGACGCGGCGAGATCGCATGGCGCGACATGCCTCAGGTGGTCATCTACACGCCGATGGACGCCCGGGTTTCGGTCGGCGAGGCCGTATTCGGCTCGATCGGGCGAAGTGACAGCCTCGCGTTTTCGAATAACGGCTGTGGCGATTGGACTATCGCCAACGTCAGGGGACACCTTCGCCTGAGCCAGGCTGGCTCAGGCGACACCCGTACCGGGGCGGCGGGGTCAGCTGACCTCAGCGTCGCCGGCTCAGGCGCCGTGGTCACCCGGACAATTCGAGACGGACTGGAGGCGGTGTCATCGGGAGCGGGCGACATCGCTGCGGAGCAGGTCTCGGGGCCGCTCAATGTGCGCGTCGCCGGCTCGGGCGACATACGCGCGCCAGCGGGCAAGGTTACCCAGATGAGCGCCGACGTTGCAGGTTCAGGTGATGTGCGCTTTGGCGGCGTGGCGCAGAGCCTTACAGCGTCGGTAGCCGGAAGCGGGGGTGTCATCGTCGCGCAGGTGACCGGACCGGTGCGCAAACGCGTGTTCGGCTCGGGCGGGGTGCGGGTCGGCCGCTGATCACTTTGGCCGCCGACGTCCGGCGTTGGCTGGGCGTTGACGCGGCGGGGCTTCACAGGTATCAACCCCGCTCGTTTTCAAGGCCCCTGTTCGTGTTTGCTGGGCTGATGAACCGGACGTCCCGTCCATGGACGACCTGACGCGCCGAAGCGGCCCATCGCTCCGGCGCCGTTTGGTGTTTATCGGCCAGCTGCTTCGAGAGCGGCTTTCCTTAGATATACTGGTAATGAAGATCGCATGCCGACATTCAATCAGCTGGTCCGAATCCCGCGCGTAAAGAGGGTGGTCCGAAATCGGGTGCCGGCCCTGAAGGGCTCACCGCAGCGCCGCGGCGTTTGCACCCGCGTCTACACGGTCACGCCTCGCAAGCCCAATTCCGCCCTGCGCAAGGTCGCCAAGGTTCGCCTTACCTCAGGCATTGAGGCGGTGTGCTACATCCCCGGCGAAGGCCACAATCTGCAGGAGCATTCGGTGGTTCTGGTTCGTGGGGGCCGGGTCAAGGATCTGCCCGGCGTCCGCTATCACATACTGCGCGGCGTGCTCGACACCCAGGGCGTCAAGGACCGCAAGCAGCGTCGTTCGCTCTACGGCGCCAAGCGCCCCAAATAAGGAACTTAAGATGTCCCGCCGCCGCCGCGCCGAGAAGCGCGATGTTCTTCCAGACCCGAAGTACGGCGATCTGGTGCTGACCAAGTTCATGAACTACGTGATGTACGAGGGCAAAAAGGCCGTCGCCGAGAACATCATCTACGGCGCCTTTGATATCATGGAGGCCAAGCGGCGTGATATCGGTCCTCTTGAAGCTTTCCACTCCGCGCTCGACAACGTGTCACCTTCGGTCGAGGTCAAATCCCGGCGCGTGGGCGGCGCCACCTATCAGGTGCCGGTAGAAGTGGCCCCAGGCCGTCGCCGGGCCCTGGCCATCCGCTGGTTGGTTACCGCAGCACGCAAGCGCGGCGAGAACACGATGACCGAGAAGCTGGCCGGGGAACTGCTCGATGCCTCCAACAACCGCGGCTCGGCGGTGAAGAAGCGTGAGGACACACACAAGATGGCCGAGGCCAACCGCGCCTTCTCGCATTACCGTTGGTAGCGCCCATATAAGAAGCCTCGCTTATTCACACCCTTTGAACGCGCGGGCGGTTTGAGCTAAACCGCCCGCGCCGTTCGTTCACCCTCGCAAAACGAAACGACGCTTCCGTCGCAAGATCGCCCCATGCCCCGTCTCCACAAAATCGAAGATTACCGAAATTTCGGCATCATGGCCCACATCGATGCGGGCAAAACCACGACCACTGAACGGATTCTCTACTACACCGGCAAAAGCCATAAGATCGGCGAGGTCCACGACGGCGCCGCGACCATGGACTGGATGGAGCAGGAGCAGGAGCGGGGGATTACCATCACCTCCGCCGCCACCACCGCAATCTGGAACGGCAAGCGCCTCAACATCATCGACACACCTGGCCACGTGGACTTCACCATCGAAGTCGAACGCTCGCTGCGCGTACTCGACGGCTGTGTCGCGGTCCTCGACGGCAATCAGGGCGTAGAGCCCCAAACCGAAACCGTCTGGCGCCAGGCCGACCGCTACGACGTGCCCAGAATCGTGTTCGTCAACAAAATGGACAAGATCGGGGCCGACTTCGAAAAATGCGTCGAGTCGATCCGTGATCGCCTAGGCGTCAAGGCGGTCCCCATCCAACTTCCGATCGGTGCGGAAACCACCTTCAAGGGGATAGTCGACCTCGTTCGTATGAAGGCGGTCGTCTGGGACAGCGAAGGGCTTGGCGCGAACTACCATGACGAGGACATCCCGGCCGATCTGAAGGTCAAGGCGGACGAAGCGCGGCACTTCATGGTCGAGAACTCCGTCGAGCTCGATGACGAGGCGATGGAATCCTATCTGAACGGCGAAGAACCGTCGGTGGAGGTGCTCAATAAGTGCCTGCGCAAGGCGGTCTTGAATGGCGCCTTCTACCCGGTTCTCTGCGGCTCTGCCTTCAAGAACAAGGGCGTACAGCCGCTTCTTGACGCTGTGGTTGAATATCTGCCGTCCCCGGTGGACATTCCGCCAACGCCAGGCCTCGACTACCGCACCGGGGAATCGGTCGTGCGCCAAGCCAATGACGAAGAACCACTCGCGGTTTTGGCGTTCAAGATCATGGACGACCCCTTCGTCGGTTCGCTGACCTTCTGCCGCATCTATTCGGGCAAGCTCGAGAGCGGCATGGGCCTGCTCAATTCATCGCGGGACCGCAAGGAGCGGGTCGGTCGGATGCTGTTGATGCACTCCAACAATCGCGAGGACATCAAGGAATCCTATGCCGGCGACATCGTCGCCCTGGCGGGCCTGAAGGACACGCGCACAGGCGACACCCTGTGCGATCCAACACGCTCTCCGGTAATGCTCGACAAGATGGACTTCCCCGATCCGGTAATCGAGATCGCCATTGAACCGCGCTCGAAGGCTGATCAGGAAAAGCTCGGCGTCGCCTTGCAGAAGCTGGCGGCTGAAGACCCCACTTTCCGCGTTTCCACCGATCAGGAGAGCGGACAGACCATTCTGCGCGGCATGGGCGAACTGCACCTGGACATCAAGGTCGACATTCTCAAGCGCACCTACAAGGTCGAGGCCAACATCGGCGCGCCTCAGGTGGCCTATCGCGAGACCCTGGGTCGGCGGACCGAGATCGACTACACGCACAAGAAGCAGACCGGCGGCTCCGGCCAGTTCGCCCGCATCAAGCTGGTTTTCGAACCCAACGAAATGGGCGCGGGCTATCAGTTCGAGTCCAAGGTCGTCGGCGGCAACGTACCAAGGGAGTTCGTGCCTGGGGTCGAAAAGGGCCTGGCTTCGGCCAAGGAAAACGGCCTCCTGGCCGGCTTCCCGGTCATCGACTTCAAGGCGACGCTGGTGGACGGCGACTATCACGATGTCGACTCCAGCGTGCTCGCCTTCGAGATCGCGGCGCGCGCGGCCTTCCGCGAACTGCGCGACAAGGCCCATCCGAAGCTGCTGGAGCCGATCATGAAGGTCGAAGTGACGACGCCGGAAGACTATGTCGGCGACGTGATCGGTGATCTGAACTCACGCCGCGGGATGATCCAGGGCACCGATCAACGTGGCAACGCGCAGGTGATCATCGCCATGGTTCCTTTGGCGAACATGTTCGGCTATGTGAACACGCTTCGTTCCATGAGTCAGGGCCGCGCGAACTTCCACATGGAC
>JAYTRF010000267.1:0-6048 GCA_043746375.1 Caulobacteraceae bacterium | reverse complement strand
GGTTTCAGGGCTCCGGCGCCGCCGGGTAGCCCGGCCAGCGCAATCTTCAGGTCAGCCAGTTCGCTGACTTCGCTTTTGGGCATGTCGGTGTGCTCGTACATCGGGGCGGCGACATTTTCCTTGACCGTCAGGTTCGACCACAGCGCCCCCTGCTGAAAGAGCACGCCCCACCGCCGCTCTATCGCGGTCCATTGGCGTCGCTTGGCGTAGCGGATGTCCTGGCCGAAGATCTTCACCGATCCGCTTTCGGGCGCCTTGAGCCCGATGATCGTGTTGAGAAGCACCGACTTCCCAGCCCCCGACCCGCCGACAACCCCCACCACGTCACCGCGCATTACCGTCAGGTCGAGGTCCTTGTGGATGACGTGGTCGCCAAAATAGGACGTCAGGCCGCGCACCTCGATGGGCGGCGCGTTCATGTCCAGTTCGGCTTCCTGTTCCGTCATATGTTCAGCTGCATATAGATGAGCGCAAAGACTGCATCGATCAGGATCGCCGCGAAGATCGCATGGACCACCGCCGCAGTGACGTGCCGCCCCAGCGATTCGACGTCGCCGCCGACCTCCAGGCCCTGGCGGCAGCCGATGCCGGCAATGACTACCGCCATCACCGGCGCCTTTGACATGCCAACCCAGAAATGCACCGCGCCGACATTGTCCAGCAGACGCTGGAAGAACGCTGCGGGCTCCAGGCCAAGCACCGTCAGTGCCACCACCATGCCCCCGGCCAGCCCCGCGAGGGTGGCGATGAAGACCAGCAGCGGGATGGTGATCAGGAGGGCGAGGAACCTTGGGAAGACCAGGGCGTCGAACGGGTCGACCCCCAGCACCGCCATGGCGTCGATCTCCTGATTCATCTTCATCGCGCCGATCTCGGCGGCGAAGGCCGACGCCGAACGACCGGCCAGCAACAGGGCTGTAATCAGGATGTTGAATTCGCGCAGCACGGCGATGCCGATCAACTCGACGGCGAACACCTGGGCGCCGAACTGGCGCAGCATGTTGGCGCCCAGAAGGCCGACGACGGCGCCGATGAAGAAGGTTGTGGTGGCGACGATCGGGATGGCGTCCAGGCCGGCGCGCTCGGCCAGCGAAATTACCGCCGACCAGCGAACGCGCCGCGGATTACGGATAGCCCGGCCGACGGCGAACAACAGATGGCCGTTGAACACCATTGTGTCGAAGGCGTTGACGCCCAGGTCGACGACGCCGTGACCCAGGCGATCGAACAAGTCGTAGAAAGATCGCCGCCGCGGATGGACGGTCGGTTTGGCCTTAGTGGCATTCTGCACAAGTTCGAAAAGGCGGTTCACCGCCGGCGGAGCGATCAACTGGCCGGCCGAGGCGCTGCCGGCGATCGCCCGCAGAACTTCGAACGCGCCGGAGGTATCGCAGCGGCGAACGCCAGTCATGTCGACCGCGATGCTGTCGGTGCCTTTCAGCGCTTCGACCAGGCGGTAGTTCGCGGCGCCCATATCCACCGCGGTCCAGTCGCCGGTGAGCACCGCGCGCTTGCCTTCATGCTCGTCGATATGAAATTCGGCCGGCTGGTTCATGCGTCGGGAGGCGCCGGCGCGGCGCCTGTGTTCCCTCCCACGGAGTCCGCCGCCCCTCGCGCCGGTCTCCCCTTGATGCATTCCTAGCAGAGCCTCAGGAAACGGCTAGTCCCGCGCGCGCACGCGGCGCGTGGGCGATCCGCAGCAGGTTGGCTGCGCCCGGGGCCCCCATCGGCGGCCCAGCGATGATCAGCACCCGCGCGCCCGTCGCCGCGAGCCCCAGATCGGCGGCCATGTGGGCGACTTCTTCGGTCATCGCGGTAATTCCTCGGGGCTGGTCGGCAACCCGGGGCTCGAGGCCCCAGACCATGCACAGCCGCCGGGCGACCGCCAAGTCGGGGGTTATCGCCAAAATCGGATGGGCCGGTCGCTCCCGCGCCAGCCTGCGGGCGGTGACGCCGGTCGTGGTGTAGGCCGCCAGGCAGGCGGTCGAACGGGCCTCGGCGGCGCGGGTGGCCGCGGCAATCAGCGCGTCGACGTCCTCGTCGGCGTCCGGGCCATGCTCGGCCCTCATCAGGCTGGGCCAGATCGGGTCTGCCTCCACCCGGCGAATGATCGCGTCCATCATCGAAACGGCTTCGCGCGGCCACGCGCCGGCAGCGGATTCGGCCGATAGCATCAGCGCATCGGCGCCTTCGTAAACGCCGTTGGCGACGTCCGAAGCCTCGGCGCGTGTCGGGGTCGGGCTGGCGGTCATCGAATCCAGCATCTGGGTGGCGACGATCACCGGCGCGCCGCGGCGTCGGGCGGCGCGGATGATCAGCTTCTGCGCTACTGGCACGTCCTGGGGCGCAAGTTCTACGCCCAGGTCCCCGCGCGCGACCATCAACCCGTCGCTAACGTCCAGTATGGCTTCGAGATCGTCCAGCGCCGCCGGCTTTTCGATCTTGGCCAGGATCCACGCGCGCCCAGCGACCAGCTGGCGCAGCGCGGCCATATCGGCGGCGTGCTGGACGAAGGACAGGGCGATCCAGTCGACGCCGATGCGCAGGGCGAAATCAAGATCAACGTTGTCCTTGGCGGTCAGGGCAGGGACCGGGATCCTGGCCCCCGGGAGGGCAAGACCCTTGTTGTCGCTCAGGGTCTCGCCGCTGATCACCTCGGCCTCGGCGGTTTCGCCGGTGGCGGAGCGGATGGTAAGGCGCACTTTGCCGTCGTCCAGCACCAAGTCCATGCCAGCCTTCAGCACCTTGAACACTTCGGGGTGCGGCAGGCAGACCCGCCGCCGGTCGCCAGCCGCAGGATCGAGATCGAGGCGGAGCATCTGGCCAGGCGCGATATCGATATGCCCCCCCGTGAAGCGGCCGATCCGGAATTTCGGGCCCTGGAGATCAGCCATCACCGCGAGCGGCCGGCCGACCGCCCCTTCCGCCGCGCGTACGGCCTCCAAAGCTGCGGCATGGTCGGCGTGAGCGCCGTGGCTGAAATTGAGCCGAAATACATCAACGCCCAGCCGCGCCAGGTCGCGCACAATGTCCGGCCCGCGGCTGGCCGGGCCAAGTGTGGCGACGATACGCGTGCGGCGCTGGCGGATCATGCGGCAGACCCTAGCCTATTGCCCGCCAAGGGTAATCCGCTCAGCCAGGAATCCGTGCGAACCAGGGTGACGCCCGCGACCCCTGTCAGACATCGAGGTCGGCTGACGCGAATTCGGCATTTTCCTGAATGTAGCGGAAACGGAGTTCGGGTTTGCGGCCCATCAGGGTTTCGACCAGGGCTTCGACGCCGGCCTCGGCGCGGGGCAGGGTGATGCGGGCCAGGGTGCGAGTCCTGGGGTCCATGGTGGTTTCCTTGAGCTGGGCGGGCATCATCTCGCCAAGGCCCTTGAAGCGCCCGACCTCCGGTTTTTTGCCCTTGAACACCGTGGCCAGCAGTTCGTCCTTGTGGGCGTCGTCGCGGGCATATTCCTGCTTGCCGCCGCCGCTCAGGCGATAAAGCGGCGGCAGGGCCAGGAAGAGCCGCCCGGCGCGGATTAAGCCCGGCATCGTGCGATAGAAAAAGGTGATCAGCAGCGAGGCGATGTGGGCGCCGTCGACGTCGGCGTCGGTCATGATGATGATCCGCTCATAGCGCAGGTCTTCCTCGGAGAACCGTGCGCCGCCGCCGACGCCGAGCGCCAGCATCAGATCGGCCAGTTCACGATTGCCGCCGGTTTTGTCGACGCTTGCGGACGCGACATTGAGGATTTTACCGCGCAGGGGCAGGATCGCCTGGGTGCGCCGGTCGCGGGCCTGCTTGGCCGAGCCGCCGGCGCTGTCGCCCTCGACGATGAAGAGCTCGGTCCCGTCCGCCGCCTGGCCGGAACAATCGGCCAGCTTGCCGGGCAGGCGAAGCTTCCGAGTCGCCGACGCGCGGGCGACTTCCTTGTCCTTGCGCCGCTTGAGCCGCTCGTCGGCCCGCTCGATGACAAACGCCAGGAGGGCGCTGGCAGCCTTGGGCTGAGCGGTCAGCCAGTGATCGAACGGATCTCGCAGCGCGGTCTCGACCAGGCGCTGGGCATCGGCGGAGGAGAGCCGCTCCTTGGTCTGCCCCTGAAACTCCGGGTGGCGGACAAAGACGCTGATCAGCGCTCCGGCCTGGGAAAGTACGTCGTCTGCGGTGATCGTGGCCCCGCGCTTCTCGTTGGTCAGCTCTGCGTAGCCCTTCAGGCCGCGGGTGAGCACTGCGCGCAGGCCAGCCTCATGGGTGCCGCCCTCCGGCGTCGGCACCGTGTTGCAATAGGAGTGCATGAAGCCGTCAGCGTCGCCAAAGCCCGCCGGGGTCCAGGCCACGGCCCACTCCACAGCCCCGGCCTCTCCCGTGCGTTCGACCCGTCCCGCGAATGGCGCCGCGGTGACGGTCTCGATCCCCGCGATGTTCTCAGCCAGGAAATCGGCCAGTCCGCCTGGGAAACAGAACACCGCCTCGGCCGGTGTCGAGGCGTCGAGCCGCTCGGGTGCGCACCGCCAGCGAATCTCGACGCCCCGAAAGAGATAAGCCTTGGCGCGCGCCATTCGGTAGAGCCGCGCGGGACGCAGGGCGACATCGTCCCCGAAGATTACCGGGTCTGGCGTAAAGGTCACGGCGACGCCGTGCTTCTTACTAGGTCCGAGCTGCTCGAGCTGCGAGGTGCGGCGGCCCCGAGAGAATGTCTGACGCCACTCGAAGCCGTCTTTCCAGACGACGATTTCTACTCTCTCAGAGAGCGCGTTGACCACTGAGATGCCCACGCCGTGCAGGCCGCCGGAAGTCTCATAGGCCTTGCCCGAGAACTTCCCGCCCGAGTGCAGCACGGTCATGATCACTTCCAGCGCTGACTTGCCTGGAAACTTGGGGTGGGGGTCGACCGGCATGCCGCGCCCGTCGTCCTTCACCGTCAGGGCGCCGTCAGCCCCCAGGCTGACCTCGATGAGCTTGGCGTGGCCGCCAACGGCCTCGTCCATGGCATTGTCGAGAACCTCGGCGAACAGGTGATGAAGCGCGCGCTCATCAACCCCGCCGATGTACATTCCCGGCCGCTTGCGCACCGGCTCGAGGCCCTCGAGGACCTCGATATCCTTGGCGGAGTAGGCCGATGCCGGATGCGCCGGCGCCAAGGCGTCATCGAACAGCGAAGCTTGCCGGGCTGCCTTGACCATACGTCGTTTTATCAGCGATTCGACGCGGTGAGGCCTATTCCTCGGCCACAAAGGCCCGCATCTGGCGCGCCGTGCGTAAAACATGGCGCCGTTTCATCGGCGCATGGACGAATCGGTTGATCGCCGCGTGGAGCGTGGCGGCGTGCTCGGGCATGGCGGCGGCCAGGGCCTCCGCCGCCATCAGGGTCTTGAGCACATGGACCGAAATGATGAAGCCGTCGCGCCCGTGATCGAACAGGCCGGCTTTGCTTTGATCGATGAAGGTGCGGGGGTCTGCGACGGCGAAAGCGGCGCCGTCGATGTCGGGATCGAGCCAAGTGCTGTTGCGACCGATGAAACAGGCCAGTTGCAACAGCACCGCAGGCCACAAGGCGACCTTCATCGCAGCAGCTTGCCGCCCGGCTTCCGCGAACGTCAGGGCGTGAGTGAAATCTAGCCAGCCGACGTTGCCGGCGATCTTGCCATCGGTTCGCGTCAGCGCCGCGGCATCGACGTGCAACAGCGCCCACGCGGCCGCCTCCACGAGCACCGGAAAAATCTCTTGCGGTTCATGGCTCGCGCTCCACGCGGCCACTGCCGCCATCGCGGTTCTGGCTGAGCAGCAGCGAAGGACTTCAGCCTGGAACGGGGGCGGGGCAGGCGCTGGATGACCCCATGCCGCGAACCGCTCGCGGTAATCCCGGAACTCGGGCAGCAGATCTTCGCGGCTGGCGTAGATCAGGCTGCGCACCAGGGCGAGCAACAGCGGCTCGGCGTTTTGCGGACCCAGGCGTTCGATCAGCGCCACGGCCTTGACGCTGTAGATCAGCGAGTGACCAAAATCCTGGTAGTGGGCCAGCGCCGCCGTAAACAAGCTGGGCGCCAGGTCCCGGGCCG
>JAYTRF010000266.1:0-3133 GCA_043746375.1 Caulobacteraceae bacterium | reverse complement strand
GTTATCGGCATCGCCGTCGCGCTGGCGCTAATTCTTTCCCATTGCGCCGGGAGGGGCGCCAGATCCGGGCCGGGGGGCCACGGCGCCGGGGGGCCGCCGGCGATCACCGTCGCCACGGCGAAGGCGACGCTCGGCGACGTGCCGATCCAGCTGAGCGCACTTGGAACCGTGACGCCGGTGGTCACAGTGAATGTCAACGCGCGCGTGGCGGGCATGCTCATCAAGGTCGATTTCCGTGAGGGCCAAATGGTTCGCAAGGGCCAACTTCTCGCCCAGATTGATCCTCGGCCGTTCCAGGTCGCGGTCGATCAAGCCCAGGGCCAGCTGATGCGCGACCAGGCCCTTCTCGCCGATGCCCAGGCGACGCTGGCGCGGTATCGCACACTGGTGGGGCAAGACTCGATCGCAAGACAGACCGCGGACACCCAAGGCGCCCTCGTCAAGCAAGACCAGGGAATCCTGGTTTCCGACGGGGCTAATTTGGCCAATGCCAAGCTGAACCTTTCCTTCACGCGCATTGCCGCGCCGGTGAGCGGTCGGGTCGGCCTGCGCCAAGTCGATCCCGGCAATCAGATTGCGGCCAATTCGGCGACGCCCATCGCCGTGATCACTCAGATCGCTCCCATCGATGTGCTGTTTTCCCTGCCCGAAGACGATATCCCAGGGGTGACCGACGAACGCGGCCGTGGCGGCGGGCTGCTGGTCACCGCGCTTGGTCGCGCTGGCGGTCCCGCTCTAGCGCAGGGCAGCCTCTCGACCATCGACAACGTCATCGATACTGCGACCGGCACTGTAAAAGCCAAGGCCAGGTTCGCCAATACCGACGGCGCCCTGTTTCCCAATCAATTCGTCAACGTGGTCATGCTGGTCGACACCCTGACCCATCAGGTCATCGTGCCGACAACGGCCACGCGACACGGGCCGCAGGGCGATTTCGTGTGGGTGCTGCAACCCAACCAGAGGGTGAAAGCGCGGACTGTCGTCGTCGGCCCCGGCCTCGCCGAGACGGTCTCCATCAGCTCGGGCCTGCAGGCCGGCGAGACGGTGATCACCGAGGGCGGCGATCGCCTGCGGGAAGGCTCGAAGGTCGTTCTGCCCGGCCAGAGGCCAAGCTATGGCGGGCCGCGCCGCCATGGCGGCCACGCCGGCTCTCGCCGTCATCGGCATGGCGGAGGGGGCGGCGGCGCGCCCGGTGGGGGATGACTTCCTCGTCTGACGCCTCCCTCGCCTTCCTGGGGAGGAAGGGTCACGCAGGGATCAGGGTGGGGATGTCCGGGTGGTCCCAGGCAAACCGGCATGTTCCGGGAACTCCACCAGGGCCTTGCCGGCTGACCCTCGCCATAGAGGATCTTATAGAGGGCGGAGACCTTAGCGCCCGATGAGTCCGTCCCGACCCTTCATCATGCGGCCCGTCGCTACGTCGCTGCTGATGGCGGCAATTCTGCTAGCGGGCATGGTGGCGTTCCACTTTCTGTCGATATCGGCGCTGCCCGAGGTCGATTATCCGACCATCCAGGTTCAGACCAGCTATCCGGGCGCCAGTCCCGATGTGATGGCGACAACCGTGACCGCGCCCCTTGAAGTGCAGTTCGGACAGATGTCTCAACTCAACCGGATGAGTTCGATCAGTTCGGGCGGCTCATCGGTGATCACGCTCCAGTTCGACCTCAAGCTCGGTCTCGATGTGGCCGAGCAGGAAGTGCAGGCGGCGATCAACGCATCAGGCAGCCTGTTGCCCAGCGACCTGCCCGCGCCGCCGATCTACGCCAAGATCAATCCCGCCAACGCGCCGGTGCTGACCCTGGCCCTGACCTCCAGGACCATGCCGCTGACCGAGGTCGAAAGCCTGGCCGACGAGCAGATCGCTCAGAAAATCTCACAGATCGCTGGCGTTGGCCTGGTTTCGATCAGCGGCGGTGAGCGGCCGGCGGTGCGCATTATGGCCGACACGCGCCAGCTGGCGTCCTACGGCATGACGTTGGCCGACTTGTCCACCGCAATCAGCGCCGCCAACGCCAACGGCGCAAAGGGCACTTTCGACGGGCCTACCCGCGCCTATTCCATCGACGCCAACGATCAGCTGCTGACGGCCGACGACTACGCCCGCCAAATCGTCGCCTATAAAAACGGCTCAGCCGTGCGCCTTGAGGATGTGGCCCGGATCGTCGCCGGGGCGGAAAACAGCCAGCTAGGCGCCTGGTACAACCACACCCCGGCTGTACTTCTGAACGTCCAGCGACAACCGGGCGCCAATGTCATCAGCACGGTCGACAAGATCAAGCAGGCCCTGCCCGATCTGATCGCCGGCCTACCCGCTGCGATCAACGTCAAGGTCGTGACCGACCGGACGATTGGAATCCGCGCCTCGGTTCAGGACGTCGAATTCGAACTGTTGCTGAGCGTCGCCCTGGTGGTCGCGGTGATCTTCCTTTTCCTGCGCAGCATGGCGGCCACCTTCATCGCTTCGGTCGCCGTTCCGCTCTCGCTGGTGGGGACCTTCGGGGCGATGTATCTACTCCACTTCTCTCTGAACAATCTGACGCTGATGGCCCTGACCATCGCCACTGGCTTCGTGGTCGACGACGCCATCGTCATGATCGAGAACATTTCCCGCTACATCGAGGCCGGCGAGGCGCCGATGGCCGCGGCCCTGAAAGGCGCCGAGCAGATCGGCTTCACGATCATTTCGCTGACCGTTTCGCTCATCGCGGTGCTGATTCCGCTACTGTTCATGGGCGACGTGGTTGGCCGGTTGTTTCGCGAGTTCGCGATCACCCTGACGGTGACTATCGTTATTTCAGCGGTCGTCTCGCTGACCTTGGTGCCGACGCTCGCGGCGCGCTGGCTGCGCACCACCGACCCGGCCGAAGACACGAAACTCGGACGCCGGGCCAAGCGGGTAATCGACCGGACCATCTACCGCTATGACCTGGCCCTGACCTGGGTGCTCGACCGCCAGATGGCGACGATGATCGTCGCAACGGCAACCTTGGCCGTTACCGTTGTGCTCTACATCATCATCCCGAAGGGTCTTTTCCCGACACAGGATACCGGTCTGATCCAGGGCGTTACCCGGGCCGGCCAGTCGGTGTCCTATGAAGCCATGGCGGACATTCAGCAACGGGTTGCGAGC
>JAYTRF010000265.1:0-3496 GCA_043746375.1 Caulobacteraceae bacterium | reverse complement strand
GCTTTGGCCGAGTGGCGGGCAGTCATGGCCTGAAGCCCGGGTGGGTTTGGGCTCGCTGCGCCCGGCCGGAGACGAGTTGCCGTTGGACTGACAGCACCGGCCCGGGCGACGTTCCGTCCCGCGACAGCAGCGCGAGATATCGGGCGAGGTGTTCAGGTCGGCCCTTGGGATCGACGAAAGGCGGCTCTTCGGCGGCCAGGGCCATCAGTTCGGCGGCGACGCCGTCCGCCACCTCCGCCCCGACGCCCGCCACATTTCCCGCCGCGCATCCGGCCAGCGCGAAACGCGGTCCCTGCGATCGATCCGGATCGCCCTCCCGTTCAATCCGTCCCAAAGGCGAGAAGGCAAAGCGCGTCTGAAATTGAACTTGGAGCAGCTCGGCGTCGCTTGCCATTGATGTCAGTCTAGGTCGTTTCCCAGTCGGTGTTGTAACTGAGGTGGCGTGATCACCGCGATTACCGGCTTGGCCGGATCGATCAAGCGGCCTTGACCGCTGGGGCCGCGGCATCGACGCCCAGGTGCGCGTCAATGGCGCTGACCACACTGACCAGCAGCGCGCGCGCATCGATCGGCTTGGCGATATAGCCGGTCATCCCAGCGCGCCGGCACGCCTCGCGGTGGGATTCCATGACGTTAGCGGTCAAGGCCAGGACGGGGACGTCGGCGTTGGGACCGCCGCCGCCGCGCAGCCGGCGCGTGGCCTCCAGCCCGTCGACGATCGGCATCTGCATATCCATGAGGACAAGATCAAAGCGGCCCCTCGCCAAGGCGTCCAGCGCTTGGGCGCCGTCGGCCACGATGGTCACCTGGGCGCCGAGTGGCTTGAGGAAGAGATCGATGATCCTCTGGTTTGACAGATTGTCTTCGGCGACCAGGATGCGGATGTCTGGGCCGAGCGTATCGCGGGGCTCCGGCTGGGCGGCCTCCACGGGAGCGGCGTACTCGCCAAGGGCGCAAGGAACGCGCAGTGTGAAGGTGGAGCCCTCGCCCGCCATGGACTCCACGCGGATCAGGCCGCCCATCATCGAAGCGAGCTTCTGACTGATCGCCAAGCCAAGCCCCGTGCCCCCGAATCGGCGGCTGGTGGATCGGTCACCTTGCTGGAAAGCGGTGAACAGGCTCTGCTGGACAGCCAGATCCATGCCAAGACCGGTGTCGAGAACGGCGAACGTCAGCTGGGCGGCGCCCTGCGCCAGGACCGTCGCTCCCAAAGTCAAGCTCACCTGGCCCCGCTCGGTGAATTTCACCGCGTTGGAAATGAGATTGAACAGGATCTGGCCGGTCCGGATGGTGTCGATGATCACGAACTGGGGGGTGTCTGGCGAAATCGACAGGCTGAACGCCAGGCCCTTGTCCTCGGCCCTCGGCCGCCACAGGGCGGCGCAGCGGCGCGCGAAGTCGTGAACATCGGCGTTGGTCGGATCGATCAGCAGCTTGCCAGCTTCGATCTTGGCCAGATCGAGGACATCGTTGAGTACATGCATCAAGACCGCGCCGCCGTCGGACAGCATCGCCAGGTGTTCGCGCTGCTCATCGGTGAGGTCGGTTCGGCCAAGCAGATCCGCCGCGCCGAGCACGGCGTTCATCGGCGTGCGCAACTCATGGCTCATGGACGCCAGAAAGTCGGTCTTGGCCTGACTGGCCGCCTCGGCCTGGCGCCGAGCCTCCTCCATGGCCGTGAGCGCGTTCAGGTGATCCACCCACAGGACCATCAGATAACTCACCAGCAGGACAGCGCAGCCGGATATCGCCAGACCGACCCCAAGCCGGTGCGCGCCAAAGGCAATGGGCGGAATGGCGATAAGATAGGCGACGAGCGGACCGGCGCTGGCCCAGAAAAGCCACCTCGCACCCAGCGAGGAGACCACCAGGTGCACCAGAATGCCGCAAAGGAACATGGTGGCGGCGGCGATGCCAAGGTCGCCCGAATGGGTCCACATGTGCCACGCCGGGAAGCCGGCGACGACATATGTCGCGATGGAAAGCCCATAAAGCTGCACGCGCTTGGCCGGCGCCCCTCCCGACTGGACCCGAACTAGCCCGTACTGGATGAACGCGTAGGCCGTCCACCACAGCGGCGCGACGCGCCAGTCCGACAACACCCACAGCATGACCGCGATCACCGCCATCATGCCAACGCGAATGGCCGTCGATCTGACGCGCAAGGCGACGGCGGCGTCCAAATCCACGAATTGGTTGGTCGCGGTCATGCTCTCGGCTAGACTCCCACAATCGTCCGCCCAAGGTTTACACCGCCCGGGTTAAGGTGGGGTTTTTCGGGTTCCTCTCCTCATCAGGCATCCCAAAGTCAGCTTTCGGGCAGAACGCTGATGCCGCGGTTGGACCCGTTGCGGACCTGAGGTTGACGTGCGACATCGCCTGACGCCGGTCAATGATCGATGGTGGTGTGAGCCGTTTTCCCAAGGGAGATCGACCAATGGACGGCGGCGCTTGGGCCGGCAGCTTGCATCATTCGATGCTCCTAGGCGGACCGGCCGCCGCTCTGGTGTTCGGCCTCGGCGTTACACGACTGGGATTGATCAAGCCAGGCTATAGCCCCGTCCGGCAGACGGTCAGCGAGCTGGGGCCATTGGGCGATAGAGGGCGGATATCGCTGGCGGTTCTCATCCTGATCGTCGGGCTGAGCGCGCTTTTGTTCGCGTGTGGTCTGCTTTCGATCGCAAGGCAGTCGGCCATGACAGGAGCGCCGGCGTACTTCGTAGGTTTGTGGGTCATCCTGATCGCTGGCCTCGCCGCCTTTCCCAGCGGACATCCGCTCCACAACGTCTTCGGTCCGTTGCAAACCATTCCGTTCATCGGCGCGCCCCTGGCGGTGGCGCTTGGATGGAAAGGTCAAGGAGTGGCGACCACCGCCTCGTGGATTGCACTTGCTCGGTCCTGTCAGACCAAATGCACGGGGCCTTAAGCCCGAGCCGGCTAGGCCGTCCGGATGGCCCGCCCTCTCCGCCCGTTGACGCCGTTCTACCGTTTCAACTCCTCGCCCGAGATCATCCGCCTTGTGGTGATGATGTACGTGAAGTTCCCCCTGTCGCTGCGCAACGTGGAGGATCTGCTTCACGAGCGGGGGATCGATCTCTGCCACGAGACGGTGCGGTTCTGGTGGAACCGTTTTGGACCGATGTTCGCCGCCGAGATCCGCGCCAGGCGCGTCGGTCACATGCGCGCCTACACCCACTGGAAGTGGCATCTCGACGAGGTCTTCGTGAAGATCAACGGGGAGTTGCACTATCTCTGGCGCGCCGTCGACCATGAGGGCGAGGTGCTGGAGTCCTTCGTCACCAAGACGAGGGACAAGGCCGCTGCCCTTGCCTTCATCAAGAAGGCTATGAAGCGCCACGGCCAGGCCGGGATCATTACCACCGACGGCCTGCGATCCTACAAGGCGGCGATGAAGGACATTGGCAACGCCGCCAAGCAGGAGATCGGCCGCTGGGCGAACAACCGGGCCGAGAACTCACACCAGCCGTTTCGACGA
>JAYTRF010000264.1:0-8648 GCA_043746375.1 Caulobacteraceae bacterium | reverse complement strand
GCTTTGGCCGAGTGGCGGGCAGTCATGGCCTGAAGCCCGGGTGGGTTTGGGCTCGCTGCGCCCGGCCGGAGACGAGTTGCCGTTGGACTGACAGCACCGTTTGGGCTCATTGCGCCCAGGCGGAGACAAGTTGCCGTTGGACTGACAGCCGGTGACCTCTGATATCAGCCCGGCGCCGGCCAGGCTTTTGGCCGCGGCCCCGATTCATTGGGGTGTTCCGGCAGACGTCGGTGCGGCGGGATCGACGCCGCTGTCGCTGTCGGCGCGCGGGTTCGGCTTGGCCGCGGCCGGAAGGGTGAAGCCGAGCCCTTGAAGCGAGTGCGTGATCAATGGCTGGGAGTCTTCGGTCGAGGTCGACGTTGTCTCGCACCGGGCCGGACGCGTGAAGGTGAACCCTCGCCGACCCAGCCAGTCGCGTACCTTGGCCTCGGCTTTCCGCCAAGCGTCCTCAAGGCGTTGGCCAGCCGCCATCAAGTCTTTGCCTTCCTTGGTGTCCGCCCGGAACCTGGCGTGATTTTCATCCAACTCGCCGTAGGCCGCGTGGGCCGCGTGTTCGGCGATGCTGGCGTCGACTACGTCAGGGTCTTTACTGACGAGGTCGGCGATGGCGCTGTCCAGCGGCGCTTGGGAATCATACCAGCGCTGCAGATAGTAGCTGTCCGCCGAACCGTCGCCACGGCACATTGCCTTTTGCCAGTCGGCGCGGGCGGCGTCGGCGGTCTTGGACAGCTGCAGAATATTGGCCTCGGTCGACAGGGACGCCAGTTCGCCATTTGCGCCCGGCTGGATCGCCGAGCCAATTTCCCGGTTGTCGGCCGGCTTCTCGGCTTCCTTTGGGGGTGGGGGCGGCTGGGGCTGGAAGCCGGAATCCGCATCTCCCTCCTCAACGGGGATGGGGACTCCGAACGGGCCCTCCAACCACTTCCTAGCGGGCCCGACCGCGGGCTTGGCGGGCGGCGGTTCAGGGGGTTTCTTCACCGGCTTGATCACCGGCGCCGTCAGCGTGGGCTTGCTGCAGTCGATGATTGGAATATCCGCAGCGTGCCGAGTGTAGAATCGAAACTCAGCGTGGAGATATGCCAAATGCCTCGTGTAGCGCTGGGCGCGGATCAGTTCGAGCACCGCCTGTTCGTTCGGCAGGCCGCGGCGCTTCAAACCCTCCGAGCGATCCAGCACTTGAGCTTCATAGGCCGCGGCCTCGCCTATTTTCGCCTTCAGCAGCGCGTCGACGGCGGTGACCTGCGCGAGCAGGGCTCGCCGCTCGCCGTCCGAGCAGAAACTCGCCGGCATGGCCGGCTGAACGAAGTCGAAGGGCTGCGGTGGCATCAGTCCGACCAGCTGCACGGCGGCGGTGTAGTCGGCGGCCACAGCGGCGGGCGCCGCTGGTTGGCCTTGCGCCCGGGTCTCGACTGGGGCGAGCGCGAGCGCCAGCACGGCGGCGGCGAGCAGGCCCAGGCCGTCGGCTCGATACGGCCGCCTGGCTGTGGCCCGGCGGGCCATCTCAGTTCTTCAGGATCAGGAAATCCCCCCGAGCCGGTTCGGCATCGAGGGTTTTCTGGTAGCTTCCGGCCGCGAGCTTGGGTTCGACACTGGTGATCGTGACCACACCCAGTTCGACCATGTGCTCGGACAACACCGCTCCGGTGGCGGGGTCGGTGAAGCTCTCGCCGACCCGCTGCAGGCTTAGCTGGTCGCCCGCCGCGATGCCCGCCTCGGCCCCGGCGTTCACGTACACGACGCCGCCCGCGGCCTTGACCACCTGACCGCGCCAGGGAACGGCGGCGAGGGCGGCGACGATTTCGATCACAGCCTCGTTCAATGCCTTGCGGGTGGCATCGCCCAACGGGGTGTTGAAGAAGCCGTTGGTGGCGATTGGTATGCCCTTGTAGCCCGTGCTGAAACCGATGTTCATGCTGGAAAGCTTGCGCCGGACCTTGAAGGCCTTGATGATCGCGCCCGTGCGCGTATCGACGATGCGCAGATCGAGGCCCACCACACCCTTGCTGCCGCCCAGGGTCAGGGCCGTCGAGCCCCCGAAGCTCAATCCTCCGCCGCTGCCGCTGCCCGGCCCCGTGGCCGTGAACTCGGTCACCGAGCCCACCACCAGATATTGGGCGGGCAGGACGGCGCCGGGTCTCGGCGCGGCCGTGCCGGTGGTGACGCCGGACTTGGCCATGTCCATCTCGGTGATCATCTGGGCCACGGCGTCGCGCTCGACGACAATGAACCGTTCGCTCTCGACCAGGGCCGTGGTCAGCATCGCCGCGATCGGCCCGCCAACATTGGTGGCGCTGGCGTTGGCATAGGGGCCGAGGACATCGAAATTCCCCACCGCGAGCGTCCTCCTCGGTCCCCGAATCGGGGGGATCGACTCCGTCAGAATGCGGGCCGCCGCTCTGTTCTCGTCGGCGGCCAATGCGCCGGCCAGGGGCAAGAACGCGCCCGCCGCCCCGAGCACCATCGCGCGGCGCCTGTTTATGGAAATTCGTGGATTCATCGCCACACCGCTCCTTGGAAACCCGGGGCGTGGCTGAGTCCTCAGCGCACGAAAGACCGGGAGACACGCAACCGGCATCGTCGACTGACACTGAAACAATACGCGTCGCACGTTATCACCCTGGCAAGGCGGGTCAATGTTCTGGTTCGCGCCACGAGGAGGCGCCCGGCCCGAGGCGGCGCCTCGGCACTGTCAAGGCAACTGAGTAAAGCGGATTTTCGCGCAATTTTCGCGCGCCTCGCCAGGTGAACACATGAGCAAAATCAATGACGGTTTCGGCGTCAATCCGAGCCACAATGAAGTATTCGCGTTTCCCTTGACAATGCCCTTCGACGCCATCGCCCACGTCGACCTGGCGACCGGCAAGCGCGTCAGCCACGAACTGCCCCCCGGGGATGCAACCGGGGAGCCGATCTTCGTTCCCCGGTCGGCCGACGCATCCGAGGGCGATGGCTGGCTGCTTGCGGTCATCTATCGCGGCCAGACCGATCGCAGCGAGTTCGTGGTCTTCGATGCCCAGGACATCGCCGCAGGTCCGATCACCTCGGCCACGGCGCCGCGCCGCATACCCTTCGGCTTCCACGGCAATTGGGTCGGAGCCCCGACCTAAACCAGCGCCCCGTGGCAGTGCTTGAACTTCCGGCCAGAGCCACAGGGGCAGGGCGCGTTGCGGCCGGTGCGCTCGAAGCCGGGTGGCAAGGCTGAAAGCGGCAGCGCCGCGCGCTGGTCCATAGACCCCGAGGTGAGCGCCGCGCCGGCCATTTCCAGGGCGCGCTCGTTCTCCCCGGTCAGCGGGTCGACGTGGACCTCGATCATAGGAGGGGGTGTGGGCTCGGGCTCTGCGAACTGGATCTCGACCGTCATCAGCCAGCGGGTGACGCTTTGCCGAAGATCGCCGATCAGCTTTTCGAACAGGGAGAACGCCTCGGTCTTGTATTCGTTGAGCGGATCTCGCTGCCCGTAGCCGCGCAGGCCGATGACGTTGCGCAGGTGTTCCAGATGCATCAGGTGCTCGCGCCACTGCATATCGACCATCTGCAGCAGGAAATTCTTCTCGATGTGGCGCATCTGTTCGGGAGAAATCGCCGCCTCCCGCTCGGCCGCGCGTTCATCCGCGGCGGCGGTCAGGCGCTGTAGGATCTCCTCGTTGGCGATGCCCTCCTCGGCCGCCCATTCCTTGATCGGCAGCTTGAGGCCGAGCAGCGACTGGGCATGTTCGTCCAGCCCCTCGATGTCCCACTGGTCCGCATAGGCTTTCGGCGGCAGGTGGCGGGCCACCATATCGTCGATGGTGTCGTGGCGCATCTCGGTGGCGATCTCCGAGAGGTCGCTCGATTCCATGAACTCGCGCCGCTGCTCGAACACCGCCTTGCGCTGGTCGTTGGCCACGTCGTCGTACTTCAGCAGGTTCTTGCGGGCTTCGTAATTGCGCTGTTCGACGCGTTTCTGGGCGGTGGCGATGGCCCCGTTCAGCCACCTGTGGGTGATCGCCTCGCCCTCCTCGACACCGAATGTGCGCATGATCGAGTCGAGCCGCTCGCCGGCGAAGATGCGCAGCAGATCATCCTCGCAGGAGAGGAAGAACTTCGAGTGTCCGGGGTCGCCCTGGCGGCCCGTGCGCCCACGCAGCTGATTGTCGATGCGCCGGCTCTCGTGACGCTCGGTGCCCAGCACGTAGAGGCCGCCGGCCGCCAGCGCCCTGGCCCGCTTGCTCTCGATCTCGGCCGCGATCGCGTCGCGCTCTTCCTGCTCCGATTCCCGGGTCGACTCGATGCCCAGGCCCTGCTGCTCGGCCCGCCATTTCGCCAGGCGCATGTCGAGATTGCCACCCAGCTGAATGTCGGTGCCCCGGCCCGCCATGTTGGTGGCGATGGTCACCGTGCCGGGGACGCCAGCTTCGGCGATGATGAACGCCTCCTGTTCGTGGTAGCGGGCGTTCAACACGCTGTGGGGCACGCCAAGGCGCTTTTCCCCTTCATGCTCGTATCTGTGGTTCTTGAGCAGCTCCGACAGTTGTTCTGATTTCTCGATCGAAACCGTGCCGACCAGGATCGGCTGGCCGCGCTTATGGCAGTCTTCGATCTGGCTGATGATCGCGGCGATCTTCTCGGCCGCGGTGCGATAGACCTGGTCGTCCTCGTCGATGCGCGCCAGGGGGCGATTGGTGGGCATCTCTGTGACATCCATTTTATAGATGTCGAGGAACTCCTGCGCCTCGGTGGCCGCCGTCCCGGTCATCCCCGAAAGCTTGCCGTAAAGGCGGAAATAATTCTGGATGGTGACCGAGGCCAGGGTCTGGTTCTCGGGCTGAATGTCGACGCCTTCCTTGGCCTCGATGGCCTGGTGAAGGCCTTCGGAAAGCCGGCGTCCCTGCATCATCCGGCCAGTGAATTCGTCGATCAGCATCACTTCGCCGTCGCGGACGATGTAGTCGCGGTCTCGCTGGTAAAGGACGTTGGCGCGCAGGGCCTGGTTGACGTGGTGGACGACCGAAACGTTGGCCGGGTCATAGAGCCCGGCCGAGCCGTCGGCGAGGTGACCGGCCGCCTCGAGCGTTTCCTCGACGGTCTCCGATCCGAACTCGGTCAACAGCACCTGACGCTGTTTCTCGTCGTGCTCGAAAGTCAGGGGATCCTTGGCCATCTCACGAACCAGGACGTCGATGGTGCGATAGAATTCCGAACGATCTTCGGTTGGCCCGGAGATGATCAGCGGCGTGCGCGCCTCATCGATGAGGATCGAGTCGACTTCGTCGACGATGGCGAAGTGGTGGCCGCGCTGGACCATCTCGCCGGCGTCGTAAACGAGGTTGTCGCGCAGGTAGTCGAAGCCGAACTCATTATTGGTGCCATAGGTGATGTCGGAGCCGTAGGCGCGCTGGCGCTCGCCCTGCGACAGACCGTGGACGATGACCCCCACGGACATGCCCAGGAACCGATAGATGCGGCCCATCCACTCGGCGTCGCGGGTGGCGAGATAGTCGTTGACGGTGATCAGATGCACGCCCTTGCCAGCCAGGGCGTTCAGATAGATCGGCAGGGTGGCGACGAGCGTCTTGCCCTCGCCCGTTTTCATCTCGGCGATGCCGCCCTTGTGCAGCACCATGCCGCCGATGATCTGCACGTCGTAGTGGCGCTGGCCCAGCGTTCGCCTGGCGGCTTCGCGGACCACCGCGAACGCCTCGTTCATCAGATGGTCGAGGCTCTCGCCGCTGGTGAACCGGGTTTTGAACTCTTCGGTCTTGGCCGCGAGTTGTTCGTCGCTGAGCGCCGCCATTTCCGGCTCGAGCGCGGTTACCTTGGCCACCCGCGCGCCCATGGCTTTGACCTTGCGGTCGTTGGATGAGCCGAAGAGCTTTTTCAGGTCGAGCATGAGGCGGAGGGCGTCCGGGGTCTAAAGGGAAGTCGATGCGCCCTACGGGGCGCCCGCCAGGGCCCTTGGCGGACGTGTAAAATCGCGCCCTTTGCGGGCCGCAGACTTAAGGATCGCGCACGCCAGTGTCAACGCGCGTGGGCCCCGGGGCGCGCGCTCTGGCCGACTGGCGCCGGCGGTTTTCAGCGGTTGACGCTGCCCATCATCGCGGCCGGGTACCGCTCTCCGGCGACCTGGTCGGCGGGGAAGGCGGCGCCCAATTCCGCGAGCTCGGCCGGGGCCAATGCAATGTCGACGGCGCCGACGTTTTCCTCCAGGTAGCTGCGCCGCTTTGTGCCGGGGATCGGTACGACATCGTCGCCCTGGGCCAGCACCCAGGCGAGCGCCAATTGCGAGGCGGCGACGCCCTTGCGCGCAGCCATGGCCTTTACCTGGCCGACCAGGCGCATGTTCTTGTCGAAGTTTTCTCCCTGGAACCTGGGACTGAAGCGGCGGTAGTCGTCGTCGGCGAAGTCCGCCAGGCTCTTGATCTGCCCGGTGAGAAACCCGCGACCGAGGGGACTGTAGGGCACCAAGCCGACGCCAAGCCGCCGGCAAGTATCGAGAATCTCACCCTCCGGATCACGCGTCCACAGCGAATATTCGCTCTGCAGGGCGGTAATCGGGTGGACCTTGCAGGCCCGCTCAAGGGTGGCGGCCGAGGCTTCCGATAGCCCCAGATGCCGCACCTTGCCCTCAGCGACCAGTTCGGCCATCGCCCCGACTGTGTCTTCGATAGGCGTCGCCGGGTCGACGCGGTGTTGGTAATAAAGGTCGATGGTTTCCACGCCCAGCCGCCGCAGGCTCCCCTCGACCGCCGTTCGCACATAGTCCGGGCGTCCGTTGATTCCGCGCCGGGCTGGATCGCTTGGGTCCATGACGATCCCGAACTTGGTGGCCAGGAAGACCTCGTCGCGGCGGCCCCTGATCGCCTTGCCGACCAGCTCTTCGTTGGTGTGCGGGCCGTACATGTCGGCGGTGTCGAGGAAATTGACCCCGAGCTCCAGCGCCCGGTGGATCGTGGCGATCGACTCGTCTTCGTCTCGCGGGCCGTAAAAGGCGCTCATGCCCATGCAGCCAAGACCGATAGCCGACACCGTCGGACCCGATTTACCCAGTCGTCGCGTCTTCATCTGGAGAAGATCCTTTGCTTTCAGGCGCTGGCAGCCGCGCTCGGCCTGGCTTTCGCCCGCTCAAACCATGCCGCGACATTCCTGTTATCCGGGTTGAGCGGCTGGCCCACCTGGCTGCCGAAGTCCATGAAACAGAAGAGCAGGATGTCGGCCAGGGTAAAGCGGTCTCCCGCGATCCAACTTCGCCCTGCGATCAATCCATCGAGCCAGGTCAGGCGCTCCTGAGCGACGGCCTTGAGATCGTCCGCTGCCTGAGGAATGCAGTGGACCCGGCTCTGGAACAGCGGCAGGCCCTGAGAGAAGCGAAAACCGTTAGCCATCGGCTCGGCGATATTTAGGTCGATCCGCCGCACCCACATGCGCGTGGTCGCGCGCTCGCGCGGTGTTGCCCCGATCAGTGGCGGCGCTGGGTTAACTTCCTCGATATACTCGCAAATGGCGGTGATCTCGGCCAGCACCTCGCCGTCGTCCATTTCCAACGCCGGCAGCTGGCCGGATGGGTTCTTGGCAGTGAACGACGCCTGGCGATTTTCGCCGGCCATCAGGTCTACCTCTTCCCGCGGGATATCGAGGCCCTTTTCGGCCATGAACATCTTCACGACCCGAGGGTTGGGGCCGACGGAATTGTAGAACTTCATGGCGATGTTTCCCAGGCTGAGGTTGACGGCGCGCCAATTGGCGACCATGGCGCGGTGTCTGGTGTCGACCATCCCTAGGACGGCGTTTCGCATGATGGCAAGGCTGACCAGCGGCGCAAGCCGGCGAGCCGCTCTGTTTTGTCTCTGCCTGGGGCTGGTTGCGTGCAATCACAAGGTCGTGCAGCAGACGCGGGCGGAGCCGGGCGACCGAGCCGTGGCGCGGGTCGACGGCAAGATCGTCTGGGCGTCCGACGTGGATCGGGAGGCTGTCGCCCAGGGAATTATCGGCCAGGGCGAACCGCTCGATGTCACTTCCGACCAGTTTCGTCAGGTGCTCGATGAGGTCATCGACGAAAAGCTGCTGGCCGCCGAGGCCATCCGGCGCGGCCTGCAAAAGGACGTCACCGTCCAGCGACGCCTCGCCGCCGCGCAGCAGCGCATTTTGGGCGACATTCTTCTGGAACATTCGGTCGGCAAAACCGTCAACGAGGACGCGGTAAGGGGCCTCTATGCCGAGATGCTGAAGAACTCGGCCCCGACCGAAGAAATCGTCGTGCGCCAGATCGTTCTGGGGAGCCAGGCCGAGGCGGACCAAGTGAAGAAGGCGCTTGCCGGCGGGGCTTCATTCGATGCGCTGGCTGCCGACCGATCAAGGGACGACGCGACCCGGTTCAAGGGCGGCCTCCTGCCGACCATGACCGTCGACATGCTCCCCCCCGCCTACGCCGGTCCGCTGAAGAACGCTGGCGCCGGCCAGCTGGTCGGCCCCTTCAAGACCGATGCGGGTTTTGTTGTCGCTCGTGTGGACGAGCGCCGGCAGAGGCCGCCGCCCACTCTTGATTCGGTGCGCCCGCTGATCGACCGCTTTCTGACTTTCGATCAGGTGAAGGATCTCATCCTCAATCTGCGGCGCAAGGCCAAGATCGAACCGCTGATCGCGCCGCCTCTGGCCGCGCCGGGCGCGCCGAC
>JAYTRF010000263.1:0-6144 GCA_043746375.1 Caulobacteraceae bacterium | reverse complement strand
GACCGGATCATGAACGCGGCCAATCGCGTCCGAAAAACGAGAAATGAAATCATTCACGGGCAAATTGCTGCTGCAAAACCCTTTCGTCGTCGCAAATATGCGATCCGTCTTCTCCCAATCCTGATGGATTTTGAGCGGCAAAAGCGCCACCGGCACCCAGGACAGTATTCCGGATTGTCGCCAAATGACGTGCTTCAAAACGCCAAAGCTATGGAAAATTTGGGCGAATCCATCGGAATTGCCCAACGCTTCATTGACGCTGTTTGGGACGGCGACGACGCCACATCGCTTCAAAGACTTGTCGAGCTAGAAGCTCGTCACCTGAAAGCCGGTCACACCAAAGACGCCCCGAGTCTTCCAGAACTCGGCGCCCCGCTTCCATCATCGGAGGCGTAATCTCGATTTCGACCGGCCTGTCACGCTCGTTCATGCTACATCTTGCTCCTATTATGTCAAAGGGATAATTCCCGCCGCCTGAAAAGAACAAAATAGAAACTGTACTCGACGGGCCGCTGATTTGGCGCCACTCTGGCGCCATGATACCTGATTCGAAAACGGCGACGGGCCGCACCCTAGACCGGATCAATCTGCGGCTCCCGGGTGAAACCTTCGACGCCATAGATGAAGGCTGCGGCGCCCGACCCGGCAACATCTCGCGTAACACTTGGATAACCGAAGCAGTCGAAGAGAAATTGGCCCGTGATCGCGCAGAGAGCGCCCAAGGAAAAGGTGGCGCGGACCATGCCTAGCTTCTACGAATTCTTCGCAGGCGGCGGCATGGCGCGAGCCGGCCTCAGCAAGGGATGGACCTGCCTGTTCGCCAACGACTTCGACACTAAAAAGGGTCTGACCTACCAGTTGAATTACCCCGTTGGCGACGTGCTCAGGGTCGATGACGTCAGGAAGATCAAGGCGTCCGACCTTCCCGGACATGCCGGTCTCATATGGGGGTCGTTTCCGTGCCAAGACCTGTCACTGGCCGGCGGGGGCGCCGGCTTGAAGGGCGAACGTTCCGGGACCTTCTATCCCTTCTGGGAAATCGTGAAGGGCTTGGTGGCTGAAGGCCGCGGGCCAAAGCTCATTGCCCTGGAAAACGTCCTCGGCACCCTGACATCGCACAGCGGGCGCGACTTCGATGCGATCTGCAAGACCTTCGCCAACGCCGGCTATCGTTATGGCGCCCTCGTCATCAACGCCGCCCTGTTCGTGCCGCAGTCGCGGCCCCGGCTATTCATCATCGGTGTCCGGGCCGACGTTGAGATAGACCCTGCCCTCTTGTCGCCAGAGCCGATCGCCCCGTTCCACACCGCCGCCCTACAGCGTGCGTTCGAGCGAGTCAGCAAAACGGCTCAGAAAGAGATGGTGTGGTGGAACATTCCCGCCCCGGCGAGACGCAACACCACCTTCGCCGACCTTATCGAAGAGAGCCCGACCAGCGTCAGCTGGCACACGGACGCGGAACGAGACCTGCTGATCGGCAAGATGTCGGCGGTGAACAAGGCTAAGCTGGAAGCCGCCAAGCGCGCCGGCCGACGCATGGTGGGCTGCGTCTACAAACGCACGCGACTGGATGAGCTCGGGGTGAAGGTGCAGCGGGCGGAGGTCCGGTTCGATGACGTCGCAGGGTGCCTTCGAACACCGGCCGGCGGCTCCAGCCGCCAGGTGATCGTCGTGGTTGACGGCAAGAAGGTGCGCAGCCGGCTGATCTCCGCCCGCGAGACCGCTCGCCTGATGGGCCTAGACGAGAGCTACAAGCTGCCGAAGAACTACAACGAGGCCTATCACCTGACCGGTGACGGCGTCGCCGTGCAAGTCGTTCGCCACCTGGCGGAACAGCTCTTCGAGCCCCTCCTCGGCGTCGATGACGCGGCGCAGGCGGCCGCGTGACTGTCATCCCCTGCGAGCAAGATCCACGGCTCCGCGCCGAGATCGAACGCTTCGCGGAGGTCCTCAAAACCCAAGCCCATCAACTCGGCGAGCACGGGCTGGCCGAATCCAGCTTCTATAGCTCTCCGATCTTCCGTGGTGCCATTGAGAAGGTGCGCGGTGAATTCTCCGCGACCATGCGGGGCAAACGCGAGTTCGTGCAGCACGTCCTCAACCACATGGAGGACGGCGGATTCATCGCTGGCTGGGACCGCACCCAGGGCAAGGCGCGCAACGACTACTATGTCCGGCTGCACAGTGGGCGCCTTGCCGTCATTGACCTGAAGGGCTGCCTGGACGGCGAGAACACCAACAAGTTCGAACGCCCCGCCGACGCCGACGAGTTCGTCACCTGGAGCTTGTGCACCAACTCTGGAGCCGATCCTCGTCGGAACGCCTGGTCCGGCATCCACACCAGGCTGAGCGCCGAAATGATCAGCCGCAACAAGCGCGTTGATGGCGTCGTGATTTGGGACATGATCTGCGGCACGCTCGGGCGTCCCTGCCCCAAACTCGCTGCTCTGGACGGCGCCGTTCGCCGCACCGCCGTCGGACCCTTCCTGACCCCGCCGCCCTGCATCTACGTCTTTCCGGCGGTCGTCCCGTCGCGCGCGCATCCGCAGTCGACGGCGCAGGCCCTGGACCAGGTCGAGCTGCTGGCCGCCTTTCACGCGGCGTTCGAAGGGCGCGACGAGGAGGTCAATTACGTCGACTTCGAGGTGGGCGAGCAGGCCGATGAGCTCTTCCGCCGGACGGTGATCCGCCGCGCCGGCGTCGTGCAGCACGCGTCCGATATGACGGTCATCCAGCGTGTCTGATCCGGGACCCCTCTTCGGTCGAAATCCCGACGCGGTGAATTTTCCGCCGTTTGAGACGGAGGATCTCCGGCAGAACCTGACCCGCTTCCTCGACACACCTTTCGATCAGCCGGACGGGCCCGTCATACCGGTGGGCAATTTCCGTTGGGGTGTCTACGCGTTCTTCGACTACGACGGAGAGCCGATCTACGTTGGCCAGACCAATGAGCGTCTGCGGACCCGCATCCGGCGCCACCTCACCAATCAGCGCACCGACGCAGTGGCTATGTCCGTGCTCGATCCCTTCGAAGTCTTTGAGATCGAGGTTTGGCCCCTCCCCTACCTGCAGGAGGCACAGCGCTCAGACACGGCCGCACGCCAGCATCTCGACGCACTCGAGGGCCTGATCACCGAACAGGCGACAGAGCGTTCGCAGTTCAAGGCGATCCTCAACGAGAAGGACCCCCCACCCGGACGAATGGCCGTCGAGGCGCCGCCCTCCGTGCGCGGCCGCATCGTTTCCGAAAGGGTTTTCGAGCTGCGCGCGCACCCCGATTACCGGCTGGCCCGCCGAGCCTTGATCCTGTCCCGCCTGGCGCAAGTAATCTCGGAGAGAAAGGTCCAAGGCGGCCTTCGTCGCGTGCTGCTCACTCAGGCCAAGCGCTTGCAATGGCTGGCTTCGCGGCGTTACGAGGCGCTTGGGGGAGCCGCGTCTGTCGCCACGGAGGACGACTCCGACGCGCAATCCCGCACTCTCGCAGACCTCGCGCCGCTAAATTGTCTCGAAAGGTGATATTATCCGCATACGAACGGAAGCGAGATGCGTGCGGCCACGCCCCCACTCCGCTCGGCAAAAGCGCCGAAGATATATGTGACAATGTCCTTTATCACATATACTAAGAAGTCGAAATGGTAGACGGCGGCTTGCCGGGCGCTAAGCGGCCGGGATGGGAATAGCCAGTTGATTGGCAATAGCGGTGTAGAGATCGACGTTGGCCTGCGGCGCCCGAATGGAGACGATCAGGGCATAGCGTGCGGCCCGATCCCAACGCTGCAGGGTGGGTTTCTCCTTCCACCAGCCGCTGACCGGGAAGACGCCGATGGCGTCCCGATCTGCGAGCGCGGCAGCGCTGCCGCGCCATATGTCGGAGTGAATCGAGCCCCGGTCGCGAATCTGGCCCAGAACCCAGTCGTCGCCCCCTGCGGCGACAGGGGTTCCAGCCTCCTCATCCTGAGCGGCCTTGTTGATGCGTTGGCGGAAGGTGTCCAGGCTCTCCAGTGAGCGCTTCATCGCGAACCGGAGATTGTGCGAGGCGTAGCGATGGCGCCTCGTCCAGCCGCGCTCGCCTGGATTTGGCTCTACGAAATATGACAGTGTAATCCGCAGCTCTACGTCCATCGCGCCGAGCGCCGCTAATTCCTCGCGGGGCCACGGCAGGCGATGCAGGTTCATATCGCGGGTCTTGATCAGTGAGCCGTCTTTGCGAAACGGCAGCAAGGCGTCCTCGACCATGAGCGTGGCGTCGTTCGAAGCGCTCAGGAGCGCGCGACCGAGATCGGGGATGCCCCAGCCATAACGGCGCAGCATTGCCAGTTTCTGGGCCTGTGAGCCTGCTGCGTCGAAGCGTTGGCGCATGGCCTGCGTCCATTCAGCAGACTGGACGATGACGCCACGAACGGTTTCGGGCCAAAGGGTCGGTTGAGCGGCCATGACCCCGCCCGCCAGGTTGGCACCGAGGGCTGCAGCGCCGCTGGTGTCGCCGAAAGCCTCGAACAGCCGCACGTTCGGCCGGTAGTGGGTTGTGACGAGTTGGAGGTCATCGATCGCCGAGGCTGGATTGACACCGTCGTGGGCGAAATTGCCGCCTTCGAACACTACATCGGGGCGGATTGGCCATTGCCGATCCCAAATCGCCGAGGTTCGGCTGGCCGGTGATAAGTCGCCGGCGGGTGCGACTGGCGTCCAGCCGTCATAGTCTGGATGAGTGATTGTTATCTTGTCAGTGCAGGCGCCCACCACCAGCGGGTTCCACGCTTGGGCGGGGCTTTCAACCTCCTCGAGGTCGTTGCGATCGAGATACTCACCCGCATGAATGTCGCCACGCAGGTTGCCGGCCGCCAGGACCATCAGGCGCCGCCTGTCGCCCCCGCCATAGCAGAGCTGATCGACCGCCGAGGACCATGATGAGGGCCGCCCGCGACCGAGGCCGACGTCGCTCGTCACCGCCATACAAAACACCCGTCTCCGGCGCGGCGCGTGATCTTCGGCCCGTGCGATGCCGGCGGCAGTAATTGCGCCGTAGAGGTGCGGCTCGTTCTGGCCGGCTGGGGGAAGAATTTTCACGGTCTCAAGTCGGTGCGTCAACGCCACTGGGCGGCCGTGGGAGAGCGAGACTTCCAGGTCGCCATAGAGAGCGACGCCGGCCATGGAGGTGCCGTGTCCGTTCCAAAAAGGGCTGTCGGCGACGCCCCACGCGTTGTCATAGCTGTGCTGGTCGGCCGGATCGAGGCCAGGCGCTATCAGGGGGTGTCCCTGGGTCGCGCCGCTATCCAGGATGCAAATCGCCGGGGCAAGAGCCGTGGGCGCCGCCACCCTCCCGGCCAGGTCCGCCGCCCATTCGGCCTGTTCGACCGACCGCATCTCTAGAAAGAGCGTCGGGGTGTCTTTGGCTAATCTCAGCTCGGCGACCGCATCCGAGTTGCGCACCAGCCGATCCATGGTTGCTTCGTCCGCCAACGCCAAAACGACATCGCGTTCTGGGAAGCTGAGGACGTGATCCTTGGTCGTGACGTTCAGCCTCTCCGCAACAGTCTGGAAGACCGGCAAGCCGCCGTCTCGCAACCAGATCTCCCACCAGGCGGGCCTGCCCGCTTCCGGAAAGAATTGAATGTCATCGGTGAAGAGGGATCGGGCGGCGCCGATGCGTATGTCCTCGATCCGCGCCACCAAGTTCTGGTTCTTCGGCTTGCCTGTCTGGGTCTCCTCGTCTCGATAGGCCTCGATCTTTCGGACGAAGAAGTCCGCAGCCGCCTCCGGAACGAACACCGTGGCCGATATCGTTACGTCGCCCTCGGCGACGGGGCGTACAGCGACCAGTTCAATGGACTTGGGCTTGTTCTCCAGGGCCTCGACCGCCGCGCGCTCCGCAACGGGAAAGTCGAATTCCAGATAGAAGCCCTTGGCGCCTTCGGCGAGGCCGTCTTCGCGATCGGCGATACTTTGGCGCCCGGCGGCCAGCGCCGTCCCGATCGCGATTCCCAAACGCGCAGCGTGAGCAGCGCGAATGCGCGCCGGCGGCAGGCCGGTAATGACGAGCCGAGGTGAGGTGTACGCCTCGCTTTGGCCACCGCCTTCGACGTGAAAATGTGGACGGTCGCGAGGTGGAAGGGCCATCGAGCCTCAGAGCTAGAGGATCGCCGC
>JAYTRF010000262.1:0-6708 GCA_043746375.1 Caulobacteraceae bacterium | reverse complement strand
CAACAAGCGCCCGCTGAAGTCGCTGTCCGACATGCTGAAGGGCAAGCAGGGCCGTTTCCGGCAGAACCTGCTCGGCAAGCGCGTGGACTACTCGGGCCGCTCGGTGATCGTGGTGGGGCCGGAGCTGAAGCTCCACCAGTGTGGTCTGCCGAAGAAGATGGCGCTCGAACTGTTCAAGCCGTTCATCTACGCGCGCCTCGATGCCAAAGGTCTTTCGGGCACCGTCAAGCAATCCAAGCGCATGGTCGAACGCGAGCAGCCGCAGGTATGGGACATCCTCGAGGAGGTCATCCGTGAGCACCCGGTGCTGCTCAACCGCGCGCCCACTCTTCACCGTCTGGGCATCCAGGCCTTCGAGCCCAAGCTGATCGAGGGCAAGGCGATCCAGCTTCACCCGCTGGTCTGCACAGCGTTCAACGCCGACTTCGACGGCGACCAGATGGCCGTGCACGTTCCCCTGTCGCTTGAGGCGCAACTCGAGGCCAGGGTGCTGATGATGAGCACCAACAACATCCTCTCGCCTGCCAACGGCAAGCCGATCATCGTTCCTTCACAGGATATCGTGCTCGGCCTTTACTATATCTCCCAAGCCAGGGAAGGCGAACCCGGGGAGGGCAAGGCGTTCTCCGATGTCGGTGAGATCGAGGCGGCGCTCGACGCCGGCGTGATCACCCTGCATGCCAAGATCAGGGCCCGATTCACCGAGATGGACGGGTCCGGCAAGATGGTCCGCCAGGTCATCGAAACCACCCCTGGCCGGATGAAGATTGCAGCCCTGCTGCCGCAGCATCCGGCCATCGGCCACCGCCTGATCGACCGCAGCCTGACCAAGAAGGAGATCGGCAATCTGATCGACATGGTCTATCGCCACTGCGGCCAGAAGGCGACGGTGATTTTCGCCGACCAGATCATGGGCCTGGGTTTCCGCGAAGCGGCCAAGGCCGGCATCTCCTTCGGCAAGGACGACATCGTCATTCCAGCCCGCAAGAAGACCATCGTCGAGACCACCCGCAAACTCGTCGAGGAATATGAACAGCAATACGCCGACGGCCTGATCACCAAAGGCGAGAAGTACAACAAGGTCGTCGACGCGTGGTCGAAAGCCACCGACCGGGTGTCCGACGAAATGATGGCCGAGATCTCGACCAGCCGGAAAGATGACAGCGGCCGGGAGCGCGAGATCAACTCGGTGTGGATGATGGCCAACTCCGGCGCCCGCGGCTCGCAGGCCCAGATGAAGCAGCTGGGTGGCATGCGGGGCCTGATGGCCAAGCCGTCCGGGGAGATCATCGAAACCCCGATCATCTCCAACTTCAAGGAGGGCCTTACCGTCCAGGAGTACTTCAACTCCACCCACGGCGCGCGCAAGGGCCTGGCCGACACCGCCTTGAAGACGGCCAACTCCGGCTATCTGACCCGTCGTCTGGTCGACGTCGCACAGGACTGCATCATCACCGAAGAGGATTGCGGCACCACCCGCGGCATCACCCTGCGCGCCGTCGTCGAGGGCGGCGATGTCATGGTCTCTTTGGGCCAGCGCGTGCTCGGCCGTTTCAGCGCCGAAGCGATCAAGGAGCCGGGCGGTGAAAAGGTTGTGGTTCCCGCCGACACCTATCTAGACGAAGCCCAGATCGAGCTGATCGAGGCCGCAGGCGTCCAGTCGGCCAAGGTTCGTTCGGTGCTCACCTGCGAGGCCAAGGTCGGCATCTGCGGCGCCTGCTATGGCCGCGATCTGGCCCGGGGCACGCCCGTCAACATCGGCGAGGCGGTGGGCGTCATCGCAGCCCAGTCGATCGGTGAGCCTGGCACCCAGCTGACCATGCGCACCTTCCACATCGGCGGCGCGGTGCAGGTGGCGGAACAGTCCTTCTTCGAGGCCGCCAACGATGGACTGGTGAAACTTTCCCCGGGCAACACGGTGGTCGGGGCGGACGGCGATGTGATCGTGATGAGCCGCAATCTCCAGGTCAGCATCCAGGTCGACGGTATCGACCGGGAAACCTACAAGCCTCCCTACGGCGCGCGTCTGAAGTTCAAGGACGGCCAAACCATCAAGCGCGGCGCGCGTTTCGCCGAATGGGACCCCTACACCACACCGATCATCACCGAGGTCCCAGGCGCGGTTCGCTTCGAAGACCTGGTCGAGGGAATCTCGGTGCGCGAAGAAGCCGACGAAGCGACGGGTATCTCGAACCGCGTGGTCATCGACTGGCGCGCTTCGACAAGGGGCACCGACCTTCGCCCGACTGTGGCGGTGCTGGACGAAAAGGGCGCCTACAAGCGCCTGGCCAATGGCGGTGAGGCCCGTTACCTGCTGCCGGTCGGCGCCATCCTTTCGGTGAATGACGGCGACGCCGCCAAGGCCGGGGAAGTCCTGGCCCGCCTGCCCACCGAAAGCGCCAAGTCGCGCGACATCACGGGGGGCCTGCCGCGGGTCGCCGAACTCTTTGAAGCCCGACGCCCCAAAGACTGCGCGGTGATCGCCGAGATGGACGGCAGGGTGGAGTTCGGCCGCGACTATAAGAACAAGCGTCGCATCAAGATCACCCCGGAAGAGGGCGAAGCGGTCGAGTTCCTGATCCCCAAGGCCAAGCACATCTCCGTCCACGACGGCGATTCGATCCGCAAGGGCGAATACATCATCGACGGCAACCCCGACCCGCACGACATCCTGCGCATCCAGGGGATCGAATCGCTGGCCAACTTCCTGGTCAACGAGATTCAGGACGTCTATCGGCTGCAGGGCGTGCCGATCAACGACAAGCACATAGAGACCATCGTTCGCCAGATGCTGCAGAAGGTCGAAATTCTCGAGCCAGGGGACACCGGCCTGTTGAAGGGCGATCACTTGGACAAGGTCGAAGTCGACGAGGAAAACGCCAAGGCTCAATCCCGCAAGGGCGGCCGCCCGGCGATCACCCAGCCGGTGCTGCTTGGGATCACCAAGGCGTCGCTGCAGACGCGCAGCTTCATTTCGGCCGCGTCGTTCCAGGAGACCACGCGGGTGCTCACCGACGCGGCCGTTCATGGCAAGCGGGACACCCTCGAAGGGCTCAAGGAAAATGTCATCGTCGGGCGGCTGATCCCGGCGGGGACAGGCTCCTATCTGCGCGGCTTGCAGAAGATCGCTGCGCAGCGGGACGAGCTCCTTGCCGCCAGCCGCGCCCCGCCCCCGGCGATGGAACCGCTGCCCGTCGATATCGGCGTGGCCGCAGAGGCTGAAAAGGTCCCGGCCTAGCCGGCGAGACCTTCTCCCCCAAGGCTTCGGGGGAGAAGAAAGCCGCCTGCGGTCTAGGCTGACGCGAACGAGCGGGCGGTGGCTGCGGCCCCGACCTCGAACGGCGTCACATCGGCCCAGAAGCGGCGCTTGAACTTGCCCGCGTCGATGAAGTACGGCCGGTCCCAGGTGAACGCCACGTCGGCGACCTCCTTCATCATGCGGGAGAAAAGGCCCAATATCGGCAGCAGCCAGAGCGGGACGGCGACAACCTTCAAGGGAACGCCGATGGCCTCCGCGCCCAACCGGAGAATCTCGCGCGGCGTGAGTGTCGGCGCGCACGGCATGTTCCACGCCTGGCCAAAGGCGTCGTCCGGGGCCGTGAGCAGGGTTACCGCCGCGCGGGCGATGTCCGGCACGTAGGCGAAATCGTGCAGGGTGTCCGGTGGTGCGAGCAGCATGGCCGACTTTCCGTTCGCCATTCGGCCAAAACCCGTCGCCCCGACGTGGGAATTGCCAACGCCTGGGCCATAGAAGTCCGGGCATCGCAAGGCCGCTAAACGGACGCGGTTCCTGGCCGCCATCCAGATTGCCGTCACCTCGGTCAGGATGGCCGGCTTGTCGCCAGCAAAACTCAGTGGCGTTGCCTCGTCGCGCGTCCCCGTTTGGGGTCCCAGCTGGTAGAGGTTGTCGATGAGTACGATCCTCGCCTCGACCGCCGCGCACGCCTCCACAACGTTGGTCATCGCCGTCGGCCACGCGGTGCGCCAGATCCGTGCGTCGTAGGGAAAGCTGACGGCGACCAGGACCTGCGCCACGCCTTCAACGGCTCGCCGAACCTGGTTTGCGTCGAGGACGTCGCATTCGATGAAGGAAACGCCATCCGGAAGCTCTGAGGGCCGATGGCGCTGCGCCACCCGAACCGACTGACCGTCGGCGGTCAGTAGCGCCGTAGCCGCCTGGCCAATCGTCCCATAGCCAAGCACCAATATTGTTCCGTCCATCGATCTGCTCCTTCTGGGCTCATCCGCGGGGCGGGCTGGCACGCGGTTCCAGGTGAGCCGCACTGCAGCAATGACAGTCCGAGGCCAGAATGGAATTGCGCGTTTATCTACGGTCGCTATACGAAAATAGATGAACAGCGAGCCGGACTGGGGCCTCTACCGCACGTTCCTGGCGGTCGTTGAGCATCGATCGCTGTCAGGAGCCGCGCGCCGCCTTGGCCTGACGCAACCCACCGTCGGTCGCCACATCACCGCTCTCGAACAGGCCGTCGGGACGGACCTCTTCCTGCGCTCGCAGCGGGGGCTGGTTCCTACCGAACGCGCGCTGGAACTGAAGCCCTACGCCGACTCCCTGGCGGCGACCGCCGCGGCGCTCGTTCGCACAGCCAGCGGCGGTTCGGATGAACTGCGCGGCGCCGTGCGGATCAGCGCCAGCGAAGTCGTTGGGGCCGAACACCTCCCGGCCATCCTCGCGCCCCTTCGCGACCGACATCCCGGACTCGTCTTCGAAATCGCCCTGTCCAACGCCGTCGAGGACCTGCTGGAGCGGCAGGCCGACATCGCCGTTCGAATGGTTGAGCCGTCTCAGGAAGCGCTGGTCGCCAAGCGGTTGCGGCCAATCTCTGTGGGGCTGCACGCGCACCGCAGCTATCTGGAAAGGCGCGGAGCGCCAGCTTCAATGGCCGATCTAGCCGGCCACGACCTCATCGGCTTTGACCGTGAGACTGCCGCGATCCGAGGTCTCGTCGAGCGGTTCCCCAAATTCGATCGATCGGCGTTCGCCCTGCGAATCGACAGCGACCTGGGACAGTTGGCGGCGCTCCGCGCGGGGTTTGGCATTGGCATGTGCCAGGCGCCGGTGGCTCGCCGCGACCCTGATCTGGTTCCGGTGTTGGTGGCCGAGATCGCCGTCAACTTGGAGGTGTGGATCGTAATGCACGAAAACCTTCGCAGCAGCGCGCGTTTCCGGGTTGTGTTCGACGCCTTGGCCGCAGGTCTCTCATCCCTCTGATCCGTCCCTCCTCTTTATGGGGAGGGACAGATCGCGCAGCGATCAGGGTGGGGAACTCTCGATCGCGGGACGCGCCTTGGTTGTCTTCAAAGACACGGTGATGAGATGAGCCGGGGCCATTTGCGCGTTCCTGGCGGGCGCTTTTCGGTTAATTAACCATATCAGCGGACATTCCCCGGGCGCCAAGAGAGCCCAAGCCAACATGTTCGCCAAGACGCCCCCGCCCCAGCCCGCCGCTCCGGCGCCGCGTCCCAGCCAGGGGGGGCTGGGTATTTTCGCCAGGCCGTTTATCGGGGCCGGCAGCGGGTTGATGGTGTTTGGGGCAATTGCCGGCCTGTTGATGCTGACCACAACCGATCCAAGCGCGGGAACGCCCACCGTACGGCTTTCCCTGGCCCATATCGGGGAATTCAGCGGCCCGGTCGGATGGAAAGACGCCTTGCCGGCCGAACCGGCCCAGGAGCCTACGCTCGCCAGCCAGTCGGTGTCGCTGACCGATGCCGCCGATGCCCCGATTGAAATCGCCGACGCCGGCCCGATGGGCGGCGCCGCGGTGATCACGCTTCCGAGCGGCGGCCGCGCAGACGGCGCGGGCGTCGGCGGGTCGGGCCTCCCTCAGGCCCCCTTGACGGGGCTGTTTTCCCCCGCTCCGGGAGGTGATCTGCCCGTCATCGCCGCGGACGGCCGCACCCCTTTCAAGGCCTACGCCCGCCCCTTTACGCCGGACGGCCGGCCCCGCGTGGCGCTGGTCATCGGCGGCCTTGGGCTCAACGCCAAGGCCACCCGCCAAGCCATCGACGGCCTACCTCCAGAGGTCACACTGTCGTTCGTTCCCTACGCAGACGGTCTTCAGGGGTGGATCGACCTGGCGCGAGCCGCAGGGCATGAAGTTCTGCTTGAGGCGCCGATGGAGCCCAAGGACTATCCCGCCGACGACCCCGGCCCCTACACCCTGATGGCCGACGGCGGTCAGGCGGAAACGGTGCAGCGACTGGATTGGCTGCTCTCCCGCGCGACCGGCTATTTCGCGGTGACCAACTACCTGGGATCCAAGTTCACCGCTTCCGCGCCGGCGATGAACGTGTTTGCGGCGGCGCTGCGGGCCCGCGGCCTCGGCTTCATCGACGACGGCTCTGCGGCCCAATTCGGCGGCGACCTTCCGCGCGCCTCGGCGGACCGGATTATCGACGACCAGCTCGCCGCCCAGGCGATCGATCAGCAGCTGGCGGCGCTGGAAGTCCAGGCTTCGCGCGCGGGTTCGGCCCTTGGGTCGGGCTTCGCCTATCCGGTGACCCTCGACGAAGCTGCGCGGTGGGCAAGCGCTCTTGCCTCGCGCGGGTATCAACTGGCGCCAGCCTCGGCGGTGATGGCCCAGCGCTAGCGCGTCCGACCGCTGAGATGAATGTGATCGGGGATGGGATTTCATTTCTGCTGATGTGCTGAATCAATGGGAGCCGGTGAATTGGGGAGGCTTC
>JAYTRF010000261.1:0-1851 GCA_043746375.1 Caulobacteraceae bacterium | reverse complement strand
TTCGGCGGCTCTCAGCAAAAGGAGCGCTCATGTCCGGCGCCAAGAATTCCCTGTTGGTCGCTCTGGCGGCCGTCTGCGTTGCGGCGGGCGCTCCCGTTGGCGCGCACATGATGGCCCGCCACGACCCGATGGTCGGCGGTGCGGCCATGTATCCGTCCAAAAACATCATCCAAAATGCCGTCAAGTCCAAGGATCACACCACGCTGGTCGCCGCTGTGAAGGCGGCAGGCCTGGTGGACACGCTCTCCGGTCCAGGTCCGTTCACGGTCTTCGCGCCGACCAACGAAGCCTTCGCCAGGCTCCCGGCGGGCACAGTCGCCACCCTCGTCAAGCCAGAGAACAAGGCGACCCTCGTAAAGATTCTGACCTATCACGTGGTGTCCGGAACGATGACGGCGACGGACCTCAAGGCCGCCATCAGATCTGGGCACGGCACGGCTACCCTCACCACCGTCGAGGGCGAGCCGCTGAAGGTGACCATGGCGGGCGGCCATCTGATCCTGCACGACGCCAAGGGCGGCGCCGCCAGAATCACCATCGCCAACGTCATGCAGTCCAACGGCGTCATCCACGTCGTCGACCGCGTGCTGATGCCCTAAAGGCGCAGGCAAAGAAAATGGGCCGACGCCTTGGCGTCGGCCCATGATCAGGTCGTTTGAAGAAGGCGTGGACCCTTGGTGGGCCCGTGCCGCTTAGGCCTGGAGTTGGCCGGCGGACATCTTGCCATTCTTGGCGTCACGCTCGAGTTCGTAGGTGATCTTCTGACCTTCGCGCAATGTGCCGAGGCCAGCGCGTTCAACCGCAGAAATGTGCACAAACACGTCAGCGCCGCCCGCATCCGGTTGGATGAAGCCGAAGCCTTTTTGGCCGTTGAACCATTTGACAGTACCGGTAGCCATTTAGATTTAGTCCTTTAGATCTAGGTTTATCGCACCTCGCGGACACCCGCGCGGTCGATCAAAATCGGTGAGGATCGGAAGGCGGGTCCGGGGCCCCCTCGAAAAGGGGCATGGAAGAGCGGCCGAACCCTATCGACTTCGATGCGCCGTGCTAGCCTATTGCGCGCCAAACGGCAAGGCGAATATCAAAATCTGCCCAGGCGCTTTCAAATCGGCTCGCGAAGGCCGATATGAATGGCTGTTCGCATAGCGCCGGAGTCCCCAATGAGCCTTCTCGACCGAATTCCCCAAATGGATGACGCGGCGCTGAAGAACCTCTTGGACAACGCGCGGCGTCTTGGCGCCACCGGCAGCAGCAAGCAGCAGAGCGATGCGGCCGAGCTTCTTCCCGCCCTCGAGGGCGCCGTCGCCGAGCGAAAGGCGGTCAAGCTCGAGGCCGCCGCCGAGAAACGTCAGGCCAACAAGAAACCCGCCGCCCCCAAGACCCCCAAGACGGCGAAGGCCAAGGTTTCGGCGTAGGGTTTCCGGCCGAAACACGGTTTTCAGACTTCCCTCCCCTTCATGGGGAGGGTCGGCCGAAGGCCGGGGTGGGGCACTGGTGAAGCTAGCCCAGAGCTCCAGACAATCGAAACTTCCCCACCCTGATCGCTCCGCGATCTGTCCCTCCCCATATAGGTGAGGGACGGTCGGCCTACCGCGGCGCGGCCATCGCCGCGGCGAACCTTTCGAAGATGTAGAGAGAGTCTCCGGGGCCAGGCGACGCCTCCGGGTGATGCTGGACCGAGAACACCGGGCGATCCTTGAGCGCCAGTCCGGCATTGCTGCCATCGAAGAGCGAGACATGCGTCTCCACCAGATCCGCGGGCAGGCTTTCGCGCGCGACCGTGAAGCCGTGATTCATCGACACGATCTCCACCTTGCCGGTGGTCAGGTCGCGAACCGGATGATTGGC
>JAYTRF010000260.1:0-54105 GCA_043746375.1 Caulobacteraceae bacterium | reverse complement strand
CCGCGCGCCAGCGTCTCGCCTTCGTGGCGAGCGACCGTCCAGAAGCGGTCGATGCGCGGGCGCGGCTTGTCGGAATTTACGGCGACGCTCCCGAAGAGGACGCCGATGTCGTCGTGGCCCTGGGCGGCGACGGCTTCATGCTCGAGGTTCTGCACCGTAACCTAGCCTCCCGACGGCCGATCTATGGGATGAACCGCGGCTCGGTTGGCTTTCTGATGAACGACTATCGCGAGGATGGGCTTGCAGAGCGGATCGCGGGCGCCGAACCGGCGATCATCCACCCGCTCAGCATGACCGCCGTCGATGCGACCGGGGCGAGACATCGGGCCCTGGCTATCAACGAAGTAAGCCTGCTGCGCGAAACCCGTCAGACAGCCAAGCTGCGCATCCTTATCGACGGTCGAACGCGCATGGCCGAGCTGTTCTGCGACGGCGCCCTGGTGTCGACCCCCGCCGGTTCGACCGCCTACAACCTGTCGGCGCATGGACCGATCATCCCGATCAACGCTCAGGTTCTGGCCTTGACCCCGATCAGCGCCTTTCGCCCAAGACGTTGGCGTGGCGCGCTGGTGTCGCACAAGGCGCGGGTGACGTTCGAGGTCCTCGAAGCGGACAAGCGGCCGGTCAGCGCCGTCGCCGACAACGTCGAAGTCCGCAATGTCATTGAGGTCGAGGTGGTCGAAGACCGCAGCATCACCCTGGCCATGCTGTTCGACGCGGGCCGCAGCCTCGAGGAACGCACTTTGGCCGAGCAGTTTTCCGCCTGATCCCGAGGCGGCGGAATACGCGTTGTTAAGCCTTCCGCCCTACCGTCGCCCAATACGGTAACAGGAGTTGGTGCGTTGAACGACGCCAATCAGGAGACGCGGGCGTCTGGCGGGCTTCGGCGGCGCATGGGCGGCGTGGATCCAGCGGCGATCGCCAGGGCCGAGGCGGCCTTGAAGAGCCTGTCTGGAAACTTCGCCGCATGGCTGGCCGAGGAAATCGCCAAGCTGAAGGCCGCCAGGGCGCGCTTCGACAGCGATGGCCGCTCGGAGGCAACCTGCGAAAGCCTTTATTTGCGCGCCCACGATCTGAAAGGCCTGGGAGCAACCTATGAATATCCTCTGGTGACGCGGATCGCTGGATCCCTTTGCAACTTGATCGGTAATCCCCAGGCGCGCGCCGTCGCCCCCTTGAGCCTCATCGACGCCCATATCGAGGCCATCGAAACCGCCGTCGCCGCCCGCATTCAAAGCGACCAGGCGCCCGCGGGCGCAGCCATGGCGCACGACCTCGAGATCCGCGTGGAAGCCTCCCGGCGACCATAGGCCCGCCGCCACGAAAGGGATTTACCGCGGCCGGACGCTACATCACACGCGAAACCAGTTCGCTGACCGCGCCGTAGCCCGCGTCCGGCGGCAGCACCAGCATGCGGCCGTCCGGGCCATCGGTGATCTTCGGCTCTACGGTGATCAGGGTGCGCGCCCGGGCCCGCGCGATGGCGTCCGCGGCGCTGGTCGCCTCTGCCAGCAGCCGCAGGTTCATCCGGGTCGGAAAGATCACCTTGCGCTCGCCGAGCTCGCCAAGGCGAAGGGCTTCGCGAGGCTCGATCCACTCGGCGTCGACCGTCTCCCAGCCATCGCAGAGCGCCAGCTGATCGGGCGGGGCGACCGCGACGTAAAACCAGGTATCGAACCGCTTGGGGGTCATCGGGGGGGTGATCCAGCGAGCGAACACCGAAAGCGCCTCAAGTTCCAGGCACAGATCAAGTTCCCTGATCAGATCCAGAAAAGCGCGCCGATCGGCGGCGATCTCGCCGCGCGCCGCAGCGGCCCGCTCGTCGCCCCGAAACGGAGTCCCGTCAGGGTGGCAGGCCAAGAGAATGCCGGTTTCCTCATAGGCTTCGCGAAGGGCGGCGATGCGCAGGGCGCGCTTGTGGGGCTGCCTTTCGCCCCAGCCGGTCACACGGTCCCGCCAGGCTCCGTCGTGATCTCCAGCGTGGGTCTTGCCGCCCGGAAAGACCAGCGCGCCGGCGGCGAAATCGATCTGGTGATGGCGTTTGACCATCAGCACTTCGAAAGAAGGCACATCGCGCAGCAGCAAGATGGTGGCGGCCGGTAGAATCGGGACGGCGGGAGTCTGGTCGGCCATGACCGCGAGCGTGCCCGGAAAATTCGTCGCGGGGCAAGGTCAAAGCGCTCCGTTAACGATACCCGGTAACCCAACCACAACCGGGCGCGCGCAAGGTGACACCGCACAGGAGCCACCCCGTTGACCAGCCTCTCAACTCCCGGCGCTCAGCCGAAATCGCCGGTGGCGCTGTCTCTCGATGCCCAGTCGGCCCTGCTCCCCCAGGCGCTGGGCCTGTTCGGGATCAGCCTGCCGATCTTCGTCTGGGCCGGCTCCTTCGCCCACAACGCGCTGTTCATGGCTCTCAGCTTCGCGGTGTTCGCGATCAACTGGGGCGCCTTTTACGTCGTCGTTAACTGGACGCGGCGGGAGGCGGCAGGGGACGTCGCCGTGCGCCTGCGGGTCCACATCGCCAGCGGCCTTCTATGGGCCGTCGCCGTCGCCCAGATCGCCGCCTTCGCCGCCGGAGCCGGCACGGCCCGCGAGCCGATCATGATGACCGCTGTCGCAGCTGGCGTGATCTGCATCTTTTTCACCGCCCCATCACTGCCGTCCTTGCTGATCGTCGGGCCTGCGGCGATGGCGGGTCCGCTGTTGGCGTTGATGTCCCGCCCCGATTCCCGTGGTGAGGGCGCCATGGCCTGGGGGGCCTTCGCCCTGGCCTTCGCCCTGTGCCTGATCCTCAACCAGAACCTTCGGCGCCAGTTTGCGATGACCGCGGAGCGGGAAACGCTCGTTCAGGCGCGCGAGGAATCCCTTCAACGCGCCGAGCGCCTGGCGCGGTCGAAATCCGATCTGGTGGCCACGCTGTCCGACGAGATCCGCAATGGCCTAGCTGGCGTGATCAACGTTCTCGCCGCCGCCGGACAGGGACCGCGCGCGGCGCCGTCGCGCGAGCAGGCAGCTAGCGCGCTCGCGTCCGCCAGAGAGCTGGTCACCGTCCTCAATGCCACCCTAGACAGCGAAAACGCTGAGGCTGGCCGGCTGTTGGTGGCCGCCGCCCCGTTTGACCCGATAGGTCTGGTCCGCCACCTCGTTGAGGCCACGCGAGCGCAAGCGACGGCCAAGGGCCTGGAGTTTTCCCTGTTCGTGGAGCCGGAGCTGGAGACCGTGGGCGGGTCGGCGCGCGCCGATGGCGCCCGGGTTCGCCAGGTGCTGGCCAACCTCCTGGGCAATGCGGTAAAATACACCGTTCGAGGCCGTATCGAGGTGCGGATCGAGCGACGCGGCGAGGGCCGCGTCGCCATCGCCATCGCGGACACCGGTCCTGGACTGTCCACGGAGGAGTTGGAGCGCGCCTTCAAGCCGTTCCGCCGGATCGAACGCACCAGCGCCGGCGTGCCGGGGGCCGGTTTGGGCCTGTCGCTGTCACGTCAACTGAGCCAACTCATGCACGCAGGGCTCGCCGCCCAGTCGGCCGTTGGCGTCGGTAGCTGCTTTACCCTGGAACTGCCCTACGAGACGCGCACGGCGGCGGTTCAAAGTCCCGGCGGGCCGGAAACGGCGTTGGTTTCGACGCGTGGCGGCTTGCGCGTGCTCGTGGTCGATTCAGACAGCCTCAGCGCGGCCATGCTGCGCGCCATTCTCGAACAGCTCGGGCATCAGGTCGTTCACACCCAGAGCGCCCATCGTGCCGTGGACCTGTTCAGTGCCTGCCAGTTCGACGTGGCGTTCGTCGGCGGACGCCTAGCGCAACCTCAGGGCGATGGCCTAGGTGCTGTCAAAACCCTGCGCGGGGCCGGGGCCCCCTCGGGGACGACGCCGATCGTCGCGGTCATCAGCGGCGACGCGCAGGAGGCTCGCGACTGCCTGGACGCTGGCGCCGACTGCATCATGCGAATACCCGCGAGCGTCGGCGCGGTTGCGAGAGCCCTGGCCGAAGCGGTGCGTTCAGCGCACGAAATCCCCTCCAGCGCGCCGGCCCCTCTCGCCCTGGTCGCCGCCGCAAGAGGCTGAAGGCCCAACACCTCTTCTCTTATCGCGGAGACGCCGCCACTATGGCCAGCGACGATCAAGCTGCGGGAGATCAGCGTGCTAGAGGGAACCAAGGTGGTCGAGTTCTCGACCTATGTGGCAGGCCCCAGCGCCGCCATGGTGCTGGCCGACTGGGGCGCGGAGGTGATCAAGATCGAGAGCAAGGGCGGCGATCCGACCCGGCACACTTTCGCGGGCCAACCCCATCTGGAGGGTAACCCGGTTTTCGAATTCGAGAACCGCGGCAAACGCGGCGCGGTGATCGACATCTCCAAACCGGCTGGGCGCGAGGCGCTTCTGCGCGTGCTGGCCCGCGCCGACATCTTCATCACCAATCTTAGGCCAAGTGCTCTGAAGCGCGCCCGTCTCGACTACGAAAGCGTGAAGGCCGCGCTGCCGGAACTTATCTATTGCAGCGTTTCGGGCTACGGTCTCGAGGGCGCAGGCGCCAACGCCCCGGCCTTCGATATCGCCGCTTTCTGGACCCGCGCCGGCGTGGCCGCGGCCGGCCTACCCCGCGGCGTCGAACCCTTCCCCTGCCCCGCCGGCATGGGTGATGAAGTGTGCGCCCTGGCGACGGTATCGGCGGTGCTTGCGGCGGTGGTCGAGAGATCTAGGACCGGGACCGGACGGCTGGTGGAAACCTCACTGATCCGCGCCGGCGTTTTCGCGGTCGGCTGGCAAACTTCGATTCAGCTCAAATGGGGCAAGCTCGCCACGCCCCGGCCTCGCAAGGGCGCATTCAATCCACTTTCCAACTATTTCGCGACGGCCGACGGCAGGTGGCTGTGCACGCTCACCCGCCACGGATCCGACGACTGGACGGCCATCGCCAACGCCGCCGGGCGACCCGAGCTGCTGCAGGACGAGCGGTTCTCCACCGCCAAGGCGCGATCAGCCAATGTCGAGGATTTGGTCGAGGCGCTCGACGAAGGATTTGGGGCTCTGACCCTTGCGGAGGCCGGCGAGCGCCTGACCGCCGCCGACGTGATCTGGGCGCCTCTGCAGGCAGCGCGCGATGTTGTCGAAGACCCCTGGGCCATCGCCGCTGGGTGCTTCGTCGAGGTCGAGGATGGGGAGGGCCGCAAGTTCCGCGCTCCGGCGTCGCCAGCCCGTTTTCCAGGCTCGCGCGATGGCCCAGTGCGCCCCGCCCCGGCGCTCGGCCAACACACCCGCGAAGTGCTCAGCGAAGCTGGTTACGGCCCAGCCGAAATCGACGACCTGATGGCCGAGGGCGCGGTGGTTTGATCCCTCTTAACCCCGTCCGCGTGCGCGAGGGGTATCGCTGGCCAGCATCGACGCGCGATCGGCCTGTTCGCGGCCGCGCAGGGTGAACACCGGGGCGGGTTCGCTGCGCCGTAAGCCATCGGATCGCCGGGCCCTGGCGTAGCGCAGGAACGTTGAATCGCCTCCGTGTCTGGTCGTGGCCGGCGGTGAGGTCAGATTTTCGTAAAGTTCCGCAGCTGTCAGGCTTTTCCCGCCGCGATGGAAGATCGTGGGGTTGGCTCGAGCCGGGGCGGGAAACATTGCGGCTGCATCGGCCTCGGGGCTGACCCGCACCGCTTCTATCAGTCGCGCGGTGGCGTCCTGGCCCAAGAAGTGCGCGGCATAAAGCTCGCCCGCCGTCGGGTTGCGGCCGATTTTCTGACGCAACCATGCGGCGTGATCAGCGGCCATTTCCCCAGCCATCAGGGCCGCCGCGTGCGGATCGAGGCGAAGCGCCATCACTGCAGCGCGTGCGGCGGCGTCGACAGTCCGATACCGGCCATCGGAAGCTCTGACGATCAGCTCGGCGTAACGGGCATAGCCATGCTCGGCGCCGTGCCTTTTCAGCGTCGCCAGCCAAGTCTGTTCGACGAACTGGAAAAGACCCACGGCCGACGAACCCTGGGCCCGCGCCGTGGGGTCGAAGCCGCTCTCGCGGCGCGCCGCGCCGAGCAGGAAACCGAAGTCGACCCCTGTCGCGTCCGCGGCCCGCAGTATGGCCACGTCGACGACGCCCTGGGGATGTAGAACCATGGCCCTTTCGTGGCCGTGTCAGGGTTAAGGCCGGCTTAAAACTGTCGAGCAGATCATGGGCATGAGTGTCATGAGTGGTTCACCGGAACACGAACCCGTCACCCTCCTCCAAGCGCCCGGTCAGCCCCGCCGCAAGGGTCTGCGCGATCAGGGGCGCGAGGAGCCAGCCGTTGCGGCGCGCGCCCACGGCCAGCCACACCCCGGGTGCATTGGACTGGCCCACCAGGGGCAAGCCGCCGCCGGTGGCTGCCCGCACCCCAGCGCGGGCAAGTAGCTTCGCGCCATCCAGCCAAGGGGCATAGGGCATGGCCAAGCCAACCAGGCGATCAATGACCCCCGCGTCGATCTCGCGATCAGCCCTGCCGACCTCCATGCTCGAGCCGACCAGCGCCCCGCCCGGCGAGGGGCAGATGTACCCGCCTTTCAGACGCACGACCGGTCCGCTCAGCGGATGATCCTTCGCGCACAGGATGTGGCCCTTGATTGGTGTGAGGGTGGCCAACTCGGGCGCAAGGCCAGAACTGCCCGACGCGCCGGTGGCGACAACGACGGCGTCGATCGCCAGTTCGCGCCCATCGGCAAAACGCGCTCGGCCGCCGCTGAATCCGGTGACTGCGGAGGTGATGGCCCTAACCCCTGCGCTATCGCCGGCAACGCGCAGCGCGAGAAGCGTGAGATTGACGTCGAGACGCCAGTCCTCCTGCGTCCAAAGGCCGCCGTGCCCTTTCGCTAACCAAGGGGCGCGGCGCCCTACCACATCCGGAGAAAGCGCGGTCAGATCGACACCAAGGCCGAGTCCCCGCTCGGCCCATGCCGCCAGATCGTCCGCCCCGCCCACAGCCATGGCGCCGGTACGGTCGAGCTCCAAGCCGATTGATCCCGCCAGCTCCGGCCACAAATCCCTGGCCCGGCGCATCAACGCCAGATGTGTGGCGGAGACATCGTCGAAGATAGCCTCGAAGGCAGGCGCCAGCATTCCCGCAGCGATGCCCGAGGCATTGTCGCCGAGCGGCGCCGGGTCGGCCAGGGTCACTTCCACGCCAGCCCTCGCCAGCGCCAACGCAGTGACTGAACCGACCGCCCCCGCCCCCGCGACCAGCACCCGCGAAGCCCGACGGGCTGTCATCGTCGGCCCGGAGCTGGCGGTTCGACCAGCTGCCGGCTGACGACCGTCATACCGCGACCGCTCCGGCGGATCAGTTCGAAGCCGCCATCGCCGCTTGCGCCGCGAATTCGGCCCGGGCGGGCGCGGCGCGCCCGAGGATCAGGTCGGCCGCTTTTTCAGCGATCATCATCGTCGCGGCGTTGGTGTTTCCCCCGATCAGGGTCGGCATCACCGAGGCGTCGACGACGCGCAGGCCGGTCAGTCCGCGCAGCACTAGCGAGCCGTCGACCACCGCCATCGCATCGTCGGCCAGGCCCATGCGGCAGGTTCCGACCGGATGATAGATGGTTTCCGCCGAGCGGCGGATCCAGGCGTCGATGTCCTCGTCGCTGGAAACGGAGTCGCCGGGCTCGACTTCGGCTCCCCGGATAGCCGTCAGTGCTTGCTGGCGCCCGACGTCTCGAACAATGGCAACGCCCGCGCGAAGCGCCCGGCGATCTTCCTGCGTAGCCAGATAGCCCGGGAAGATCGTCGGGTCGTCGAGAGGATCGGACGAGCGCAGGCCGATGCGGCCCCGGCTTTCGGGCCGCAACTGGCAGACGTGCACCGAAAATCCATCCTTGGGTACGGACTGCTTGCCATGGTCCTTCATGATCGCCAGCACGCAGTGAAGTTGGAGGTCCGGCGCGTCAAGGTCTGGGCGCGATTTCAGAAACGCCCCGGCCCCGAGGAAATTCTGCCGCCCCGAACCCTGGCCAAACAGCAGGTAGCCAAGGCCGGTGGTCAGCCGATTGACGCCCTTGCTGTAAGAATAGGCCGTCTTCACGCCCGGCGTTTCCCAGGAAAGGATCACGTCGAGATGATCTTGCAGATTGGCGCCGACACCCTTGAGCTCGTGCAGCGGCTTAACTCCGGCTTCGCTGAGTGCGGCCGGGTCGCCGATCCCGGACAATTGAAGGATGTGGGGCGATTGGACAGCCCCGCCGCAGAGCAGCACCTCCTGCCCGGCGCGGGCCTGCTGCACCGCTCCCGACCTGATAAACTCCACGCCAACAACGCGACCCTTCTCGATCAGCAGGCGCGTCGTGCGCGCGCCGGTCAGCGCAGTCAGGTTCGACCGCGCCAGAGCTGGGTGCAGATAGGCCCGCGCGGCGCTCCACCGCCGGCCGTTCTTGATCGTCAGCTGATAAGGGCCGAAACCCTCCTGCTCAGCGCCGTTGAAATCATCCGTGAGCGGATGACCTGCCTGGGCGCCGGCCTCGATGAAGCCGGAATAGATCGGGCTCCTTGACGCGGCCCTGGAGACATGCAGCGGGCCGTCGGCGCCGTGATAGGCGTCGCCGCCACCCTCCAGGCTCTCCGAGCGCATGAAATACGGCAGCACATCGGCATAGCCCCAGCCGGGAAGCCCCATCTGCCGCCACTGGTCGAAATCGCGCGCGTTGCCGCGGATGTAGACCATGCCATTGATCGACGAGGAGCCGCCCCAGCCACGACCCCGCGGCCACCACAACCGCCGGCCATCGAGATGCGGCTCCGGCTCCGTCCAGAACCCCCAATTGTAGTCGCCCTTGGCCGAGATCAGTGAGCCGACGCCCGCAGGCATGCGCACCAATATCGAACTATCCTTGCCGCCGGCCTCAAGCAGAAGAACCCGGGCACCTGGATCAGCCGACAGGCGATTGGCCAGCACGCAGCCGGCGGAACCCGCGCCGATTATAATGAAGTCATAAGCCTCGCCGTTCATGAACGCCCTGCATTCGGTGGGATCGGTGCTGCGGCGGTACCCTAGCAAGGCAGCGCCGCTCGACCAAACCTAGGCGCGGCCGCGCTTCAGCTTGGCATGGCGGCCGGCGCCCGCCTATCTCCTTCCGCACACTGGGTCGGGGAGCGGTGCCCACATCGCCCCAAGCGCTAAGGAAAGCGCTGCCCGAAGGCGCTGGGCCACCGGCCCCGCTCTGACGCGAACGATCTGAAACCTCGGAGTCAGCGGCTCCGATTTGCCGGTCCCGCTGCAATGCCATGATCTGGTGGATGAAGTCTTCGCGCCGCCACACGTCGACGACCCCTCGGGCGGTTTCCCGCTCGATGAGATCGGTCGCTGCCTCCGCAACGGCAGCATGCCCGAGGCTGGCTAAGGCTCTGAGCACCGTGGTCTGCCGCAGCCAGGCGCGCCGGTGAGGATAAACCGTTGCATGGTCGAGATTCGAAACTCGCTGGAAAATCTACCCCAGCGGCTGCCGTTGCCCGCTATGGCGCAGACCGACGAACGCATCGTCGATCAGCCGGCGGGGGTGAACGCCATTCACCTGCCCCAGGAACGGTGGGTGAATGGAATATCCGATCAGAGCCTGGACGGTCCGCGAGAGATCGCGGGCGCCCGCACCGACCGACATCATCATGTTTTCCTGCTGGCGAAGCCATGGCTGGCAGAACTGGGTGGTGACGCCGAGCCGGGGGGCTTGGCCGCTGTTGTCCGCCCCGCGATGAGTGAGATTGCCGGCAAACACCAGCAGCGACCCAGGCGGCGACACCGCCTTGACCGCGCCGGCGACGAAATTGGCGGGGCGTGCAGCGCCCCAGCGATGGCTGCCTGGGATCAGTTCAGTGGCGCCGTTGAATTGCGTAAAGGCGTCCAGGCTCCAGACGGCGCTGACGCCGTTGGCCGCGCGCGGCAGCGCCTGGCGATAGAAGCCATCGTCGATGTGCCACGACTGCGCTGTTTCGCCGGCGAAGATCTGGATGGCGATGTGGGCCGATAGCAGGAAGTTTGCTTCCAGCAGGCGCCCGGCAAGGGCGAGGAACAGGGGGTGCTCGACAAGGACGGCGCTGGCCGGCGCATGCGCCAACAGCGCATAGACCCGCTTGGTGGTGAACCCCTCGAAATCGTTCCGCCCACGGGGCGTGCCCTCAAGCGCCGGATCGAGCTGCCTTCTGATCGCGGCGATCTCATCGGCCCCGATCAGGCCGGGAAACAGCAGGTATCCGTCGGCATCCATCTGCGCGCCCAATGCATCCAGGGGGGCCGCGGCGTCGGCAAACAGCGCCTCCCGCATCACCGGCCCTTCCAGTCCGGCGGACGCTTTTGCGCAAACGCCAGCGGCCCTTCAACGAAGTCCTCGGAGGCAAACAGCGCTGCGACCGGCTCGTAGCGATTTTGTCTCCTGATCGCGTCTTCCAGCGTTGGCTCATCAAGGCCGCGCAACACCGCCGCTTTCGAGGCCCGGACGGACATCGGGCTGCACTCCGCGATCAGCGCCGCCCAGCGCAGCGCCGCCGCCATCAGCTCGGCGGCGGGGACCACCTCGTTGACGAAACCGAACTCCAGGCCCTCCCGCGCGTCTACCCGCCGCCCGGTTAGGATCATGCCCATGGCCCGCTTCAGCCCGATCGTTCGCGGCAGGCGGTGCATGCCGCCGGCCAGTGCGGCCAGGCCGACCCGCGGCTCTGGGAGCGCGAAGACGGCCGACTCGGCGGCAATGATGATGTCGCACGCCAGGGCAATTTCAAAGCCGCCGCCCATAGCCACGCCATTCACCGCCGCGATCAGAGGCTTGGCCAGATCGAACCGCGAGGTGATCCCAGCGAAGCCCGGGGCCGGCGAGCGCATCTCGCCGCCAGCCGCCTGGTGCTTGAGGTCGTTGCCGGCTGAAAAGGCCCGCTCACCCGCGCCTGTGATGATGCCCACCCACTGGTCGGGGTCGGCGGCGAAGGCGTTCAGCGCCGCGTCCATTTCGAAGTGCATCGGCGAATGAACCGCGTTCATCACCTCTGGGCGGTTGAGGGTGACGACCGTGACCGGCCCCTCGCGTTCGACCCTGATGAACTGGTAGTGCATTTCCCCTCCTCGCCGTTAGGGGGCGGCTTTCAATTCGATCCGCACCACCTTGCGCACACTGCGAAAGGGCTTCAAATCGCCGTCGACGACCAGGCGGTAGGCGCCTTCCTTGGCTGCCAGGGGGCCCCCTTCGGACTTGTCGGCAATGATCGCCACGCCCCTGTGCAACTCAGCGTCGGTCTCGGCCAGGGACATCAGGCCACTGAAGCCGTCCGCCCCTGTAACCAGCACATAATCCTTCACCGGCTTACCGTGCAGCCGCGCGCCGGCCGGCGCATCGACCAGCCGCAGGATCGACGTCAGGGTGGCGCCTTCATAGGTCTTGGCGGACGCCCCTTCGCCGAGCATCGCCTTGGCGCGAGGCAGGTCCCCAAAATCCTTCATGGTCAGGGTCACCGCGTGGCCGTCCAGCCCGACAACGGCGATGTCCTGCGCCGCGCAGGCCAGTGGCGCGGCGATCAGCGCCAGGGCGATGGAGAGAATCGAGGCGTTCTTGAGGTTCATAATTCAGGTTCCAGCCGTCGCCGAGGCGCGCTCGCGCATGGCGCCTAGCCATCGGGTGAGATTGACCAGGTCGCCTGGAACCTGGAACCGAACCATGCGCGCGAAATCGATGCCGATAAAGAGCACGCCGTCGGCCATGGTCACCCGGTCCGCCGCGATCCAAGCGCTCTCGCCAAGCTGGCGATCGAATATCTTCAATGACCGCTCACCTGCGCCGATGTATCTAGCGAACTCTTCCGGAACCTGTGTTTCCAGCGCTGCAAGGGCGGGATGGCCATGACGGACGGCCATCATCAGCGGGCTGGCGGCCATCATCTCGCAACGGCGCAGCCACATCTCGATAATCGCCGCTTCCTTCGGCCCTTCGCCGAACAGATTGGGCGTCGGATAAAACGTCTCAAGGTAGCGGCAAATGGCCACCGACTCGGTGATCGTCGTCCCGTCATCCATGGTCAGCGCCGGTACATTGGGCAGACCAGCGCGGGCGAGGTATTCAGCCTTTCTGTGGGCGCCCCCGAAGAGATCGACATCGACAATCTCGATGTCCTCGATGCCCTTTTCCGCCATCAGCCAGCGAACGCGCCTGGGGTTCGGCGCCCGGCGGCTATCGTAGAGTTTCATCGGGGAGTCTCTCTATTTTTCTCCGCCGCCCGGCGGCCAATGTAGGACGGCATCCTGGGCCAAGGGGACGCATCGACGCAAGATGACCGAGGTTCGTTCCCGGCGCCACTGGCGCCAAACTCACCCAGCCAGAGGCCGCATCGCCACACCGCCGATAAGCACCGTTCCGTCGTCGCCGTTAAGGCCAAGTGCTCTGCCGCGAGCCAGAACGCCCTCAACATCGTCGACGACTAGATCGAGTCCGACGATGCCTGTGGCATCCGCGTCGATGGGCGGAACAAAACGGATGGCTTCGCCGTCCAACGCTATCTCGAATACCTCACCATCGTGGGCGAGCGGTCTGTCAAGCAGCATTGCCCAGCGCTCGGCTGCGGCCATCGGATCGCGATGCTGCAAGGTGACGGCGGTCAGGCCGAGCGCGGTTTCGCTTTCAAAGGCCCGCCAGTTCGGGCCGGCCGGCGGCCAGTCGCTGAGCGGCTCCCGCCAATCGGCGTCGCCCTCTACGCTGTCGATGGAAAGCAGCACACCGGCGCAGTCGGCAGGGTGAAAATGGGTGAAGCGATAGCGTCCATCGCCTCGGTTACGGGCGATGGCCTTGACCCCCGCCGCAGCCAACCGGTCGGCGTGCACGATCGCGTCGGCGTCTTGCAGGATGACCATGTAGCCGGCGTCGCCGCCCCGTCGGCCAAGGTATCGGGCGCCAGAGGCGTCGTCGCGACGGGGTTCGAGCACCTCGATGAACTCTCCGCCCGCCGGCATCACTGCATTGGCGAGGCCAAAGACGCCGACCATCGGGTCACGAAAGGCGATCTTCAGGCCAAACACCTGCTCCAGCGCCTCTGCCACGGGCGCGATCTTCCGAGCGATCAGGGCTACCTGCCGCAGGCGCATCAGTGGTCTCCGAGTTCATCAAGCAAAGCCTGAGTGTGCTCCCCTAGCTTTGGCGGGTGCAGGCGAACGTTTGCCGGTGTCGCCGAGAACTTCAGCGGCGGCCGCATGCCGATGTAGCCCCCAGCCTCCGGATGTTCGTAGCGCTCAAAGAAGCCGACCGCGGCCAAGTGTGGATCGTTCTGGAGGTCGTCCAGCCGGTTCATCCTGACGACCGGGATTTGCAGCGGCTTGAGCAGCGCAAGCCATTCGTCCGTGGTCCGCGTGCGGGTGACTTCGTCGACGAGCGTGTAAAGTTCGCGCACATGCGCCGAGCGCGTCTGGTAGTCGGCAAAGCGTGGGTCCCGGGCGATTGTCTGCGTCCAGCCTGCGATCTCGAAGAACTGGTCCCACTGCTGATCCGTGTACGGAAGCAGACCGATGAAGCCGTCCTTGGTCGGGAACGGCTTGCGCTGCGGATTGGCCACCCTGGGATAGGCCCACTGCCCGGTCGGCGGATCATAGACGTGGCCGTAGAAATGCTCCGCCAGGTTGAAGCTGGTCACGCACTCGAACATTGGAACCTCGACGAACTGTCCTTCGCCCGTACCAGCGCGATGAAAGAGGGCGGCGAGGATGGCCTGGGTGAGGAAGAGGCCGCTGACCTTGTCGGCGACGAGGCTTGGCAGCAGCCTCGGCGTGGTGTCGCCATCGACCCGGCTCAACAGGTCGGCGAACCCCGAAGCGGACTGGATGAGGTCGTCATACGCCGGCTCGCCCGCATAGGGGCCATCGGCGCCATAGCCCGAAGCGTGGGCGTAGACGATGTCGCTGCGCAAGGCCTTTACCGCCTCATAATCGAGCCCAAGCCGTTTCAGGCCCTCATAGCGCACAGACGCGCAGAAGACATCGCAGGTGGCGATCAGCCGCCGGAGCGAAGCGACGGACGCGGCCTGGCGCAAATCGAGGAGCATCGAGCGCTTGTTCCGGTTGATGGTCATGTAGATCGGGCCAAGATCAAGCGGCGCGCCATCAGGAACCCGGCCGGCCCAGCGCATGATGTCCCCGCCCCCGCCCCGCCGGCCGCCTGGAAACTCAACCTTGATCACGTCGGCGCCCAGATCGCCGAGCATCGCCGTGGCGTAGGCGCCGAAGACGACGCTGGTCATGTCCAGGATGCGCACGCCTGTTAAGGGTCCGGTGGCGTGCGGCGCCAAGGCCTTGGTGGCAGTCAAAGGGCGTCCTTTCCTCGCGGCGACCGTTATCTGGCAGCGGCGAGGACTTAAGTCGATGTTTCCCTGCCTGCCCAGCGCGCTAATGGGCCGGATTCGGCGACGCCCGAGAAAAGTTACTGGCCTATTGTCCGAACTCTGCCCCTAGAACGGCAGATTGGCGCGGAGCCTGTCGATGACCGTCGATGAACGTGATGCTGACGTAGGCGCCGCCGGCGGCGCTCCAAGGGCTATCGATCCCGTCTGCGGAATGACGGTGGACCCCTCGACCACGCCGCACCATGCCAAACATGGTGCTCACGCCTACCATTTCTGTTCCGCGGGTTGCCTGGCGAGGTTTCAAGCCGATCCAGATCGCTATCTGAACCCGGCGCCCACCGCCCCTGCCCCGCAAGGCGCGATCTACACCTGCCCGATGCACCCCCAGATCCGCCAGGTCGGGCCGGGCTCGTGCCCCATTTGCGGAATGGCGCTTGAACCGGAAACGATCACCGCCGACGCCGGCCCCAATCCTGAGCTCGCCGACATGAGCCGCCGGTTCTGGATCGGGCTGGGGTTCGCGGTCCCAGTGTTTGCCTTGGAAATGGGCGGCCATATTTTCGGCCATCGGTTCATGGTCGATCGCCGCCTTTCGAACTGGCTCCAACTGGCCCTGGCGAGCCCCGTCGTGCTCTGGGCTGGATGGCCATTCTTTCAGCGCGGCTGGACTTCGCTGGTTACGCGCAAGCTGAACATGTTCACCCTGATCGCCATGGGTGTGGGGGTGAGTTTCACTTACAGCGTCGTCGGGGTGCTGGCGCCAGGGGTGTTTCCGCCGGCGTTCAGGGGTGGGGGCGGCGCCGTTCCGGTCTACTTCGAGCCGGCGGCGGTAATCACCGTGCTGGTGCTATTGGGCCAGGTTCTGGAACTGGGCGCGCGCGAGCGGACCAACGGCGCGATCAAGGCTCTGCTCAATCTCGCCCCGAAGATCGCGCGACGCCTGCGCGAGGACGGGACCGACGAAGAGGTCAGCCTGGATTTGGTGCATGTCGGCGACAGGCTACGCGTGCGGCCCGGCGAAAAAATCCCGGTCGACGGCGTACTGATGGAGGGGCGGGTTTCCATCGACGAATCGCTCGTGACCGGCGAGTCGATGCCGGCGACCCGGGGCCAGGGCGACAAGGTCATCGCCGGATCGATCAACAAGACCGGCTCTTTCGTGATGAGGGCCGAGAAAATCGGGGCAGACACCCTGCTGTCCCAGATCGTCCAGATGGTTGCCAAGGCGCAGCGCAGCCGGGCGCCGATCCAGCGGCTGGCCGATCAGGTTTCCGGCTGGTTCGTGCCGGTGGTGATCGCTGCGGCACTGGTCGCCGCCGCGGCATGGGCGGTCGCCGGCCCACAGCCGCGTTTCGCCTACGCTCTTCTCGCCGCCGTATCGGTGCTGATCATCGCCTGTCCCTGTGCGCTGGGGCTGGCAACGCCGATCTCGATCGTGGTGGGGGTGGGCCGTGGCGCGCGGGCCGGGGTGCTGATCAAGAATGCGGAGGCCCTCGAACGCCTGGAGAGGGTCGACACGGTAGTCGTCGACAAGACAGGCACGCTCACCGAGGGACGGCCGTCGGTCACCAGCATCCGTACAGCGCCAGGCTTCGAAGAGGGCGAACTGTTGCGCCTAGCGGCAAGTCTGGAACGCGGCAGCGAGCATCCCCTGGCAGACGCCATCCTGCGCGCCGCCAAGGAGCGGGGCTTGGCGCTCTCGGAAGCCAAGGACTTCGACGCACCTGTCGGCCGGGGCGTCGCCGGAACGGTGGACGGCCGCACGATCATCATGGGCAATTCGCGATTGTTCACCGAGCGAGGTTTGTCGACGCAGACTCTGGAGGGCCAGGCGCAGGCCCTTCGCGGCGACGGCGCGACAGCAATCTTCGTCGGCGTCGATGGCGTCCTTGCGGGCGTGCTCGGCATCGCCGACCCGATCAAGGCCACCACCCAGAGCGCAATCAACACGCTGAAGGCCGAAGGCATGCGGCTGGTGATGATCACCGGTGACAACCTGACAACCGCTCAGGCGGTCGCAAGACGCCTAGGACTCGAGGACATCGAAGCCGACGTCCTGCCGCAGGACAAGGCGGCGGTCGTCGAAAAGCTGCGCGCGGAAGGCCGGGTGGTGGCCATGGCGGGCGACGGCGTCAACGACGCCCCGGCGCTGGCGGCGGCCGACGTCGGCGTGGCCATGGGCGCGGGCGCGGATGTCGCCATCGAGAGCGCGGGGATCACCCTGCTGAAGGGCGATCTTGAGGGCCTGGTGCGGGCGCGCAGGCTCTCGCGCGCGGTGATGGGCAACATCCGCCAGAACCTCGCATTCGCGTTCATTTATAACGTGGCGGGCGTGCCGATTGCCGCCGGCGTGCTCTATCCCACGTTCGGGGTGCTGCTCTCTCCGGCCATTGCCGCGGCGGCCATGGCGCTCTCGTCCGTCAGCGTCATCGGCAATGCTCTACGGCTTCGAGCTGTGACGCTGTAGGTGGTTGCTAAGCGCCTTGAGTGACGGACCGGCCGAGGCCCGTCAATGCGGCTTGATACCGGTCAAATCCGTCGAGCCGCCCATCTGCATGAGCTTGAAGTCCACTGGTTCACCAACCTTCACCTCGCGCAGTAGGGAGGGCGGACTGGCCTTGAAGGTCATGGTCATGGCTGGCCATTTCAGCGCCGCTATCGGACCGTGCTGGATAGTCACCGTACCCGCCTTGACGTCGAGGGCTTTGACCACTCCCGCGCCGCTGGCCATGGTCATGGCTGACGGATTCATGCCTTTCATATTCCCCATGGTAACCGCCGGCTGAGCCAGCGCCGGGGCGGCGGCCAGGGTTAATGCCAGTGCGACGAGATACTTCATCGGGTGTCTCCTAAAGTGCGGCGGTCAAGCGTTATGCCAGCGAATGCGAGGTCTCATGTGTGGGGGGCGGAAGTTCGTTTCAAGCTGCGGCGTCGCATCAACAGGTAACCGGCAGGGACGACGAGCATGGACAGAAGCGGCGCGGTAATCATGCCGCCGATCATCGGCGCGGCGATCCGGCTCATCACTTCGGAGCCCGCTCCGTGACCGAAGACAATCGGAATGAGGCCGGCCAGAATCACGGCTACCGTCATCGCCAGAGGCCGAACCCGCAGCACCGCGCCGTCGTGGACAGCGGCCTCAACCTGCTCGGCGGAAGGTTCGCCAGTTTTGGGCGTGTGTTCAGCCAGGGCCTGCTTGAGATAAATGAGCATCACAACGCCGAATTCGGCTGAGACGCCGGCCAGGGCGATCATCCCGACTGCAGTGGCCACCGACTGCGCATAGCCCAGCAGATAGAGCGTCCAGATCGCCCCGGTCAGGGCAAAGGGTAACGTCAGCATAATCAGCGCCGCTTCGTCGAACCGGCCGAAGGTCAGGTAGAGAAGCACGAAGATGATCGCGAGCGTTGCGGGAACTACGAGTTCCAGCCGCGCCACCGCCCGCTGCAGATATTCGAACTGACCCGAATAGACGACGCTGACGCCGGGCGGCAGCCTGACCGAATGGGCGACTGCCTTCTGGAGATCCCTGACCACGGCGACGAGATCGCGGCCGTGTACGTCAACGTAGACCCAGGTGGTGGGCCGGCCATTCTCGGTCTTCAGCATCGGCGGGCCGTCGTCGATGCGGATGTCGGCGACCGTCCCAAGGGTGATCTGCTGCATCGAGGGCGTGAGAAAGGGAAGCGCCCGGAGGGCTTCGAGGTTGTCGCGGATTTCGCGCGGGTAGCGGACGCTGATCGGATAGCGGGCTAGGCCCTCCACTGTCTCGCCCACCTGCTCGCCGCCGATGGCCCCCGAGACGATCGACTGGACGTCGGCGATGTTGAGCCCGTAGCGCGCGGCGGCGGCGCGATCGATGTCGATATCGATGTATCGGCCGCCGGTGAGCCGCTCGGCGAGCGCCGAACTGACGCCAGGCACGCTCTTGGCGACGGTTTCGATCTTGGCGGCCACGGCGTCCAGATCGGCGAGGTTCTCGCCGGAAACTTTGACACCGATCGGGGTCTTGACCCCCGTAGCCAGCATGTCGATCCGGTTGCGGATAGGCGGGATCCAGACGTTGGAAAGTCCCGGAATCCTCACCACCCGGTCCAGGTTGGCCCGTAGTTTGGCGGGCGTCATCCCGGGCCGCCAGTCGGCCCTTGGCCTGAACTGGATGGTGGTCTCGAACATCTCGGTGGCGTTCGGATCGGTAGCGGTATCGGCTCGTCCGGCTTTGCCGAACACGCTCTTCACCTCCGGCACGGTCTTGATCAGGCGATCGGTCTGTTGCAGCAACTCGGCCGCCTTGGCGATCGATAAGCCCGGCAGGGCCGATGGCATGTAAAGCAGGTCGCCCTCGTCCATATTCGGCATGAACTCGCCGCCGATGTGGGTCAGCGGCCACGCCGTGGTTGCAAAGATCAAGGCGGCAAGGGCCAGGGTCAATCTCGGTCGAGCGATCACCCAGCCGATGGCCGGCCGGTAAGCGGCGGCCAGCCAGCGGTTCAGCGGATTGGCGTGCTCCTGCGGGAGCCGTCCGCGGATCAGATACCCCATCAGCACCGGGACCAACGTCACCGACAGGATCGCCGCTCCGGCCATGGCGTAGGTCTTGGTGAAGGCCAGCGGAGAAAATAGCCGGCCCTCCTGGCCCTGCAGGGTGAATACCGGGATGAACGAAAAGGTGATGATCAGGAGACTGACAAAAAGCGCCGGACCGACCTGGGTGGCAGCGTCGGTAACGATCCGCCAGCGCTCTTCCCCGACCGGAAGCAGACCTGGGTGGGCGTCCCGCCACCGCTCGATCTGTTTGTGGGCGTTCTCGATCATCACCACAGCGGCGTCGACCATGGCCCCGATGGCGATGGCGATGCCGCTCAGCGACATGATGTTCGCGTTGACGCCCTGCGCATGCATGACGATCAAGGCGATCAGGATGCCGAGCGGCAGGGTGACGATGGCGACCAGCGCCGAGCGCGCATGCCAGAGGAAGATGGCGCATACCAGGGCGACAACAATGAATTCCTCGATCAGCTTGTGGGTCAGGTTGTCGACCGCCCTGTCGATGAGCCCCGAGCGATCGTAGGTCGGTATGATCTGAACGCCAGTCGGTAGGCTGGCCTTGAGTTTCGCAAGCCTTTCCTTCACGGCCAGGATTACAGCGCGCGCGTTCTGCCCGGAACGCATGATGATCACCCCGCCGGCGACTTCGCCCTGACCATTAAGTTCAGCGACCCCTTGCCTCAGCTCCGGGCCGATCTGGACTGTCGCCACATCGCCGAGGAGAACAGGAACGCCGCCCACGGCGGCCTTCACTGGGACCGAACGGAAATCGTCGAGGGACTTCAGATAGCCGGTGGCGCGAACCATGTAGTCGGCTTCGGCCATTTCGACGACCGAGCCACCGGTCTCCTGATTGGCCCGCTGCAACGCCTCGACGACGGCCTGCTGAGTGACGCCGAAGGCGGCCATCTTCTGGGGATCAAGTACAACTTGGTACTCGCGGACCATGCCGCCGATACTTGCCACCTCGGCAACGCCCGGGACGGTCTTCAGTTCGTAGCGGAGGAACCAATCCTGGATGCCGCGCAGCTGGCTGATGTCGTGGCGGCCGCTGCGATCGACGAGGGCGTACTCATAGATCCAGCCGACGCCGGTCGCGTCCGGTCCCAGCGCCGGCCGCACGCCAGCCGGCAGGCGGCTCTGGACCTGGGAAAGATATTCCAGAACGCGTGATCGAGCCCAATAGAGATCGGTGCCGTCCTTGAACAGTACATAGACGAAGCTGTCGCCGAAGAACGAGTAGCCGCGAACCGTCTTTGCGCCGGGCACGGAAAGCATGGTCGTGGCCAGGGGGTATGTGACCTGGTTCTCCACTAGTTGCGGCGCCTGGCCGGGATCGGGCGTTCGAATGATCACCTGCACGTCGGAAAGGTCTGGCAGGGCGTCGAGCGGCGTATTGGCGACCGCCCAGACCCCGATCGCCACGAGGGCCATCGCCGCGAGGATGACCAGGAAGCGATTCCGGACGGAAGCACGGATGGTTGCGGCGATCATATCCCTACCCAGGTCCCAAACGGTGGATCACCGGCCCGTCGGCTCTGGGGTCGAATGCGAAGGTTACCCGATCGCCCACCTTGCGGCCCCTAGCGAGGTCGGGTGACGCCAGCCTGAAGGTCATGGTCATCGCCGGCCATCCGATCGAAGAGATCGCCTCGTGCGACAGGGTGATGTGGTCACCCGAAAGCGCCTCGATCCGTCCGCGCGTCGTAGCGAGTGGGGAGGCCTCCGCCGCCGGGTAGGAAGCTGGCGCCGCAGTGAGCGGCGCGGCGTCGATCCCCGTGAGGCTAGCCTCCGAATCGAGCAGAAATTGCCCAGACGCGACGACCTGCTGGCCCTCGGTGAGGCCGGCCAGAATCTGTGTCTGGCCACCCTCTTCTCGCCCGACCTTGACCTCGACGGGCCGATAGCGACCGCCGGTGTCGGCAACCATCACCAAGTCGCGCGCTCCGGTGCGGATTACAGCCTCGGAGGGCGCCAGAAGCGCCGGCTGGCCCTGACCGCCCAGGTGCACCGTGGCGAACATGCCCGGTCGCAGTCGGCCTCCGCGATTGGGTAACACGACCCGCACCGTCAAGGTGCGGCTCTCAGCCTGAGCTGTCGGCAGAATGGCCGCCACCCGCCCCTCGAACGTCTCTCCGCTGAAGCCGGCGATATCGACCCGCGCCTGATCGCCGACGCGGATCAGGCCCGCCTGGGCTTCCGGCACGGCTGCATTCAGCCAGACCGTTGCAAGCCCCGAGATCTGAGCCAGGGTCTGGCCGGCGGCGACGCTCATCCCCTGGCGGACGTCCAGCGTCTGGATCGCGCCGCCGATGGGCGCGCTGATGGTCAACGTGTTGCGTGGCTGTCCGCTGCGCTCGACCGCCGAGATGAGCGCGTCCGGCATGCCTAGCAGCCGCAGCCGCTGCCGCGCCGCCGCGATCAAGGCCGGCTGGCCGGTATGCACCACGGCCAGGAATTCGGCCTGCGCGCCACCCCAGGCCGGCAGGAGCAAGTCGGCGATGGGCGCGCCGGCGCGGACCACGTCGCCGGGGGCCCTGCCGTAGACCCGCTGTACGAAGCCCGCCGTCCTCGCCTGGATGACGGCCACATTACGCTGGTCGAAGTCGATGACGCCGGCCGCGTCGACACTCGAGGCGAGATCGCCCCGGCGCACGGCGGCAAGGCGCACTCCCAGATTTTGCTCTGCGGCCGGATCGACCCGGATGCTGGGGACCCCCTGGGCAGAGGCCCCGCCACCTTCGTAGCGGGGGATCATCTCCATGCCCATGGGCGACTTGCCCGGCTTGTCGAAGTGCTGCGCCGGAACCATGGGGTCGTACCAATAGAGGACCTTTCGGCCGACTGAATTCGACGGCGGGGCCATAACGGTGGTGGGCGCCGGCCGCGAAAGGCGCGCCACGCCATAGCCGGCTACGCCTCCGACCAGAATGAGGGCGATAGCCACAAGGCCGACGCGGGCCTTCGAAGACGACAGGACGCCGTTCATTGGGGCTCGCTCCCGTAGGTGAGGACAATGGCCGCGCCGTCGCGAACGACTAGAGCCTCGCGATCGATGAGGTCGATCCGCGCCTCCGCCAGGGCCACAAAGGCCTCCAGCACATCGCCGAGGCTCGCGTTACCCGCCGCATAGCTCGCGGTTTCCAGTCGCGCGCGTCGATCAGCCAAGGGAACCAAGGTACCGCGGGCCCGCGTCAACCGCTCGTGGTGCATTGCATGATCGGCGAGGCTGGCTTGAAGCTGGGCGACCATTTCCCGCCGAGCCGCCTGCATTTGGACCATGACGCTGCTGGCTCGCTCGGCTCGCCCCGCGATGATCGGGTCCTGGCGGGTGGACGCGAAAAGCGGCAGTCCGATGGTCGCCTGCAACAAGACCATGTCACCGAACCTCGGGTCGCGACGCTGGTACGCAAATTCAAGGCTCGCATCGGGGACCCTTTCGGCCTTGGCGGCCTCGAGATCGGCATCCGCCTGGCTAAGCATGGGGTCGAAGGCGCGCAGCGCCGGAAGGTTATCGAGGCCGGCGGCGAGGACGGCGGGATCGACGCGATAGTCGGGCGGCTGACCCGCGACCTCGGGGCTCGCCTCCCCCGTCCAGCGCTCAAGTTCGGCGCGCGCCTTGGCGACGGAGGCGACGAGATCGGCCCGCCGATCGGCCAGAGCCGCGATGAGCTCTTGGGGCTCGAGGGTCTGGGCCGGCCGCAACGTCCCCGAGGCCAACTGGGCAGGCGCGGCTTCGCGCAGAGGTTTCAGAGCGCGATCGACGTCATCCAAGGCGGCCACGCGCCGTTCGGCATAGTATAGATCGATCCAGGCAAGCGCGGCTTTCAGCCGCACATCGCGCGCCGTCACGGCGCGGGCCGCCTCCGCCGCCTTTATGTCGGCCAGCGCACGCGACCGCGCCGCCCTGCGCTTGGCCCCGTTCGGCAGGTCCTGCATGACCCCTACGCGAACGTCGCTGAAGTCATCTCGTTCGGGATGGCCGGCGAAAGGCCCAGACACGGGAAAGCCCTCGACCCCCAGTTCGAGCTTCGGATCGGGAAGCCTGCCGGCCGCGATGGCGACCGACCGCACCGCCTTGAGCTCCAGGTCCTTGGCCTCGAGATCGGGTGCGGTGTCCGCTGCCAGCTTAAGCGCCGCGCCAAACGTCAGCGGCGCCGCGTGCGCATTGCCGCCGACAAGGATCGTCACCAGGATGATCAGGGTGAAACGCATCGGGTTTTCCTGTCGCTTGTGCGGTTGGATTGCTCGGATTGGGCAGACCGAGAGGGGTTTTGAGCCCGTCATGCCTCAATCGAGTTCTTGGCGCCCCATCGAGCGGGCGCCTCGGAATTCCAGTGAAAGCTATCGCGGAGGCGGATCGGCGCCATTGGGCGCGCGCGTCGGCGACACCGGACTGCTCACCGGCGCTTCACTGGTCGTAAGCGTGGGGATCGAAGTCGCGGGCTCATAGGGCGATGGCGCGACCGTCGCGGCCACGCAGGTCATTGCGCAGGCCTTGGCGCATCCCTTCGCGGCGTGGTCGCAACAGGGGGGGTTGGCCAACGACTTGTCGAAGCCAGCCATCGAGGAGTGGGATTGGCTCTGAACCATCCCCCCGGCCATGGCCCGCGCGCAGCCGGCGTCTGTCGCCGAGACGGCCGAGGGGCCGAGGGCGAAGGTCAGCGCCGCGATGAAGGCAAGGAAAAACCGCGCCATGAATTGGAGAATTAGCAACTTAGCCGCCAAAGTCACGGTAATTTCCGGGGTCGGCCCGATGGGCGAGGCCGCCTATTTCTGCTGCATAGGCATCTTTTGTTGCATGGGCGCGCCGCTGCCCATCATGTCGTGCATCATCGCGTCGTGATCGCCCGGCGCGCTTTTCACCGCCGCCTGGTATTGCGCGGCGTTCAACGCGGGGAAAGCGCGCAAAAAGGCGACCATGTCCCAGATCAGGGTATCGTTGTGGGTCTTCCCCCACGCGGCCATGCCGGTCAGCTTGACGCCATGCTTGATGATCCAGAACTCCTCGCCGGGCGAGAGGCCCGTCCCTCGCCCCAGTTCCGGGGCCGAAGGGTAGAGACCCTGGCTGATCTCGGTTTTCTCCATGCCAGGCGCGAGGTGGCAGCCGCTGCACATGTCGCCATAAAGTCCGGCCCCGGCGGCGACGCGCTTTGGGTCGTTCAGATCGGCGGGGGCTACAATGGCGCGGGCGCGAACTGCGATGGAACGGTCGCGCAGGTGCTCGATCATCCAATAGGTGGGCGCCATGTGCGGGGCGTCGGCGCCGATGTCATAGACGCCCGTATAGATGAAAATGCCCGCGAAACCGGCGATGACGAGGGCGGCGATGGCGACGAAAGCCGTGCTCGGCAGGTGGCGGCGGAAATCGATCACGGCGTGACTCCCTGGCGCTTGCGCGACCGGCTGCATAACTATCCGCTGAGTCGGTCGCCCAGTATGGTCAATGCCTCCAGCTGCGCCAAGGCGAGAAAACTTTAGAAGTGATGGCTCTTCCAGCGCCACGATCCTCACGCCGGCAGTTCGTCCAGGGTCTAGCGCTCGCGGGCGGAGCGGCCGCCATCGGTGCTCCGGTTTGGACGCGCGCGCAGGGCGTGATGCCCGGCGCCGCAGTGCTGAGCGGCGAGCATATCGCCCTGACCATCGGCGAGGCCCCGATCAACATCACCGGCAGACGGCGTACGGCCACGGCGGTCAATGGTCAGGTGCCCGGTCCGACGCTGCGCCTGCGCGAAGGCGACAACGTAACCATCGATGTCACCAACCGGCTTTCGGAGCCAACCTCGATCCACTGGCACGGCTTTCGCCTGCCCAACCCCATGGACGGCGTCCCGGGGCTGACCTTCCCCGGCATCATGCCCGGCGAGACCTTCACCTACCGCTTCCCGATCGTCCAGAACGGAACCTACTGGTACCACAGCCACTCGGGCATGCAGGAGCAGACCGGCCTCTACGGTCCAGTGATCCTCGAACCAAAGTCGCCGCGCTCCGTGGCCTTCGCCCGGGAATATGTCGTTGTCCTTTCGGACTGGACAGACGAGGACCCTATGACCGTCGTCGCCAACCTGAAGCAGCAGGGCGACTACTATAATTTCCACCAGCGAACCCTTGGGACCTTCGTCGCCGACAACCAGCGCAAGGGTTTGAAGGCGACGCTCGCCGACTGGTCGATGTGGGGCAGGATGCGGATGAGCCCCACCGACATAATGGACGTGACCGGAGCGACCTACACCTTCCTGGTCAACGGCCGGCCGCCGGCGGCGAACTGGACGGCTCTCTTTGCGCCCGGCGAGCGGGTGCTCCTGCGCTTCATCAACAGCGCCGCCATGTCGACCTTCGATGTCCGAATACCGGGACTGCCGCTGAGCGTGGTTGCGGCCGACGGCAGCGACGTCGAGGCCGTCGCAATCGATCAGTTCCGAATCGGGGTGGCGGAAACCTACGATGTGATCGTCACGCCCAGTGCGGACCAAGCCTACACCATATTCGCCCAGGCCGAGGACCGGACCGGCTATGCCCGCGCAACCCTCGCGCCGCGCCGGGGGATGTCGGCTGCTGTCCCGCCGATGGACCCCCGACCCTTGAGGACCATGGCCGACATGGGCATGGCGGGCATGGCTGCCGGCGGGGACAAAATGAGCGGCGCCGGCATGGCTGGGATGAACATGGGCGGAGCGCCAAAACCGGCAGACGGCATGGCTGGAATGGACATGGGCACGGCCCCCGCGGCTTCAGCGGGACCCGCCATGCCGAGCGGCGCGGATATGGCCGGCATGGACATGAGCGGCGGCGCAAAGGCCGGCGGAGACATGGCCGGCATGGACATGAGCGAGGGAGCGGCTGCGACGGCGCCCGCAACGAACGCCGATCACGTCGATCCCCAAAAGCTGCCGGGGCAGGTGAACGTCGACAATGTGGCGATGGAAACGCAGGACAGGCAGGGCGAGCCCGGCGCTGGGCTGGCGGAAGGGACCCGCAAGACGCTCACCTACGCCGACCTGAAATCGCTAGAACCTGGCCAGGACCCGCCACCGGCGGGTCGCGACATCGAGTTCCATCTGACCGGCAACATGCAGCGCTGGACTTGGGGGTTCGACGGCAAGAAGTTCTCGCAGGCGGCGCCGATCTATGTGCGGCTGGGCGAGACGGTGCGGTTCGTGCTCATCAATGACACGATGATGGAGCATCCGATCCATCTGCACGGCTTCCTGTTCTCCCTGGAGAATGGAAATACGGGCCGGTTGCCGCTGAAACACACGGTCAACGTCAAGCCCGGCGAGCGGGTCGGTATAGTATTTACCGCCGACACGCCGGGGCGCTGGGCCTTCCACTGCCACCTGCTCTATCACATGGAGACGGGCATGTTCCGCACGGTGCTGGTGGCGTGAAAGGCCACTGGGCCTGTTTGGCGGCGATGGTCCTGCTGCGCCTGTGCCCGGCCGGGCAGGCCAGCGCTCAGGCTGCCCCGGACGCCAGCGTTGCGGCCCCGTTCGGCTCGCCGGTCGGCGATGAGCGCATTTATGTGCATGGCGGGTTCGACCAACTCGAGGGGCGTTTTGGCGGCGGGATTGACAACGGCTTTCGCTGGGAAGGGGAGGCTTGGGCCGGAACCGATGAGAACCGGCTGTGGCTCAAGAGCGAAGGCGAGGTCGACGGTCTGGGAAGGGTAAGCGACGGCCAGCAGGAACTCTTCTATGACCGGCCGATCTCCACCTACTTCGACCTGCAGGGCGGGGCCCGCTACGACCTCGATTCCGCCCCCGGTCGCGCTTGGGCGGCCTTTGGGATCGAAGGGCTCGCTCCCTACTTCATCAAGGTGTCGGCCACCGGCTACTTAGGTGGCGGTGGGCGCCTGGCGGCCAAGCTAATGGCCTCCTACGACCAGTTGCTGACCAATCGCCTGGTCCTCGAACCCGAAGCCGAACTCAATCTCTACAGCCGTGACGATCCCCGGCGGGACATCGGCTACGGCGTCTCCGATCTCGATGCCGGTCTTCGCCTACGCTACGAGATCACCCGCAAGTTTGCCCCCTACATCGGCCTGACCTGGGAGCAGAAATTCGGCCGCACCGCCGACCTCGTTCGCGCCGCCGGCCAACGATCCAGCGATGTGCGGCTGACCGGCGGCGTAAGGACCTGGTTTTAGGACGTTGAGCCAAGTCGACCGAGGTGCGGAGCTGGTCTAGCATCGCCGGCTTCCGTTGGCAGAGAAAAGGAACCCGAGCATGGCCGCCAGCGCCGCGATTCCGCTCAGACAAGGTCACAGCCATGTGTTCCTCGGCGACGCGCACGCGGCCAATGCGCGCCGGGCGTGGATCGTCATCGCCCTGTGTGGGGCGATGATGGTGGCCGAGATCGTCGGTGGGCTGCTGTTCGGCTCGATCGCGCTGATCGCCGACGGGCTGCACATGTCGACGCACGCCGGAGCCCTGCTGCTCGCCGCTCTGGCCTACAGTTTCGCCAGCCGGTACGCCGCCGACCCACGGTTTTCCTTCGGCACCGGCAAACTCGGCGACCTGGCGGGATTCACCAGCGCCATCATCCTGGCGATGATCGCGCTCCTCATCGGCTACGAGGCGATCCGCCGGTTCATGGCTCCGGTGCCGATCCACTTCGCCGAGGCCATCCCGATCGCCTGTGTCGGCCTAGCGGTCAACGTCGCCAGCGCGTGGCTGTTGAGCGGCGGCGAGCACGGTCATCATCACGGCCACACCCATCACCACGATCATCACGACCACGATCACCACGACGCTGATCACCATCAGCATGAACATGAGCACGACACTGAGGAGCACGGCGGACACGACCACGGCAACGTGCACCACCGTGACAACAACATGCGCGCGGCGGTAATCCATGTGATGGCCGACGCGGCAGTTTCGGTGCTGGTTATCGTCGGGCTGACCCTGGCGCGGCTGTTCGGGTGGCTGTGGATGGATCCGCTGGCCGGCATCGTCGGAGCGTGCGTGATCGCCAGCTGGTCGTTCGGCCTCGTCCGGGATACCGGCGCCATCCTCCTGGACATGACCCCTGACAAAAAACTGGCGGCCGACCTACGTGGCGCGGTCGAGTCCGAAGGGGACGAGCTGTCGGATCTGCACCTGTGGCGCCTCGGGCCCGGCCACCTGGGCGCCATCGTCTCGGTGATCTCTCGCGGGCCGCGCAATGTCGATTTTTATCGCCGGAAGCTCGCCGCCTTCCCCACCCTGTCACACCTGACAGTGGAAGTTCGACAAGCCGCTTGAGCACGGTCTCAGGAGGGAGGCTTGCCTTCGGGCGGCCCGCGGGGTTCAGATCGCAACGGGGGCAATGAAAGGCGCCGCGCTTGGACTTCGAGCTTTGTGAAGAGCATCGCATGCTGGCCGATCTCGTCGGACGGTTCGTCGCCGACGAGCTGATGCCGCTTGAGGCCGGCGTCCTGGCGCGCGAAGCCAAGGGCGAGGGCCTGCGTCTGGGCGTGGTCGAACAGCGGCGTCTGGACGAGGTCTCGAAGAAACTGGGGCTTTGGGGCCTCGATGCGCCCGGCGACGTCGGCGGCGCGGACCTGCCTCTGGTCGCCCTGGTCGCAGTCAACGAGCATCTGGGTCAGACGGTGACGCCCTACACTCTGCCGCCGGATTCCCCCAACCTGCGGATGCTGATGGCGACCGTCAACGATCGCCAGCGTGAGGCCTATCTGGCCCCCTACGTGCGGGGCGAGACGACGTCGGCGATCGGCATTTCGGAGCCAGGCGCCGGGGGCGATCCAGCAGGCATGATCACCCGTGCGGTTCGGGACGGCGACGACTGGGTGATCAACGGCCGCAAGATCTGGATCTCGCGGGCCAAGGACGCGGACTTCACCATCCTGATGGCGGTGACCGACAGGGAGAAGCGCGCCAGGGGCGGGATCTCGGCCTTTCTGATCGACAAGGGGACCCCGGGCTTCAATGTGCTGCGCGCCATTGCGATGGTCGGGGGGGCGGTCACTTATGAGGTGGCGCTGGAGGACTGCCGCGTCGAAGGCTGGAAACTATTGGGGGTCGAGGGCCAGGGATTCGCGCCGATGCAGATCCGGCTCGGCACCCGGCGTCTCGAGATGGCCGCCTGGTCGATCGGCATGGCCCAACGGGCGTTGAACATGATCTGCGAGTATGCGCCCCAACGGGTGACGTTCGGCCAGCCATTATCCGAACGTCAGGCGATCCAATGGTGGGTGGCGGACGCCGCGACCCAAATCCACGCCGCCCGCCTGATGACCTATGACTGCGCCTGGAAACTCGACCAGGGCCGCGAGGCGCGCCTGGAGGTGTCGATGATCAAGGCCTTCGCCACCGAGATGGCTTTCGAGGTCGTCGACCATGCCATGCAGACCTTCGGGGCCATGGGCATGACCAAGGAAATGCCGCTGCAGCTGATGGCGGCGAAACTGCGCACCATGCGCATCTATGACGGACCGACGGAGGTGCATAAATGGGTGGTGGCACGCAACCTGCTGGGCTCCAGGCGATGAGACCGCCGCCGGACCCTGGCCTTGCGGCCGATCTTGTCGCCGCCGCGCACCTCACTGGCCGCTTCGTGCTGCGCAGCGGGGCGATCTCGGGCGAGTACTTCGACAAGTTCCGCTTCGAATCCGACCCGCAGCTTCTGCGACGCATCGCCCGCCGGATGATCGACCTGCTGCCTGCGGGGACTGAAGTCCTGGCAGGGCTTGAGCTCGGGGGCGTGCCAATCGCCACGGCGATGTCACTGGAGAGCGGGCTGCCGGCGGTGTTCGTGCGCAAGGCGCGCAAGACTTACGGCACCTGCCGCGCCGTCGAGGGCGCGCAGATCGATGGCAGAAGGCTGGCGGTCATCGAGGATGTGATCTCGACCGGCGGCGCCATTGGGGATGCGGCCGTGCTGATGCGCGAAGAGGGCGGGATCATTGGCGCGGTGGTCTGCGCGGTCTGGCGCGGGACGGGCAATCCGGCCATAGCCGTCCTCCCGGACACACCGGTCCACGCCGCGTTTCTGCAATCGGAGCTGACCCGCCCATGAAGGACCAGTACGGGGACATTTCATTGCGCCGCGATCGCGCGGTGGCCTTGTTGACCATCGACCGGCCGCCGCACAATTTTGTCAGTGTCGAGCTGATGGCCAGCCTGGCCGACGCCCTCGAAGACATCGACGCCGAGCATGAGGTGCGCTCCGTTGTCTTGATGAGCGCCGGTAAAAGCTTCTGCGCCGGCGCGGACCTCGCCTCTCCCACGGGCGTGGCGGGAACTGGCATGGAGGGGATCAATCCCCTCTACGTGCAGGCGGTGAGACTGTTTTCGGCCAACAAGCCGATCGTCGCCGCGGTACAGGGCGCGGCGGTCGGTGCGGGCCTTGGCCTGGCTTTGGTCGCCGACTTCCGCGTCGCGGCGCCGGAAGCGCGGTTCACATCCAATTTCGTTAAGCTCGGTTTTCATCCAGGCTTTGGCGTCACCCACACTTTGCCGCGGGTGGTCGGGATCCAGCGCGCTCAGCTCATGTGCCTGACCGGGCGCCGGATCAGAGGCGAGGAGGCGCTTGCGTGGGGACTGGTCGACCAGCTTGTGCCGCTCGATGAGCTGCGCGGGGCGGCGCTGGACCTGGCGCGCGAGATTGCTGAAAACGCGCCGTTGGCGGTGCAGGCGACCCGCGCCACGCTGCGCGCCGGGCTGGCGGCCGAGGTCAAGGCCCAGACGGATCACGAACTCATCCAGCAGACACACCTGCGCAAGACCGCGGACTTCGCCGAGGGCGTACGCGCGGTCAATGAACGCCGCGCCGGCCTGTTCACCGGACGCTGAAGGGAGAAAGCCCATGCCGAGGCTCGATCGCGACGGGGTCGCCATCCACTATGAGGTCCATGGCGAGGGGCCGGCGATGCTGCTCAGCCACGGATATTCGGCCACTTCGCAGATGTGGCGAGGACAGATCGAGCCGCTCTCCAGCGCCTTCAAGGTGATCGTCTGGGACATGCGCGGCCATGGCCAATCCGACTATCCAGCGGACGACAGCGCCTACAGCGAAGCAGCGACAGTGGGCGACATGAAGGCCCTGCTCGATGCGGTCGGCGCCAGCAAGGCGATCATCGGTGGCCTTTCGCTGGGCGGCTACATGAGCCTTGCCTTCCACCTAGCCCATCCGGAGCGGGTGCGGGCGCTGCTGATCATCGACACCGGGCCTGGCTATCGCAACGACGAGGCGCGGGCAGGGTGGAACCGCAATGCGTTGCGCACTGCGGAGCGCTATGAGCGCGATGGCCTTGGCCCGCTGGCTGTCGGCAGCCCTGAGATGCGCGCCAGCACCCATCGCTCGGCTGAGGGATTGGCGCGCGCGGCGCGGGGGATGCTGACCCAGAAGGACGCGCGGGTCATGGCCAGCCTGCCAACGGTCGCCGTGCCTGCGCTGGTGGTGGTTGGCGCCGACGACGCGCCTTTCCTGGGCGCCAGCGATTACATGGCCGCCAAGATCCCGGGGGCCAGGAAGGTGGTCATTCCGGGCGCGGGGCACGCGGCCAATATCGACCAGCCGGCGACCTTCAACGCCGCGGTGCTCGACTTTTTGCACAGGGCGCATCTGGACCGCGAGGGCGGCTGAGCATGGCCGGGAGGCTCGCGGGCAAGGCCGCGGTGGTGGTCGGCGCCGGTCAGACGGCCGGCTCGACCATCGGCAACGGCAGGGCGACGGCGATCCTGTTCGCCCGCGAAGGCGCGCGCGTTCTCTGTGTCGACAGGGACCTGGCGTCGGCGCGCGAGACCGTGGACATGATCGCGGCCGATAACGGTGAGGCCCAGGCTTTCAAGGCCGATATCACCCGGGAGGCCGACTGCCGGGCTTTGGTCGCAGAGGCGGGTGCGCGCCTGGGTAGGCTGGACATACTGCACAACAACGTCGGCATCGGCTCCGGCGACGGCTCGGTTCAGCGCCTCGAGGAAGCCGCGTGGGAGACGATCATCGCCGTCAATCTCAAGGGCATGTGGCTGACCATAAAGCACGCACTGCCGGTGATGCGCGCCGCCGGCGGCGGGGCGATCGTCAACATTTCGTCGCTGGCCGCGATCGCGCCGGCCAATATCATCGCCTATGAAGTATCCAAGGCCGGCGTCAACAAGCTGACCACCTCCACTGCGGCGCTGAACGCCCGACACGCCATCCGTTGCAACGCGATCATGCCGGGCCTGATGGATACGCCCATGGCCATCGAAAACATCGCCAGGGCGCGCGGCGAAGACGTCGGGGCGGTGCGCGCGGCCCGCAACGCCCGGGTTCCGCTCGGCGGCAAGATGGGCACGGCATGGGACGTCGCCTACGCCGCCCTGTTCCTCGCCAGCGACGAAGCGAAGTTCATTACCGGCGTCGTGCTGGCGGTGGACGGCGGCGCCTCCGTGCGTTTTGGCTAGATCCACATCGATGGGGCCTCCGGCTCCGATTACCCGCGACCTGCTCCTCATCGGCGGCGGCCATGCCCACGCAATCGCACTGCGCCGGTGGGGTATGGCGCCGATCCCTGGCGTGCGGGTGAGCCTGGTCAATCCCGATCCAAGTGTCCTCTACACGGGGATGCTTCCAGGCTATGTGGCCGGGCATTACAGCCGCGAGGAACTCGCCATCGACCTGGTCAAGCTGGCCCGGTTCGCAGGGGCGCGGTTGGTGCTGGATGCCGTGACCGGCCTCGATCCGGTGGCAGGGGTAGCGACGCTGGCGGCCCGCCCGCCCATCGCCTTCGATGTCGCCTCGCTCGACATCGGAGTCACCTCGCAGGCGGGCCAGCCGGGGGCGGAGTTTCGCGGCACGCCGGTCAAGCCGATGGCCGCCTTCGCCTTGGCCTGGGAGAGCTTCATCGACGGCGTGCGCGCGGGCCAGCGCCCGCCTCGCGCGGCCGTAATCGGGGCCGGAATCGGCGGCATCGAATTGGCGCTGGCCATGGCCCAACGGCTCAAGGCGGAGGCTCCCCACGGCCAGGACCCAAGCATCACCCTGGTCGAGCGGGAGGCCCACATCGCGCCCTTGGCCAGCGCGGCGGCGCGCGCAATGCTCCTTGCCAGCCTCCACGCATCCGGTATTCGGGTGGTAACCGGCGACAGCAGCGACGCCCTGGGCATCGGAGGCGGCTTCGTCGCCGAGGCGGCCGGCGCGCGTCCGGCGCCGTGGCTCGCCTTCACCGGCATGGACCTGGCGGACGGGTTCGTGCGCACCGACGCCTGCCTGCGCAGCGTCAGCCATACCAACGTCTTTGCGGTCGGCGATATCGGAGCCGTCGATGGCGCGCCGCGCCCGAAGGCTGGTGTCTACGCCGTGCGCCAGGGCCCCGCGCTTCACGCCAATCTGCGGGCCGCGCTGACGGGCGGGCGGCTTTTATCCTATCGTTCGCAAAAGGATCATCTGAAGCTCGTGGGTCTTAGCGGAGATCAAGCGATGGCCGAGAAATGGGGCCTTGCGCTGCGCGGGCGGCCACTTTGGGCCTGGAAGCAGCTGATCGACCGGCGGTTCATGGCGCGCTTCGCCGCCCTGCCGGCGATGGCTGCGCCGGCGACAAGAACCGGCCCAGCCGCGCTGGGATTGGCGGAGCTGGAAGCGAGAGACCCGCTCTGCGGTGGATGCGGATCGAAAGTCGGCTCCGCCACCCTTCACGCCGCCCTGGCGCGGCTCGCCCCGCCACTGCGGCGGGACGTTCTTCGCGGAGCCGGCGACGACGCTGCCGTGCTCGGCTGGGGACCTGGAGGCGCGGGTGGCGCGCAAGTGATCACCTGCGACCATTTTCGCGGCTTTACCGAAGACCCTTACGTCTTTGCACGGATTGTCGCCGAACATGCGATGGGGGACGTCTGGGCGATGGGCGCGGCGCCGCAAGCGGCCCTCGCCTCGATTGTCTTGCCGCCGATGAGCGACGCCAAGCAGGATGAGACCCTGTCGGAGATCCTGGCTGCGATGCAGGCTGTGCTGCGAGATGCCGGGGCCGATCTGGTAGGCGGACACACCAGCGTCGGGGCTGAACTGATCCTGGGGCTGACGGTCACGGGCCTGACCGGAAAGCGGCCGCCGATCGGCCTGGATGGCGCCCGCGCCGGCGACCTGCTTATCCTGACCAAGCCGATCGGGGTCGGAACGGTTCTCGCCGCTGAAATGCGCGGGCTGGCCAAAGGCGAATGGGTCGCCGCGGCTCTGCGGCAGATGCTTGCCTCCAGCGGCGCGGCGTCGGCGCGGCTGCGCGACGGGGCCACCGCCATAACCGATGTCACCGGCTTTGGTCTGGCGGGCCATCTGCAAGCAATGGCGCAGGCGTCGGCCGTTCGAGCCGAGCTTTGGCTGAACGCGATTGCGTGGGCCGATGGCGCGGTCGATCTCGCCGCGAAAGGCGTCCGCAGCTCACTCTATCGCCAAAACGCGCAACTGATGGTCGATGCATCGGACACGGCGCGGGGGGAGCCTTCGTTCCCCCTGCTATTCGATCCGCAGACGGCCGGCGGCCTTCTGGCAGCCGTGCCCGCCCCGGCGGCGAAACCGATGCTCGAAAGTCTGCGCGCCGCAGGCGGGGGCGGCTGGCTGGTCGGCCGGATCCTGAGTGCCGACGCAAGCGGGGCCACGCTCACGGTCCTGCGCGATGCAGCGCAATGATTGAGACTGTCGATACCGCCGACGCGGCGAGTTTGGGTCGCTTCGTCGAGATTCTGGACGTGCGCAGTCCGGCGGAGTTCGCGGAGGACCACATTCCAGGCGCCCTCAACCTGCCGGTGCTCAGCAACGAGGAGCGCGCCCAGGTCGGGACCATCTACGTCCAGGACTCACGGCTACGCGCGCGCCGCATTGGCGCAGCTTACGTCGCGCGTAATATCGCCAGCCACCTGCAAGGCCCACTGTCTGACCGCGACGGCGCCTACGCCCCGCTGGTCTATTGCTGGCGCGGCGGTCAGCGTTCCCACGCCATGGCCACGGTGCTCTCCCAGGTCGGCTGGCGGGTCAGCGTCCTGGCCGGCGGCTACAAGACCTACCGCCGCCACGTCACCGCGCGCCTGTACGGTGGCCCCCCGCCGCCTCCCCTGGTGCTGCTGGACGGCGATACCGGCTCCGCCAAAACGGAGATACTCGGCCGGCTTGCCGCACGGGGGGTGCAGACCCTCGACCTCGAGGCTCTGGCGGAGCATCGGGGTTCCCTGTTCGGGGCTCTGCCCGGGCGCCCCCAGCCAAGTCAGAAAATGTTCGAGTCCCGCCTGCTGTCGGCTCTGGAGGAACTGGATGCCTGTCGCCCGGCGGTCGTCGAAGCCGAATCCAGCAAGATCGGCCAGCTGATGACTCCGCCCACCCTGTGGAAGGCGATGCTGGCGGCGCCCCGTATAGTCATCCAAGCCGCAGCGGCGGACCGGGCCGCCTACCTCGTGTCGGCCTATGGCGACATGGTCAACGACCCCGAGGCCGTGGCGGCTATCCTGGAAAGACTTCCCGGCCGACACGGCACACCCCGCCTCGGTGACTGGCGGAGCATGGCCGCAGCTCGCGACTATCATGCTTTGGCCTGCGAACTGATCGAGCACCACTATGACCCGGCCTATCGCCGATCTAGCCGCATGGACACCCGCCCGCTGATGGCCGAAATTGCCGTCACGTCTCTCTCGACTGCGGCCCAGGAAACCGCGGCCGACGAGATCGCCGGCTTGGTCGCCGCGATGGGCTCCTCTACAGTCTGACGCATGACCGACGTCCCGCCTGACCGCCTCTCGACCAATCCGAGCAGCCCGCACTACGATGAGGCTTTGCTAGCTCGCGGCGTCGGGGTGCGCTTCAAGGGCGTCGAAAAGACCAACGTGGGGGAATATTGTGTCAGCGAAAACTGGGTGCGGCTGGCGGTCGGCGCGACCCGCGACCGGCGTGGCGATCCTATGACCATTAAGCTCGCCGGGCCAGTCGAGCCTTATTTTCGTAATGTGGCTGAGGGCGCGGCCGACTGAGCTTTCGTTAACGCGGCCGGACGTTAGGACGAGGTTCAGAACCGGCGTCGCCCACGGCATCGAAATGCTCTCAATGCCTTTCGACCTCGACCGCCTCCCCGTTGCGCGCGAACACGTCCGGTGCGCTTGGGGCGTCGTTTCGCGGTAGGCCGTTCGCGTCTATTCCGGCGCTATCCGCCGTTCGCCCCTGCAGAGCCGACATTTGCGACGTACAATGTTGAGAGCGGCGGAAGATGTCCGGTTTATGTAGCACATCAAATGTCCGCTTTTGATGTTGCGCCCCGGGTGGGCGGTGGGCAAGCCCGGAAGGCTTGCCAAGGGGGTCGGCGGGCGGGCTCGCCGTGAAAGCGGGTCACGCGGCGCTTCTCAGGCTCGAGGGACTGTCCAAATGCTGTTTTGATAGCTTTATCAAAATAGGGGAGAACAGGCTCGATTAAAAATTTGCGAACGGGGCCAGCATGGCAGGGGGTGCAGATCCGGTCAGCCATTGCGCCACGCCTTCTCCGATGGCCGCAGAGTGCTTGAAGCCGTGACCCGAACAGGCCGAAACGACGGTCACGCGGGTCCGCTCACGGTCGCGCGCGACGATGAAGCGCTGGTCCGGAGCCATGGTGTAGATGCAGCTCGCCGAGCGCAGCGGTCTGGCGCTCAGTCGCGGCAGCCGGCCCGCTACGTGCAGCGCGTGCATGGCGACCGCCTCCCCGTCGCTCACCTCCCGCGGCATGCTTTCCGGAACCGGAAGGGAGGCCGAGAACTGCTCGCATGCAACTTTGACGGCGCTATCGCCATCAAGAGCTGGAAAGCCGTAGAACCACCCGCCCTCGCCGCCATGCAACCAGATGAAAACCGGCATTCGCTCGGGCGCGAATTCCACTGCCGCCTGAGGGGCGAACCAGTGCATGGTCTGGCGGTAAAGACCGAGGTCTGCAGCATAGCGGCCGCCCAGCAGCCCCGGGGTCCACGGCCCGGCGCAAACGACTACCTGGCCCGCCCGATGGATCGCCTGATCAGTGGTTACTTCGATCCCGTCGTCCGTTTGAGCGATTGCGGTCACCCGCTCGCCGGTGTGGACCGCCGACCTATAGCGCGCGGCGAGGGACAGCTGGGCGGCGATGCAACGTTCGGGGAAGACAAGCCCGCCGCCCGGCTCATAGCAGGCTACCTCGGACTGGCGCGGCGCAAACTGCGGAAACCGCCGTCGTATTTCGTCCGCGTCAAGCACCTGGTGGGGAATGGCGAACCGTTCGGCGACCTCTATCGTGCGGCGAACGAACTGCGGCTTTCCAAGCGGGGCCTCGCTGATGTCGAGAGGGCCGATGACGAGGCAACCCGTCGTCTGCATCAGTTGGTGGCCGGTCTCAGCCTCGATCTCCCGCCACAGTTGGTGCGCGCGCAGCGCCAGTGGCGCGTACTCGGCCCCTTCGCCGATCGCCTGGCGGGTAATGCGTGACTGCCCGTGGCTGGAGCCCAGGTCGTGCGGAGGCGCATGGCGATCGATGCCCAGCACCCGCACGCCACGCTTGCTCAGCTGGAAGAGCGTGGCCGCCCCGGCGGCGCCCAGGCCGACAACGATCACGTCGGCAGACGATGGCATGGTTTAGCTCCCACGGATATAACGGCGCGCAACGGCGAGGCGGCCTCGATGAGTCCTGAACTCTTCCCACGAATCGAGCCGTTCGATGCCGGATACCTTCGGCTCGACGATCTGCACACACTGTACTTCGAGCAGTGCGGAAACCCGGCCGGAATTCCGGCTCTGTTCCTGCATGGCGGACCCGGCTCCGGCAGCCATCCCGAACACCGACGCCTGTTTGATCCGGCGGCGTACCGCATCGTCATTTACGATCAGCGCGGCGCGGGCCGTTCGACACCGCATGGCGAGACCCGACGGAACACCGCAGCGCTCCTGATCGCCGATATTGAGCGTTTGCGCGAGCGTCTGAGTATCGACCATTGGCTCGTGCTGGGCGGCTCATGGGGCTCCACCCTGGCCCTAGCCTATGCACAGGCCCACCCCAGTCACTGCCTCGGACTGATCCTTCGCGGCATTTTTCTGGCCAGGCCCCAGGAGATTGACTGGTTCATGCGCGGCATGGGAACGATCTTTCCTGAGGCTTGGCGCGCGTTCGCCGCTCATATTCCGGCCAATGAACGCGATGATCTGCTGGGCGCCTACCAGCGCCGGCTGAGGGACGCCGATCCGGCTGTTCACGGTCCCGCCGCCAGGGCCTGGAGTCTCTATGAAGGTTCCTGCGCCACCCTGAGGCCCGACTCCGAGGCGCTATCCTTATTCCAGGACGATGCCGTCGCGCTCGGCATGGGCAGAATCGAAGCCCATTACTTCGCCAATGAAACTTACTTCGCAGAGCACCCGCTGCTGGATGGCGTCGACGCCATCCGCCATATCCCGACGACGATCATCCAGGGACGGTACGACATCGTCTGCCCGATCGTGACCGCTGACGAACTGGCGCGGGCGTGGCCGCAGGCCCGGTATGAGATCGTGCCGGACGCGGGTCACCTTGAACGCGAGCCCGGCATCCGGGCCGCCAAGCTCGCCGCGACCGAAGCCTTCAAGATCCTGCGGGCGTTCTAGAAATCACTGGGGGTTGCGAGGCTGACAGCGGCCCGCGCCCGTGTCACACTAGGCGGAAGAGGGTGTCTCGCCCGTGGGCGTTCGTCCTCCGACGCACAGGAACAGGAGCTTACCAAGATGGCCAATCCAGATGTTGGCAAGGACGAGACGCCGGTCGCCCCAACCGAAAATGCCAAGACAGACCCCGCCGCCCAGCCTCACATAGCCAAGCCGGGTGTCAAGGACCGGGGACAGAATGTGACCGGCGCCGGCGGTGAGCGCATCTCGGGCCTGATCGCGGACATCGCCGACGGGGACTGACCGCAGACGGTGCACCACCGCTACCTGAACCGATGATCGTCAATGGCTGAAATTCGGCTGGCCCTGGTCAATGGAACGGGTCCGGCAGGCACGGCCTATGACGAGGCCATGCAGTCTTCGTTCTGCCACCAGCTCACCCAAAAGCTGAACACGCGCAGTTTTTATCGCCGCGGCCCGAGACTGCTCGGCCAGGAGGTGAAGGAGGAGGCGCGAGCGGTCTATCGTTGGTTGAAAGCCGCCAATCAACAAGATCCGTCCATTCGCCTGATGGCGGCGGGCTACAGCCGCGGCGGATCGGCTGCAATCATGGCTTGCGAGATGCTTGAGCGCGACAACATCGCGATCGACTCCTTGGTTCCTTTTTGACGCCGTCGCCCGCCACGAATTCGCCGGCGGCACGGTGATTTTAGCGAACGTCCGCATCAGCCGCCACGCGCGGCGATGTCACGCCGCCGCATTCGTCGAAAAGTACGAGGGTACGTTGGCCCGCGGCGGCATTGTCGGCGGATTCGAAAATCCCATTCGGCCGATGTTCGGTAACACCTGTCTGACCTGGCGCGGCGACAGCGAGCATCAGCCGGCAGAGTCCTTTCTGGGGTCCCACGGCGCACTGGGCGGTGTCGGGTGGCGCTTCGTGGTCGAGGACAAGGATTGCGAGCGGCAGGTCGCCGTGTGGATGAACGACCACCTTGCGGCGCGGGGCGTCGAACTGGCGCTTGAGGCTTTTTCGCCATCGGGCGAAGCCGCCGTCACCCACCCCTCGAACCTGGAGAAGTGGCTGATGCATAACATCTACCACTTCGCACTTCGGGGCGACGACGAGAACCTGCTGGGCCAGAAGTCCCCGGCCAACGCGACGGCGTCCCCCGGCTCCGGTCCATCTGCGCCGCCCTAGCGCCGTCCCGCGCAAAGGACTGGCGGCGACGTTATTCCCCGTTCCTGATGAACTATGTTATGATTGCGGCAGAAAATTCGGAGCCGGGTCTGGCGGTCTTTTGGGAAACGCACCGATGAGCATCAACAAATGGGTGGTCAGCGCAGTTGTGGGCGTGGGGCTGGCGATGGCGGGCGCCAACGCCTCAGCCTGCGCCGGCGCCGGTGTGATCACCCGCATCATAGGCAAGCCGCAGGACGTCATCATTCTGCGCATTAACGCCGCCGGCCAGCGGGCGCCGGTCGCTCGGCCAAGGGTGCTCGAGGTGCTGTGCGCGTCCGATACCATCCATGTCCAGAACGGGGCCGCGGCAACCTTGTCGATCGATGGCGCCCCCATCGTGAAGGTGCAGGGCGGCGAAGCCTATACAGTGGCGGCCAGGCGGGGGGCGCCGACCCTCGCCGGCAACGCCTATCGCAATGTGAGCGATCATTTGCTGCCAGACATGAAGCGGCAGCCATGGGACGTAAGGCTGAGAGGGCCTGGGCCTGCACTCGGCTTCGCTCTGACCAGTCTCTCTTCGGGTCATCAAGTCCTGGTTGCGGGAACGCAAAATTTGCTGGTTCGCCTCGACGGCGGCGTCGGCGCCTACAAGATCGAACTGGTCGACGCAGGCGGGGCCGTGGTCGGCCGGGCCGGCGGCGGCGGCTCCGATCTAATCTTGCCAAGCGTGAATTTGGCTCCGGGCGCCTATGTACTAAGGGCGGCGGACAGCAGCGGGGCCAAGGTCGAGGGCAAGTTCACTGTCGTCTCCGATCAGCCGCCCTTATCGGCCGATTACGACGGCATCAGCGACCGGGAAGTTCAGGCCGCCGCCCGCGCGGCCGACCTGGCGCGCAACAACGCCGACACATGGTCATTCCAGGCAGAACAGGTGCTCAACGATGCGCCCGTGACCGGGCTTGACCGCGAAAGCGTGTTCAAGTTGATTGAAAGCTACGGGCCGGCCTGATAGGCTGGCGCGCCTTCGCGTGTCGCCACCGTGGTCTTGGCCGGCTGGCTGATGGACGCTTCGCCGTTTCCGACCAGAAAGAAGGCGGCCCAGTAGAACGGGTGACCGGTTTCGGCCGAGGCGAAGATGCTGCGCTGCGCCGCCGCGAAGGCGAGCGCCAGGGGCTGCGCCGGCTAACTGGCCACCTGGCGCGCCCCCTGATCTCAACCGGACGGGAGATTCTACCCGCCGGACAAATACCCGCGCTCTGCCTATCATCGACCGCGCGGGCGTCGCCTATTTGAATAATCGGCACATTGTGTTGACTTTGCGGCGATCATGGCCACATCTGGGCAACCTCAACGGTTTGGAGCGGAAAATGCCATCGAGAATCTCCAGCAACGGCAAGTTCTGGATTGCCGGCGCCAGCCTAGTCGTAATCGCCGGCGCCGTGTTCTTCGTCGGCCAGATGAATCCGCCCAACGGCGCCCACACGGCGGGCACCATCGTCCCTGCGGATCGCTACCGCGCCAGCCAGATTTCGAATTCGGACGTCGTTCTCGCCGATAACACCGTGCCGATGTTGATGCAGACCGACGCCTTTGAAATGATGATCAAGAACCCGTCATTCCGAGCTATGGCTTCGGATCCCGGTTTCATGGCTCTGGCGCAGCAGCCCCAAGCCCTGGCCGCCATGGCCCAGGCCCCGCAGGCCTTTTCGGCCCTGGCCAGTAATCCGCAGGCATTTGCGGCGATGGCTCACAGCGCCCAGAACTTCCGCTCCCTATCGAGCGCCGCTCAAGGCATGAACGCCAAGGCATTCGCCGCCATGGCGGCGAACTCCAAGGCATTCGCGGCCATGGCCAGCCAGCCGCAGGCCTTCGCGGCCATGGCCAGCCACCCACAGGCGTTCGCGGCCATGGCCAGCCATCCGCAGGCGTTCGCGGCCATGGCCGCCAATCCCCAGGCCTTCGGCGCCTTCGCCAACAACGCCAAGGCCTTCGCCGCCGCCGCCGCCAATCCCCAATCATTTGCGGCGATGCATTCCAGCCCGCAGGCTTTTGCGGCTCTGGCGAGCGACTCCAAGGCCATGTCGGCCCTGGCCAGCGATCCCCAGGCGTTCGCGGCCATGGCCAACAATGCGCAGGCTTTCGCGGCGCTGGCGAGGGACTCCCAGGCCTTCGCTGCGATGGCCGCCAGTCCCCAGGCGTTTGCCGCCATGGCGGCCAACTCCCAGGCCTTCGCTTCTATGGCGCGCGAACCTCAGGCGTTCGCTTCCATGGCCAAAAGCGCGGAAGCCTTTGACGCACAGGCGCGGGGCGAAGGCATGGGGTCGCGTTTCGACTCGCAGGCGTTTGCGGCGTTGGCCGCGAACTCGCAAGCTTTCGCAGCGATGGCGCAGCAGCCGCAGGCCTTCGCGGCGATGGCCAGTCATCCTCAGGCTTTCGCGGCGATGGCAAGGTATCCTCAAGCCTTTGCGGCGATGGCCGCCAATCCCCAGGCTTTCGGCGCGTTCGCCAATGATGCGAAAGCGTTCTCTGTAGCGGCCCAGACGCCCCAAGCCTTCTCGGCCATGGCCAGCCATCCGCAGGCTTTCGCGGCGATGGCGCGCGATTCCGCCGCCATGTCCGCCTTGGCCCGAGATCCGCAAGCCTTCGCCGCCATGGCCAGCAACGCGAAAGCCTTCCAGGCGCTGGCGAGCAACGCCCAAGCCTTCGCAGCGCTGGCGTCCAATGCCCAGGCGTTCCAGGCGATGGCGGCCAATTCGCAAGCCTTCGCGTCGATGGCGCGCAACTCACAGGCCTTCGCGTCGATGGCGCGCAGCGCTGAGGCCTTTCAGGCCCAGGCCGCAGCGGCGAGCATGGCTAGCCAGGGCATGGCCAGCCAAGGGATGAACTCCCAGGCCTTCGCCGCCATGGCCCAATATCCTCAGGCCTTCGCGGCGATGGCGCAACAGCCGCAGGCCTTCGCAGCAATGGCCAGCAATCCCCAGGCGTTTGCGGCCATGGCACGCAACTCGCAGGCCTTCGCCGCTCTCGCCAACCAGCCCGCATTCATGGCCCTGGCGTCCAGCCCGTCCTTCGGCGCGATGATGAGCAGCGCCGGTTTCGCCAAGGCCATGCGCTCTGAGTAATTAGCCCTTGTCAGGGTGGATGATCGCGCGGCACTTTGGCCGTGCGATCAGCGTCTGAGCGCTGAGGACAAGGCGAGCCGGCCACGGGGGGCCCGCGTACTGAGGGGGCGGCCATGCGGACAGGGTTTGCGTGCCTGACGATTTGCCTGACGCTTGCGTTCGCCGGGGGGGCCTGGGCCCAGATTGAAGCGCCTACCCAGACACAGCCGCCCGTGCCGACGCAGCCGGGGGAGCCGACCCAACCACCTAACGGGCCATCGACGGGTCCCAAGCCGCCAGCTCACGCCCCGCCCGCCATCGACCTCAGCCGTCTGGAAACCAACGATATCCAGTTGCTCTACTTCGATCCGGCTGAAACCTACCTCACGCCCCACATAGCGCGCAGTTTCGAGAATTCCTTCGCCTTCCAGAAACGCACTTTCGGGTGGAAGCCCTGGGACAAGACGACCGTCCTGCTCAAAGATTTCGGCGACTATGGAAATGCAGCCGCCAGAGCCTCTCCCAACAACGCCTTGCTCATCGACATCGGGCCGCTCAGCCAGACGTTTGAAACCTTCAGCGCAGGCGACCGGTTTTACGCTCTGATGAATCATGAACTCGTCCACGTGGCGACGATGGACGTGTGGAACAAGCGCGACGCGTTCTGGCGGCGTTTGTTCCACGGCAAGCCGATGCCGCTGGAGGACCATCCTGAATCGATCCTCTACAATTATCTGGCCACCCCGCGGGTGAACGTGCCGCGCTGGTACCTCGAAGGCAGCGCGGTTTTCATGGAAACCTGGATGGCCGGCGGCTTCGGCCGCGCCCAGGGCGGTTACGACGAAATGGTGTTCAGGGCGATGGTCCGCGACAACGCCCGTTTCTTCTCGCCCCTTGGGCTCGAGTCTGAGGGCACCTCGATCGACTTCCAGGTGGGCGTCAACGAATATCTCTACGGCACCCGTTTCTTCAGCTATCTCGCGCTGACGTACTCGCCGGAAAAAGTCATCCTTTGGTTGCGCCGCGACGAGGGCAGCGCCGGCTATTACTCGGTGCAGTTCAGAAGGGTGTTCGGCAAGTCACTCGATTCGGCATGGGCAGACTGGATTGTGTGGGAACACCAGTTCCAGCGCAAAAACCTCATGTCCGTGGCGAGTTTTCCCCTGACCCCGGCCCGCCCCTTGAGCCCGCGTGCGCTCGGATCGGTCTCACGCGCCTTCTATGATCCGAAGACCGACAGCCTGATCGGCGCGTTTCGCCCCACCGGGATCATCGCGCACATCGGCGTGCTGTCGTTGAAGACGGGCGTCGATCACAAGCTGACAGACATCAAGGGGGCGATGCTCTATCGGGTGACGTCGCTGGCCTACGACCCGGACGACAATCGCGCCTGGTACACAACCAACAACTACGCCTACCGAAACTTGATGGAGATCGATCCTGTCACCGGCCAGACCAAGGAACTGATCAAAGGCGGGCGGATCGGCGATATTGTCTTCGACCGCCAGGACAAGTCCTTGTGGGGACTGCGCCACCTCAATGGGCTCGTAACACTGGTCCGAATTCCACCGCCCTATACCTCCTGGACCCAGGTGCACACCTTTGCCTATGGGGAGATCCCTTTCGATCTCGACGTGTCGCCGGACGGACAGCTGCTTTCGGCGTCGGTGGGAGAGATCAACGGCGATCAGTGGCTGCGCGTGTTCAGGACCGCTGAGCTTTCCAACGATGAGGAACCCACGCCCATCGCCCAGTTCAGGCAAGGCTCGGCCATGCCGGAGGGTTTCGTCTTCTCGCCAGATGGACGCTACCTTTACGGCAGTTCGTATTACACGGGCGTCTCAAACATCTACCGGTTCGAGATAGCCACAAACAAGATCGAGGCGCTGACCAACGCCTCAACCGGCTTCTTCAGACCCATTCCGCGTGCGGACGGTTCCTTGATCGCTTTCGAGTATACCGGTCAGGGCTTCGTGCCCGAACTGATCGACCCCAAGCCGCTCGATGATCTAGGCGCGATCAAGTTCTTGGGCGCGCAGGTCGCCGAGCAACACCCGATCGTCAAGACCTGGGCGGTGGGCTCGCCCGCCCGCGTGCCGCTGGATTCCATGATTACTCGGCGTGATCACTACGTTCCGCTCGACGAGATCAAACTTTCAGCGATCTATCCGGTCGTCGAAGGCTACAAGACCCACCCGACCGTCGGCATACATGCGATCTTCGAAGATCCCATGCAATTCAATCAGTTTCTGGCCACCATCGGCTATACGCCCGGCTCAGGGCTGCCGTCGGGTGAGCGGTTGCATGCCGACCTTGAGTTCCACGATCTGCACTGGACCTATCGCTATTGGCATAACGAGGCCAACTTCTACGACCTGTTCGGGCCAATCGACCGGAGCCGAAAGGGTGATGCCTTCATCGTCGTGTATAAGAATTCCTTTATCTACGATCCGCCGCGGCAGCTCGATTTTACCTCGAGCGCGGCCTTCTACACGAGTCTCGACACATTGCCCGGCGCGCAAAACATCTCAGCCAACCAGGATGGCACCATCACCGAAGTCAACGCGGCGCTGCGCTATTCCAACACCGACCGGTCCTTGGGGGCGGTCGACTACGAGCGAGGCATGCGATGGAATGTCGTGCTTACTGACGATTATTCCCACGGCGAGAATTTTCCCCAAGCTCACGCCGGTTTCGACTATGGCGTCGGCCTTCCATGGCCGCATTCATCGATTTGGCTCTATAACGCCGTTGGGGCCGCCGGCGGCGATTCCAGCGATCCGCTGAGCCAGTTCTACCTGGGATCGTTTCTCAACAATTATGTCGATGACGGCGAAGTCAAACGCTACCGAGAATGGGACAGCTTTCCGGGATTTGGCATCGACGCGATCAGCGCCAGACGCTTTTTCAAGTCGCTCCTGGAAATCAACCTGCCGCCGCTCCGGTTCAGCGAGGCCGGCATTCCAAGCGTGTTCCTCAGTTCAGCCCGCCCGGCCGTGTTCGCGGGGTTGTTGGCGGTCGACCCGGTCGCTGGCGGCGCGCATGTGCTGGGAACTGCTGGCGCGCAGCTCGACTGGAATTTCACCGTCGCCCTGCGGCTGCCGATGACCTTTTCCATTGGCTACGCGGAGGGATTTGGCCAGGATCGGCGGCGAAGCGGGGAAGTCCTTTTTTCGTTGAAAATCCTATGATGCGTCCAACCCACGCAGGCGTGCCCCAGTGATGGATTTTCTCCTCAAGGCGCCGGTAGCCTTGCTGCCCGTATTGGTTTTCCTTGTCGTGTTTCATAGGCTCGATGCGTTCAAACTGGTCAGTTTTTACACCGTGCTGATCGCGCTGGCCGCGGGGGCGGTTTTGGCGGCCGGAAGCTATCTGATCAATGGCCACGTGCTCGACGGACTTCCCATCGGCTTCACAGACTACAGCCGATACGTTGCGCCTATAGTCGAGGAAGTGCTGAAAGCCTCATTGATGATTTACCTGTTCAGCCGCAATCGGCTGGGATTCATGGTCGATGCCGCCATCGTCGGTTTTTCCATTGGGGCCGGGTTCGCCCTTTTGGAAAACGTCTATTACCTGCACCTGTTTCCAGAGGCGAATATTGGCGTGTGGCTGGTCAGAGGCTTCGGCACCGCAGTGATGCATGGCGGGGCGACAGCGATCTTCGGGGTTCTTGCCCAGTCGCTGACCGAGCGCCACGCCAAGCTCAATCCTGCTCTCTATCTGCCAGGACTGGCGGCGGCGATCCTCCTGCACGCAGCGTTCAACCACTTTCCCGGCGCCCCTGTCATAACCACGATGGTGACGCTGCTGGTGGTGCCGCTCACCCTGCTGCTCATCTTCGCCAAATCGGAACACTCAGCGGACAAATGGTTGCTCTCGGACTTCAAATCGCATGAGCATGTGCTGGAAGAGATGCGCAATGGCACCTTCGCCCAGACGGAGGCCGGCCGGTTCATCGCCGACCTCGCCAAGCGCTTCGACGCCGAAGTGGTCAACGACATGTTTGCGTACCTGCAGCTTCATACTGAACTCGTCATCCGCGCCGAACAGATGCTGCTCGCGCGCGAAGGCGGCGAGATCGTGCCGGCAGTGGCGGAGGATCGCGATAAGCTCCACCGCCTGCACGGGCTGGAGAAGGAGATGGGCCGCACAGCCCTACTCACCCTCTGGCCGCATCTCCAATTCAGTCGCAAGGAACTTTGGGAGCTTTACCGCCTTGAGAGTCAGGCCCGGGCGGCTTAAGTGCGCCGGCTGGATGGGTCGCTGACGCCATACGGGATGCAAAGCGGTGCAACCCTGCGCGCGCCGGCGTGTTGTTACGAGTCTGATTGAGGAGAATGCCCCCATGACTGGAACCGTCCCACCGCCCGGAGCCTCCAAGAGCCCCACAGGAGGCGCCTACGCCGCCCCCGAGCCACCGAAGCAGACACCCGCTGATGCGATCAAGGACAAGGTCGCCGCCGCCCGCGACTGGGCCGGGGATGCGGCCGGTAGCGCCCGCGACTGGGCGGCCGAGCGGGGCGACAAGATCAAAGCCGCGGTCACCGAGGAGCCGGCAATGGTTATCGGCATTTCCGCCGCCAGCGCCTTCGCCATTGGCATCGTTGTCGGGCTGTTCGTCGGCCGACTGACCGCGGACTAGAGGGGCGGCGCGACTCCAACCGAACCCGCCGTCCATTGGGCGTGCCTTCGGGGACTTTGCAGGCGAACCACTAGGTTTCGCGGCGCCGCCACCCATGGATGTTTTGGCCGTCTCGCTGTTCCAGCCGCAGGATTTCGTTCCGCTCGAGGCGGGCAAGTTCAGAGATCGAGAACTCACGTTGGACGGCGGCCCGCGCGCGCGCGTCGAAATGGTCGGACTGGAAACCCTGTGGTTCAACACCGGCACGCTGTGCAACATCGCTTGCCATGGCTGCTACATCGAAAGCTCGCCGCGTAACGATACCCTGATCTATTTGACCGCCGAGGAGGTCGTCGAGTACCTGAAAGAAATCGTGCGACTCGCCCTACCGACCAGACAGATCGGCTTTACCGGCGGCGAGCCCTTCATGAACCCCGAAATCGTCACCATGCTGCGAGCGGCTTTGGAAGGCGATCGCAAGGTGCTGGTGCTGACCAACGCCATGAAGCCGATGCGCCGCTTCGAGCGCGAGTTGCTGGCCTTAAGGGCGTCGCACGGTTCCGCCCTCACCCTTCGCGTGAGTCTCGATCACTTCAGAGCGGACGCCCACGATGCTGAGCGCGGCGCGGGCGCCTGGCGCACCGCCATCGACGGCCTGCAGTGGTTGGCGGTCAACGGGTTCTCCATCGCCCTCGCGGGACGACAGTGTGCTGGAGAAACCGATGAAGTGGCTCGCGCAGGCTACGCTGCGCTATTGGCCGAGTTGAACATCGTTATGGACGCGCACGATCCAGCGCGGCTGGTGTTGTTTCCAGAGATGGACGCGCGTGCCGACGTCGTCGAGATATCTCAGGCCTGCTGGAAAATTCTGGGTGTCTCGCCAAGCTCAATGATGTGCGCCACCAGCCGCATGGTGGTGAAGCGGAAGGGCGCGGCCCGTCCATCGGTGGTAGCCTGCACGCTGACGCCCTATGACCTCGGCTTTGAAATGGGCGCCCTGCTCTCGCAGTCGATGGGCAAAGTGGTGCTCAATCATCCACATTGCGCCCGCTTTTGTGTTCTCGGCGGGGCCAGTTGCAGCAGCCGGTAGGGTGCCGTCACTTGGTGATCTTCACTCGCCGGCCAGCGTGGGGCGCCGGCAAGAAGCGCTTGGCCGCCGAATTGGGTGAACTCGGCGCGCTGCGTTTTCAGCGTTTCGCCAATCAGCAGCTTCTGCGCCGGCTCTACGGTGATCGCCGATGGCGCACCTGGGTGGCGACCTCGCCGACCGGTCACAGCGATTGGCTGAAAGGCGCGATGAGCCGGCCCCAGGGCCGCGGCGAATTGGGGGTCCGGCTCGTCAGGGTGATCGGCGGCCTCCCCAAGGGCTGGGTTGTGGTCATCGGCGGCGATGCGCCAGGCGTGCACGCCGGGGACATCGCCACGGCTTTTCATAGCCTCGGCGCCGCCGAAGCCGTGTTTGGACCGGCCCCTGACGGCGGCTACTGGCTAGTGGGGCTAAGGGACGCCTCCCTGGCGGCGCGCGCCTTTACCAATGTCCGGTGGTCCAGCCCGGTGACGCTTGCCGATACCGTAGCAAACCTCCGCGGCCGCCGCATCGCAATGCTCCGCACGCTTGAAGATGTCGACGACGGCGCCAGCCATGCCCGCTTCGTGCAGACGCTGACCCGGCATTTGAGGGTCGATCACCGATCGCTCGGGCGCGTCGGCAACGCCTGCCGGTCACCCGTCACAACTCAGGGGTCTTGGCCATATCAGGACGGCGCCTGCCCGATCAGCCGCTCCAAGTTGGCGCGAACCGCGCCGTAACATTCGCAAGAGCGAGCCTCCAGCCCGGCGCGGTCGAGAATGACGATACGGCCGCGCCCGCGCCGGATCAGACCCGCTTGGGTCAGATCGCTCAGGGCTTTAGTTATCGTGGTCCGCTGGACACCGACCATGGCAGCGAGAAACTGCTGGGTAAGCTGCACAGTTGCGGCTGCGGTGCGGTCCTGCGACATCAGCAGCCAGCGAGACAGTCTCTGGTTCACCGAATGCAGGGCGTTGCAGGCCACTGATTGGTGCGCCTGGGCAAGGTTAGCCTGCGAGTGTCGCACAAGCAGTCTGCGCAAGACGCTGCTTTCGTCGACCTGCCGTCTCAGCCGCGCGGCGGAGAGCCTCGTCGCCGAACCCGGAATCTGCGTGAAGGTGCGACTGATGGCTAGAGATGTTCCGAGCGCCGCCAACACACCTACCACGCTCTCGTAGCCGACCGTGTCGCTCTCCACGGTGCGGCCATCCGACATTACTGTCACAACCGAGACCACGGCCGTGTTGGGGAATAGACCCATTCGACGCGGTAATCGGGCTCATAGAGGACAGCGCCGGAAGTCAGCGATACCTCCTGCATGTAGCCCTTCAGCGCCGCACGGTCGGCCTCGCCCATGCCAGCCAGCACCAGATTACGATCGTTCATGCCCATCCCCTGCCTATTCGGCGATCCAAAAACGTTGGAACAAGGCTGGCAGGCAACCCGTTGTCCTGCGTCCGATGACCCTTATCGCGCGCCGCCGCCACCGGCGTCTGATAGACCAATGCCGTAAGCCCGTTAGCGGATATCGGCGACGCTCGCCGTTCGCAGGGCGTCAGGGCCAGGGCGCCTGTTTAGCGCCGCTTGGCCCATCTATACACCGATCTTAAGCCAGACTTGTTGAGGATGAACCGTGGGAGACATTCGTCCCTATCGCCCATCGGACCTCAGGGCCCTCTACGACATTGCCCTGAAGACGGGCTTGAGCGGAACCGACGCAACCGCCCTCTTCCGCGATCCAAGGCTTGTCGGCCACATCTACGCCGCCCCCTATGCCGCCTTCGAGCCGCAATGCGCCTTTGTCGCCGAGGACGCGGAAGGCGTCGCGGGCTACATCGTCGGCTGCGCTGATACCCGCGCTTTCGAGGCGCGGCTGGAAGCAGAATGGTGGCCCAATCTTAGGCTGCAGTACGCCGATCCCCATCCCACCCCGCACGAAGGTTGGGATCACGACCAAAGGATGAGCTACCTGATACACCATCCGACCCGCACTCCGAGCCGGGTCGTGCAAGACTTTCCCGCCCACCTCCACGTCAACCTGCTGCCTCGCCTGCAAGGCCGTGGTCTGGGCGGCGCCCTCATCGACCGTTGGCTGGAGGTGATGCGCAGAGCCGGCGCAATGGGCGCTCACCTCGGGGTCGGCGTCGCCAATCAGCGGGCGATCGGATTTTATCGCCATCATGGGCTGGCCGAACTGCGCCCCTCAGGTGATCCTCCGCAGGTGCTGTGGTTCACCAAACGCTTGGCGTCTTGACGAAGCGCCCAGGGAGAGACAGCACAGCACTTCGGTCAGGAAGGAATCCGCATGAGCCGCAAATATCAGAACATCCTGGAGACGGTCGGCGGAACGCCGGTGGTCAGGATCAATCGTCTAGGGCCACCGAACGTCATCCTGTGGGCCAAAATCGAAGCGTTCAACCCGATGGGCTCGGTGAAGGATCGCCTGGCGCTGGGTGTCATCGAAGCGGCGGAGCAATCGGGCCAGCTGAAACCGGGCCAAACCGTCATCGAAGCGACCAGCGGAAACACCGGGATCGGCCTGGCCATGGTCTGCGCGCAGAAGGGCTATCCTCTTGTCGTAACCATGCCCGAAACGTTCAGCCTCGAACGTCGCCGGCTAATGCGATTTCTCGGAGCCAAGGTGGTGTTGACCCCGGCCGCCGGCCGCAGCGTCGGCATGGTCGCAAAGGCCGTGGAACTGGCCACGACCCACGGCTGGTTTCAAACCAACCAGTTCGAGAACGAAGCCAACGCCGACATGCATACGCGCACCACGGCGCGCGAAATCCTCGACGATTTCGCCGGCGAGCGGCTCGACTACTGGATCACTGGCTACGGCACGGGCGGCACGCTGAAAGGGGTCGGCCGGGTGCTTGACAAGGAGCGCCCGGAAACCAGGATCATCGTCTGCGAACCCCAGGACGCTCCGCTGCTGGGCAGCGGTGTCCCGCAGCCGCGAAGGCCCGACGGCTCGGCCTCGGAGGGCCACCCCGCGTGGAAACCGCATCCGGTGCAGGGCTGGACCCCCGACTTCATTCCCAAGCTGACCGGCGACGCAGTCGACATGGCGTTTGTCGATGAGGTTTTGCCGATCAGCGGGGCCGACGCCATGTATTGGAGTCGGCAGCTGGCGCTTAAGGAGGGTATCTTTGTCGGCATTTCCTCGGGGGCGACCTTCGCCGGCGCCCTGCGCACCGCCGCCGGCGCGCCCGACGGCTCGGTAATTCTGTGCATGCTTCCCGATACCGGCGAGCGGTATCTGAGCACCCCGCTGTTCGCGGACGTCCCCGTTGAGATGACCGACGAGGAAACACAAATTCTGGCGTCAACGCCGCTGTTCAGACCGCAGGGATAAAGATCCCTCGCTCCCCTCCCGGATGGCTGCGATTTTTCGAAGCTATGCGGGGCCCGCGTAGACCTCCATCACGGCCGCGAGCATCTTTAGAGCATCGGCTCTCGAACGCTGGAATGAGTTACGGCCGATGATCGAGCCAAATCCGCCACCCTGGTGAATGGCGCGAATCTCCTCCAGGAGCGCGGCGTCGTCGGCGACCGTGGCGCCGCCGGAAAAGATCACCACGCGCCTGCCTGCAAAGCCGCAGTCGATCACGTGGCGAACACGCTCGGACTGCGTGGCTATGGGTATCTTGCAGGCCTCATAGACCTTACGCGCCGCGTCCTGCTCGATGTGATCGGTAGGCAGCTTGACCTTGATGATGTGGGCGCCGAGCTGTGCGGCGATCTGAACGGCGTAGCCGACGACATCGATGGCCGTCTCCCCCGCCTTGCTGAGGCTCGACCCGCGCGGATAGGACCAGATGACCACAGCCAGGCCCTTCTGCTTGGCCTCTTCGGCATAGGCGCGGATCTGGCCGAACATCTCGATCTGATGGGCGGACGCTGGATAGATGGTGAAGCCAATGGCGCTCGCGCCCAGACGCAAGGCGTCATCGACGCTCGCGGTCAGGGCCTGGCCCGGGTCGGCGTCGTCGCGAAGAGCGTCGTTGTCGTTCGCTTTGAGGATCAGAGGAATCTGGCCGGCGTACTCCCGCGCGCCGGCCTCCAGCACGCCGAGAGGCGCGGCGAAGGCGTTGCAGCGGGCCTCGATCGCCAGGTCGAAGTGGTAACGCGGATCATAAGCCGGCGGATTGGGGGCGAACGAACGCGCAGGGCCATGTTCGAAGCCCTGATCGACAGGCAGGATGACCAGCTTGCCGGTGCCGCCCAGGCGCCCGTGATTCAGCAGCCGGGCCAGATTGGTCAAGGTGCCGGGGTTATCGGCACCATACCAGCTGAGAATCTCGTTCGTCCTGGCGCTCATCGGGTTGTCTCCTCTGGATTAGGTGAGTTCGCCTCGCAGAGCACAAAACGCTCGATCGCCTTGGCGAAGCCTTCGTCATTGTAGGAAGCGGTCACGTACCTAGCCTGCTTTTGGACTTCGGGGCTGGCGTTGCCCATGGCGATGCTGAGGCCAGCCTTGCGAAACATCGGCACGTCATTGGGCATGTCGCCTATGGTTGCAATCCGCTCGGGCGGCGCCGACAGCATTCTGGAAAGCGTGGCGACCACCTGACCCTTGTTGGCATTGGGATGGGTGACGTCGAGATAATACGACTGTGAGCGGGCGGCCGACGCCCTGTCGCCCAGCGCCTTCTGAACCGCAGCTTCGCAGCGTGCGATACGCTCAAGATCGTCGCTGACCCCGACGATCTTGACGGCCAGATCCAGCGTCTCGCCGAATTCGGCGATCACCTTTGGCGGAAACTTTACGGTCCACTGTTCGCGGGCGACGTGTGGGGCCCCGGCGTCGCGAACCAGCCAATCCTTGGCCGTGTAGACCCAGACGTCTAGCCCCGCTTCGCCGATAAGCTTGGCTGCCTCGTGAGCCACTACCGCGCTGAGGGTGTTTTCCTCGATCACGCTCATATCGGGATGAACGAACACGCCGCCATTGAACCCGGCGATGGGCGTGGTCAGGCCCAGCGGCTCGACCAGCATGGCCATCCCCTGCGGCGGTCGACCACTCGTGATCGCGAAGGCGATGCCCTTTTCGGCCAGGGCCTTGACCGCCGCACGGGCGCGAGCGGTCAGCACCTTTTCCTCGGTCACCAGGGTGCCGTCCACGTCAGCGATGACCAGACTTATGCCGCGCGCCTCACCCTTATCGTCCGCGTCCGTGGCCGATTTCATCGTGGCTTTCCAACTTCTCTCTGCTTGCCGGCGCGTCAGGCGGACAACGACGGAATTTCACGCTTCGCCGCGTTCAATATCCGACTGAAAGCCGTCACGCACGACGGCGCGCGCCAAAAGCCGAGCGACCTCATGACGCTCCATTCGTTCGCTGCCGCCGCAGCGGCCTTTTCCCTTGTCTCATTTGGCCCTGCCAGCGGCCAGGTCTCCCCGACACGACCGATGCACGGCGCGTGCCGCGCTGACGCCCAGCGGCTTTGCGCCGGCGTCGAACACGGCGGCGGCCGGATAATGCAATGCATCAAGCCCCATGCCGCCGAAGTTTCGGCCGGTTGCCAATCGGCCATGGCCGCACGCCGTGAAGCCCGGCGGGCCGCCGGCCGGTCGTTGCCAGCGCCCCAGTAATCAACGGGCCGCGATCCATTCATGGGCCGGATCGTTTCGGAACCTCCAGCGGCGTTCCGTGCCCGCCATCACATTGAGATAATAGAGATCATAGCCATGCGGCGCGCCGACGGGATGGTAGCCGCGCGGCACCAGCACAACATCGCCGTC
>JAYTRF010000259.1:0-4169 GCA_043746375.1 Caulobacteraceae bacterium | reverse complement strand
ATTCGAGCGATAGATGAACGAAAGCGGTACAACATAGATGTGGATCAGATGGCGGGCACCGTATCGCCCGCTGAAATAGGAGGGCTCCAAGCCGATGCTGAACCGTCCCGGGTCAGCCGCCCACGCCGGCGCGGAGAAGCCGACGATGGTCAACGCCAAACCGCAAGAAGCCAGCGCCGAGGCGAAATTCACGTGAACCTTAGCAAACATTCAGCAAGTCCATTGGAACCAGTCAGAACGAAAATTAAGTGATTTCCGCCTGTTGTGCTTGCTTCGGGTTGGGAGCCTCGATGCGGACGCCGACGGTATGGACCGACATCCCCCGCCGGGGATATGGCCAGAAAGGCTTGCGCCATGCAAGCGATCCAGCGGACGCGAAACGGGGCGCTGATCGAAACCTCGTGCAGTGCGCCTCGCCGACCGTCCGGTCCCCGGATTCAACAATGTCCGCGAGATGGCGATTTTTTGTTGGCCGTGGGTGGAAAATCCGTCTAGAAGCACAATGTGGAAGAAGATTACACAACATGACTGCCTCTGCCGCCTTTCAGCGGACGCCGCGATAAGCGCGGGCGGGCCGTGGAAAATCAATCGCCCGCTCGGTGGATTTCGAACTGTGGTCGCAAAGTGAACGTGGTCGATACAAGACATAAAGTGCAATCGGCGGATTTCGATTTCGAGACGATGCTGCGACGCCTGCTGCGCCCGCTGATCGCCTATTTAATGCGCCGCGGCTGGGGCTACATCGCCGTGCGCGACCTCCTCAAGCGGATTTACATTGAAGAGGCTCTGCGCTATCTAGCTGGCCCCAATCCTCCAACCGACAGCCGGGTCAGCCTGATCACGGGCATCAACCGCGGCGAAGTCAAGCGCCTGCGTGAGGCGGGTCCCAAGGCTGACGCTTCCGCGACGCGTGATCCGATGGCCGGAGTGAACCTGTCGGCACGGGTGGTGGGAACGTGGGTTTCGGCCAGCGCTTTCCGTGACGCGACCGGTTACCCCCTTACCCTGTCCTTGCGCAATGACGGCGATGGGCCGAGTTTCGATGCGCTGCTGCGCACGGCCCGTGTCGATGTGCGGGCGCGCACAGTGATCGAGGAATTGCAATCCGCCGGTATCGTCGAGCGCGTCGAGAATGATCAAGTCCGTCTGCTACGAACCGCCTACACCCCTGATGAACCGAGCGAAAAGATGCTTTTCCTCGCGGCCAACGTCGGCGATCACATGCGCAGTGCCTTGCATAACCTCGCCGGGACAGCCCCGGCCTTCATCGAACGCGCGCTGTTCCACAACAACATGGACGCCGCCCGGCTCGAAGCTGCTCGCCCGATCCTCTCTGAAATGGCCGATCGGTTGCTGCGTCAATGCAATGAAAAACTGCTGGAGAGCAGTCTCGGCGGGACGGATATGATCGACAACCTCACCGTGGCAGGGCCGCTACGACGGCTCCGCCTAGGGGTCTATTACTACGAAACCGATGCAGGGGACCTGCCTTGACATGCGCATAACCGCAACCCTTCGCCCGTTTGCGTCCGCCGGGTTTCGAAGGGGCTTGGTGGCGCTGTTGTTGCAGGCCGCCATCGGCGCCTTGGCGCCCGCTTGGGCGCAGACCGCCGAGGCGGGCGTCGCCGGAGCCTCCGGATTGAAGGCCGACACGGGAGGCATTGGCGGCACGGGTAAAACCGGAGGTATTGGCGGCACCGGCGCGCCGATCAGCGTCTATGGCCCGATCGACCGGTTGGGCAGCGTTTTTCTCAATGGGCGCGAGTATCGGATCGATTCTCACACGATGATCGCATTCGATGGTCGGCCGACAACCGCCGCCACCCTTCGGGTTGGCGACATGGTGCGTTTGCATGGAGTCGCGATCGGCAACCACGGCGGATACGCAAGCGCCATTTCGGCTTCGACGGCGATAATCGGCCCGGTCGGCGCAATCTCGCCTGATGGCGGCAGCTTCATGGTGCTCGGCCAGCGCGTGGCCGCCTCGACGGGGCGACAGCCCTTCGCCGGGATACGCCTCGGCGACAGGGTGGGGGTGTCAGGGCAGAGACTGTCGGATGGCGTTTGGGTCGCGCACCGGGTCGCCGTTCTGCCGGCGTCTTCGACGTTCCGGCTGGAGACGACGATCAAGGCGATCCAGACCAACCGAATCGTGCTTCCTGGCCTAACGCTGCGGGTGCGGCCAGGGATACTGGAACACTTCCACCCGGGCGAGCGGATCGTGGCGACCGGAGTGATCGTGAACGGCGCACCACGGCTCGCGCGGCTCACGCCGCAGCGGCTCGATCTCGGCGCGCCTGGGACGATGGTCGAAGTGCGCGACTATTTCCGATCGGTCGGCGGCGGTCGCCTGGTCGCGCCCGACGGAATCGCTGCGACTGGCGCGCCTGCGGGCGTCTCGCTCAACGGCCTAAGGGCGGTAGAGATCGGCGGCCACCTTTCCGGGGCGGAGACGGTCCAGATCAACCACCTGCAACTCGACCCCCCGCGCGCTCCTGAGCTTTCCGGAACCGATGCGCGATCAGATGACGACGCCGACTCTAGCGCGGTGACACCCGCCGAGTCGGGCGATGCCACGGAACGAGCCCTCGACGGCGATGCGCCCGCCGACTTAAGCCCCCCTGTGAATGTCGAACCGCCGGAAGTCGACTTGCCCGAAGGAGCGACTGAGCCCGGCGCCGAGCCGCCGGAAGTCGAAGTCCCCGAAGTCCCCGAAGGCCCGACGGAGCCCGCCGTTGAACCGCCCGAAACCACTGGGTCGGAGCCCCAGATGCCGGATTAACATCCGCGTCGGCGCCCTCCCCCTTCGGCGGACTGACGATTAATCCGTCGACTGCGGCGCCCTCGACGGAGTGTCCGGGCTGGTTCGGTTCCGCGGATCCTTCTCACGGCCTCCAGGCAGCGCACGAGCGTCGACAGGGCGATGTCCGCGGGAGCGAGCTCCGCCGCGTAGGAAAAAAATGGGATCAATCTGGGCGGCGGTCGCGGCGTAAGAGCGGATAAGGCGGAGAGGGCGATGCGTCGTCAGGTCGTGGCGCCACCGAATGCGTGCCAAGGGCGTGGAGACAGGGAGTGCGCACCTAGCCTAACATAGGCAGCAGCGGTGCGCCCTTGTTCCTCTCGGCGGTTTGGGTGAAGCTCACTGAGGAACGGCCCAATGATCACTTGGCCCACGATGCGATAGCCGAGCATGGTGCTGGGGTTCACAGGGCCCACCCGGTTCTGGCAATGCTCGACCGCCTGGGCGACCGCGGCTAGCGATGTACCCGTCGCTTTCCCCCGCAAGCAGACGGAAGGGCAGCCGCTGACGCCTGCGGCGCATCAGTCGCGAGACGCCCGCTGCTGGGTGACGGCAGCGACGACTTTGGCGCAACTCTCTGCTTCAAGTACCTTCTCGCAAACCCGTCGCAGCGTTTGCCCGCAGCTCACGGCCACGTCTGGCGCTTCGACGCCTGCCAACAGCGCCTGCGCCAGGTCCAAGAGGGCTCCCGGCGGCGGATCGGGGTTGTGCACGAACCCGGCAACTTTCGCCGCGTGGGCCAATCGGCTTTTCACGACGCGCACCCGGACCCCGTTTGCGTGAATAGCCGCCTGGTGTTCGCCCAACCCGGCCCCGAGCGAGAGTCGTGCTCGAATTGTCTCGATCAGCCCTGTCAGCGTTTTCGACGGTTCCCGGATCGGCGCCGTCACGGCGAAAATGACGCACAGGCCATTGGGCACGGCCGCCTCCACCGCGGCACGTACACTTTGCACTAGCCGAAGCGCGACCTTGTCAAACCGCAGCCTGGGCGTAGCGCCTGGACTGTAGGGCGTCGCCATGTGCTGGGTTTACCTCGCCGTTGCAGCGGCCGCATACATGGTTTTCGTCGAAATCTGGGCGGCGAGGCGGCTGGCGGCAGCGATCGGGCCAGTGCAGTTCCAAGGCATGCGGAGCCTATGCGAATTCTCAACGTCGCGGACTTCAACTGGATGACGGGCGCCGAGCGGACGACCGCCAGTCTGTCGCTTTTCGATATCAGCCACAAATTCAGCTTTGCCGCGACGCGCGCCAATCATCTGGTTGTGGAGTTTTCCGATCGGGCAGTGGCGCGCGCCGGGATTGCACGCACCGGGGGGTTTGGCGCCCGCTGGGCCAACCGCCGTTTCCTGCAGGCCGTCGACGAACTGAA
>JAYTRF010000258.1:0-1855 GCA_043746375.1 Caulobacteraceae bacterium | reverse complement strand
CGAACTGGAGCTGTCGGTGCGCTCGGCCAACTGCTTGAAGAACGACAACATCGTCTACATCGGCGATCTGATCCAGAAGACCGAGGCGGAGATGCTGCGGACACCGAACTTCGGCCGCAAGTCGCTGAACGAAATCAAGGAGGTGCTCGCCAACATGGCCCTCCACCTTGGCATGGACGTTCCTAACTGGCCGCCCGAGAACATCGAAGATCTCGCCAAGAAGTTCGAAGACCAGATCTAAGAACTCAAGGAAGAGGGAGAAAACGCCATGCGCCACGGTTATGCGCGCCGCAAGCTGGGACGCACCTCGAGCCATCGCACGGCCATGTTCGCCAACATGTCCGCCAGCCTGATCAAGCATGAGCAGATCGTCACCACCCTGCCCAAGGCCAAAGAGCTGCGCCCGTTCGTCGAAAAGCTGGTGACCCTGGCCAAGCGGGGCGACCTGCACGCCCGGCGCCTGGCGATCGCGCAGGTGCGCGACATCGCCCAGGTCGGCAAGCTGTTCACCACCCTTGGCCCCCGCTACAAGGCCCGCGCCGGCGGCTACATCCGGGTCCTCAAGGCCGGCTTTCGTCATGGCGACAATGCGCCGATGGCGGTGATCGAATTCGTCGACCGTGACCCTGCCGAAAAGGGAAAGGACTCCGGTCCCGTTCAGCCGATCGGCGCGGAATAGGGCCTCTACGGCCAATTCCATTTGCCCTTGACCAGGTAGTTGCGAAAAACTAGAAATATTGCTCCTGATTGGTGAGGAGCTGTCGATGTCCGAGGCCAGCGGCTTCGCCATCCGCGAGCGGTTGTGAAAGACCCTTCTCCCCTTGCGGGAGAAGGTGGCGGCGGAGCCGGCGGATGAGGGGTCGCGCGGCGGCCGCGGATTTGCCTCCACGAGGCCAACCGAAACGGCGCGTCCACCCAGCATCCCGCCGTTCGAGCCACCTCCTTCCGCAACGGGAGGAACTGCATGTCGACCCGATCGACCGCACCTTGGCCGCGCTGGCCGATCCGCATCGGCGTAGGTGCATCGAGCTCCTACGCGAGCGGCCACGGCAGGCGGGCGAGCTGGCCCGGGAGCTTGGGCTGCCGGCGCCGGCGATGAGCCGCCACCTGCGCACCTTGCGCCAGTGCGAGTTGGTCGAGCAGACCCACCCCGCGTTCGATGCGCGCGTTCGCGTCTACGCCCTCAAGTCCGCCGGCCTCGCCGACCTGGGACGCTGGCTGGTTGAAACCGAAGCGATGTGGTCCGAGCAGTTGCTCGCGTTCAAGGCGCGTCTCGAAGACGCCCCGGGTCGATGAGTTCACGGGTCCTGGTCGCCCTGCGCGTCAAGGCGACGCCGGCCAGGGCCTTTGCCGTGTTTACGGACGAGATCGGCCTGTGGTGGCGATCCAACCCGCTGTTCCCGTTCACGCCGCGCGGCGCCGGCGAGCTGGCTTTCGAGGCCGGCGAGGGCGGTCGGCTCATCGAAATCCTGCCCGGCGGCAAGGTTTTCGAGATCGGCGCGGTGCGTGTGTGGGACCCGCCCCGCCGGCTTGTGGTCGATTGGCGTCAGGCGAGTTTCTGGCCGGAGCAAAGCACCCAGGTCGAGGTTCGCTTCGACGCCGCCGGCGATCAGACCCGCGTCACCGTCGAGCACACCGGCTGGGACAGCATCCCGGCGGCTCATGTGGCCCGTCATGGACTCCCGGCCGCGACGTTCTTGCGCCGCCATGGCGAATGGTGGCAAGCCCTGCTTCGATCATTGGAACAAAGTCTTTCCTAGGCGCACGCGGGGCAGGGGCGATGAGCGAGTTGCCGACGCCAGGCCAGGCGTCCACCGCCAGGCGGGCGGCGTTCGGATTCATTTTCGCCGCCTCG
>JAYTRF010000257.1:0-1615 GCA_043746375.1 Caulobacteraceae bacterium | reverse complement strand
TCGGCCATCCTGGAGCTTGGCGGCTATGGCGTGCCGGTGGCCGAAAAGCGCAACGCCTGGGCCGAGGCGGTCGAGCAGTGCGCCAACATGATGGCCATGGATCCGTACCCCGGCTTTGAGGGAAAGTACTTTTCCATGCCGACACGCAACGTCGTGCCAAAGCCGGTGCAGAAGCCGCATCCGCCCCTGTGGGTGGCCTGCTCGAACCGCGAGACCATAAAGCTGGCGGCGCGGCTCGGCATCGGCGCCCTGACCTTCGCCTTTGTCGATCCCAATGAGGCGAGACAGTGGGTCGATGACTATTATCGGATCTTCAAGGAAGAGTGCGTGCCCATCGGCCATGCGGTGAACCCCAACATCGCCATGGTCTCCTCATTCGGCCTGCACCATGATGTTGAGGAGGCGAGGCGGCGGTTCCAGGAGGGTTTTCGGTTTTTCCAATTTGCGCTCGGCTGGCACTACGGTTTCGGCGCCCAGGTTCCCGGCCGCACCGACATCTGGGAGAAATTCCAGGCGGCGTTGCCCAACATGCCCTCCCAGGCTCCGGCGGAGGGCGGCATCGCCACGCCGGAAGGTCTGCGCGAGCATCTGCGCAAGTTCGACGCCTGCGGGGTCGATCAGGTGGCTTTCATCCAGCAGGGCGGCCGAAATCGGCACGAGCACATCTGCGAGGCTCTCGAACTCTTCGCCGCTGAGGTAATGGGCGAATTCAAGGAACGCGAGGCCGAACGGGTGAAGAAAAAGTCCGAAGATCTAGCGCCTTATGTCGAGGCGGCGTTCAAGCGCAAACAGTACATGAAGCCGCTGGCCGATGATGAGATTGCCCCGGTCGTCGCCCTCGGCCGCCAGATCGCCGAGCAGGCGGCGCTCGAAGGCAAGTCCCTTCCCCCGCCCCCCGCCCAACGCACGGCTTGGCGCGAAGCGTTCGAGGCGGGCGAAGCCCTGAAGCAGGCCGAGAAGCAGGGGGCTTGAAGGGGCGCGGGGCCGGTTCTAACCCCGCCACACCTTGGCGAAGGCTACCACCTGCCGGGCCACGGTCTCGATCTGCCAGGCGTCGCGGCGGTCGCTGAATTCGCCGCCGGTGTCGAAGAGGCCCATGGCCGTGTTCAGGGTCGCGCCCAGCGGCGTCGGCCAGCCGCGCATGGCGTGGACGATCGAGCGCAGGGCCGCCAAGGCCGACCCGCAGGCCTGCCAGCCGGTCGCCGCAACTATGCAGCCGACCGCGCGGCCGTCGAAATAGGGCCTGGAATCCTCGCGCAGCCCTTCCAGGCTATCGAGGGCGTTCTTCACCAGGCCGGACAGAGAGCCGTGGTAGCCGGGCGTGGCGACGATGACCCCATCGGCCGCGCGCACCGCTTCTATGAAAAGCTCGCGCCCGGCGTGCAGTCCAGGCTCTTGCGGGTTGTAGATCGGCAGGCCGGCCATGAACTCGCCGCCGAAGAGCTGCGTTCTCGCACCTGCAGCCTCCGCCACCGCAAGCGCCTTGACCAGGGCGCGTTCGCTGGTCGAGCCCGGCCGCACCGTCCCGCCAATGCCGACGATCAGCGGTCCGCCATCCTTGGACAACACCGGTCCTAGGCCGTCGCCGGCTCGGCTTTCTGCTTGGCGTAATGGG